>NZ_JALPRI010000008.1:0-251392 GCF_030464785.1 Paraburkholderia sp. SEWSISQ10-3 4
CGGCGGTGGCAGCAGCGGCGGTGGCAGCAGCGGCGGTGGCAGCAGCGGCGGTGGCAGCAGCGGCGGTGGCAGCAGCGGCGGTGGCAGCAGCGGCGGTGGCAGCAGCGGCGGTGGCGGAAGCAGTGGCGGCAGCAGCGGGAGCGGCGGCTGCGGTTGCGGTGGCGGCCCCGGCGGCGGGTTCGGCGGTGGTAAAGGCGGCCCCGGTGGTGGTTTTGGCGGAGGCTTCGGTGGCGGGTTCGGCGGCGGCTTTGGCGGAGGCTCCGGCGGCGGTCACGGAGGCAAGGGTGGCGGCGGCAATGGTGGCAATGGCGGAGGAAACGGGCACTGACAGTCGCCTGTTTCCCGGGTAGGGGGCCCCCGCGCCCTACCCGTCGCTAACGACATGCGTATGCCGTTCGCAGTCCCCCGGCAGCGGCGGTGATGTCTCGATCCCCCGGTCGAGCGTCACCGCCCGAAGCCGGTCGATGTTGGCAACACCCGCAGGCGGCCCGGCAAAACAGCACGCAAGGCCTCGAAACGCTGACAGGCAGTTCCTGCTCTTGCACACGTTTAAAACTAAAACAATCGATCGTGTCGCGCGTGACCGGAACCAAACCGAAGCGATTGCCTCATATCAGATTCAACGTTCGATATGAGGGCACCACAACATGCAACGAAACGTCCCCCACACCATGGCGCGCACGGCCACCGGCCTGCTGATGGTCGCCGCTCTGGGCCTCGCATCGCTCGCTAATGCGCAAACTTCGGCGCAAACACCGGCTACGTCGACTCAGCCACAGCCGCAAACCCTGTCGCAAGCCGCCCCGCCGGTCGATCCCACCTTCTCCGCCTATTCGCTCGCGCAAACCTGCAAGCTAAAAAACGATAACGTCGCGCAAGGTCAATGCGTCGGCGCGATCCGCGGCATCATCCACGGCTATCAGTACGGCGTGCTGTTCCTCGGTCAGCGCGCGTCGCTGCCGCCCAACGAAACGCAGCGTGTGTCGCTGTGTCTGCGCAATACGCAGGTGTCGTCGATCGTCGACGAATTCATTGCCGATGCCGCCCAGGTCAACGAAGACTCGCTCAAGCACACGCCCGCTGAAGTCGCCGTTCTGGGTTCCGTGCACATGCACCACAGTTGCAATTGATGACGCCCGTGCAGCGAGCCGCAGCGCCATAAGCGCCGGCTCCATGGCCGGCTGCAGTTCGCTGACGGCCGCTACTGCACTCACAGCATTTCGAGTGGCCGCTTGCTGCGCGGCGGTTTGAAGTAAGTGTCGATGGCAGCGAGTTCGTGCGCGTCGAGTTGCAATTGCGACGCCCGATAGTTGTCGCGCACATGCTCGACGCGGCCCGCTTTCGGAATCGCGAACACGCCGGGCTTTTGCAAGACCCACGCAAGCGCCACCTGAAACACCGAGACGCCGCGTGCGTCGGCAATATCGTCGAGCGGCGAGCGTTTCGGCAGGCGCGCATGATCGACCGGACTGTATGCCATCCCCGGCATGTTGCGCGCGGCAAGCCACGGCAACAGGTCGAATTCCGGCCCACGGCGCGCCACGTTGTAGAGAATCTGATTGGTCGCGCACGCCTCGCCGCCCGGCGTGGCGACGAGCTCTTCCATATCGTCGGTATCGAAGTTGCTGACGCCCCAGTGGCGAATCTTGCCCGCGCTGCGTAATGCCTCGAATGCCTGGACGGTTTCCGCAAGCGGCACCGAGCCGCGCCAGTGCAGCAGATACAGATCGAGCCGATCGGTTTTCAGGCGCTTGAGGCTCTGCTCGCAGGCCGCGATCACGCCGCGCCGGCTGGCGTTATGCGGATACACCTTGCTGACGAGAAAGACCTGATCGCGCAGCCCCGCCAGCGCTTCGCCGAGAAGCGATTCCGTGGCGCCGTCGCCGTACATTTCCGCCGTGTCGATCAGCGTCATGCCCAATTCGATGCCGCAGCGCAGCGCGGCGAGTTCCGAGGCACGCCGCGCCGGCTGTTCACCCATCTCCCAGGTGCCCTGCCCCAGTTTCGGAATACGCTCGCCGTCGGGCAGGCTCACGCTTGCGATATCGGTCGTCATGCTTTCTCCTCGAAGTGGCTAAACATAGGGCAACGCGTTCATGTCGATGCGGCGGCGCAGGCGAATCCGCGGCGCATGATACGCAAATCACAGGGACGAGTTTAGCGGTTGCATGAGCATCGGATCGGGCACCAGGCAAAAGCCCGCTATAACGGAGCGCGCCGATGTCTTAGAATTGCCGCTTGCCCTTCTTGCGTGAGCCCCATGACCTCTGCCTCGGAAGACCGCTGGCGCGACCTGCGCCCGGACCCGGAAAACGACACGCCGCTGTATCTGCAACTCGCTCGCAAGCTCGGCAGCGCGATTCACGAAAACCGTTGGAACGCGGGCGAGGCGCTGCCCTCTGAGCGCGTGCTGTCCGAAGCGCTCGGCGTATCGCGGATCACCTCGCGCAAAGCCATTGCCCTGCTGGTCGAACAGGGATTGATCCGCCGCACTCAAGGCGCGGGCAGCTTCATCACGCCACGCTATGAAGATCCGCTATCGCGTCTGTCGAGTTTCAGCGAAATGCTTCGGCGACGCGGTTTTACGCCGAGTTCGAAGTGGTTGTCGCGAGAAATTTCGCCCGCTAACCGCGATGAGGTGATTCAACTGGGCTTGTCGCCGGCGGCAGCCGTAACCCGGCTGCGCCGTTTGCGTCTCGCGGACGGCATCGTGATGGCGGTGGAGAATTCCACCTTCCCTGCCGCGGTGATTCCCGATCCTCAGGCAATTGGCGATTCGTTGTACACGTACCTGGAAAATCGCGGACTGACGATTGTGCGCGCGCTGCAGCATTTTCGCGCGGTGAACGCGAACGACGAGATCGCGCAGCAGATGAGCATTGCCCCTAACGAGGCGCTGTTGCTGATCACGCGCGTCGGGTACACGGCGGATCAGCGGGCGATCGAGCTGACCGATACCTACTGCCGCAACGATTACTATGATTTCGTGGCGGAGTTGAGGAAGTAAGTACGGCGTTTGTCCTTCGGGGCAATCACAACACCGTCAGGCCCATTTCGCCTCATGCGCCCCTATCCGTGCCGGCGGCAAATCAAAGCGCGCAGGCGTCTCCTCAAGACGCTCAGCCGGCAGAACGCCCAGCACCCGCCCGAACTCCGACTGCACGCTTCCCAGACAATCCCGCACATCGTCGATCGAAACGTCGGGCGCCTTCCAGCCGTCGGGAAGCAATCCGAAGGATTGCAACCACCGTCCGGTCTGCGCGAGCGACACCCTCACGTGCCAGCTTCCGCCTTCGGTGGCTCGCCGCGCCAATGCGGCCATTGCGCCGAACGCAGCCAGATATCCCGTCGCATGATCCAACGCCTGACAAGGCAGATGCTTCGGCTCATCCCATCCCGCCGCCTCGCGCTCGGTAAAAGCAATCCCACTCGCGGACTGCACCAGACTATCGAAGCCGCGCCGCCCGGCCCAAGGTCCCGTGTGCCCATAAGCGCAAACCGAGACATAGACGATCCCCGGCCGCACTCGCGCCAGTTCCTCGGGACCGAACCCGCGCGCCGTGAGCGCCCCTGGCCGATACGCCTGCAAAAACACGTCGGCGTCGCTAACGAGGCCATTTAACGTTTCCTGGCCAGTTGCATCGCGCAAATCGATCACAGCCGAGCGCTTGCCACGCCCGTTGTCGATTACCAGCGGCGCAATGTTCGGCAAGTGCGGACCGTTGACCATCAAGACCTCGGCGCCATGCTGCGCGAGCGCGCGTCCCGCCACCGGCCCGGCAATGATGCGCGACAAATCCAGCACCCGCACGCCCGCCAGCGGCCGCTCCGCGCCTGCCTCGCGCGGCGGCTCGACCGGCGCATCGCCAATGCGCTCGATCTCGAACAAGGGCAGCCCCGAAATCGCTTTCGCCTGATCGAGCGCAGCCCACTCGTCGGGCGTGCGAATCAATGCCGCGCACAAACCGGCGTCGGCGAGCGTCTGATCAAGCGTTGCGCCATCCCAGCCGCGAATCGCCTCGGCCACCGCCGCGCGATCGTTCGCGCAGCCGAGCACCTTCAGCACGCCTTCAAGATGATGTGGAAAGTTTGTGTGCAGTTGAATCCAGCGGCCGTCGCGCGTCGCGTAGAAACCCATCACTGGATCGCGCAAAGCGGGGGGCGGACCGTCGTCGATACGCAGATAGCGCTCGCTGCGAAACGAGGCCAGCGCGCGCCGCATCTCTACGGTGACGTGTTGCCGGCGCCCCGTGCGCAAGCGATGGTATTCGGCAGCTGCAAGGCCGCTCGCGGCGATGGTCGCCTGCGCCAACGCGCCGACCCGATAGACCGACGGCAAGCCTGGATCGGCGCCGGGAAGCGAGACAGAGTGCAGCGCAGTCGGGTCGCATTGCGCGGTCATCCAGATATGTTTGAGTGCGAGTTCAGGCGTCGTGGTGCTCATGTCGTTCATCTCGTTCGAGTTGGGACAGGAAGAAAGTGAATCGAGTCTAGAATTTCGCCTTGCTGCAATCAATCTTGATTATGATAATCAATATATATTGATTTCTTCGGTTTCTACGCGTTTCCATGCCGCCCACCAATTCCCTCACCGCCGCCGAAGCCGCCGCCACGCTCGGCATCAGCCTGCCTACGCTGTATGCGTATGTCAGCCGCGGCATGCTGAGCTCATCGCCGGATGCGCAAGGCAAGCACCGGCTCTACGACGCCGGCGAAGTGCGGCGGCTCGCCCGGCGCAAGGAAGACGGCAAGCGCGCCGGCAAGGTCGCGCAAAAGGTGTTGGATTGGGGCGTGCCGGTGCTCGAATCGTCGATCACGCTGGTGGCCGACGGCCGCCTGCTGTATCGCGGGCACGACGCCATGGAACTGGCGCGCACGGCATCCCTCGAGGATATCGCGGCGTTGTTGTGGGAATGCAGTGCGAGGCGTATCGCCGATGCACCGGCCGTCCCCTTCGCCGCCGCGCAGTGGGCCGCGTGGCTCAAGCTCTGGAGCGACAGCACGCCGCTCGACCGCGCGCTCGTGCTGCTGCCGGCCGCCGCCGCGCAAATGCCGCGGGTATGGGCGCTCGGCCGCGACGCGCAACTCGATACCGCCTGCGCGGTCATGCGCTTGCTGGCCGCCGCGATGGTCTCGGCGGCGCCGTCGAACGAACCGCTGCACAAGCAATTGGCGTCGGCGTGGAACATACGCAACCGTCAGCAGGCGGGGCTGCTGCGCGCGGCGTTGGTGGCCTGCGCGGATCATGAACTGAATGCTTCGACTTTCACGGTTCGCTGCATCACGTCGACGGGAACACATATGTTCGGCGCCGTGGCCGGCGGTCTGGCCGCATTGGCCGGCCCGCGACATGGTGGCGAAACGGTGCGGATCGCCGCGCTGCTCGATGAAGCGTCACGCGCACCCGATCTCGACCGCTATCTGGCGAACCGGCTCGCCCGCCATGAGCACGGCACGCATGGGCCGGTACTGTCGGGCTTCGGTCATCCACTTTATCCGGACGGCGATCCGCGCGCGCGTCTGCTGCTCGAGATGCTCGCTGACTGCGCACCGGGCCGTTCGCCGCTAGGCGAAGTGCAGGCGATCGCGCGCACGGTGCGTGACACGACCGGCGCGGAGCCGACCGTCGACTTCGCGCTCGTGGCCATCGAACGGGTGCTCGGCCTGCCGGCCGGCGCCGCGTTCACGCTGTTCGCGGTCGGCAGGGTGGTCGGCTGGATTGCTCACGCAATGGAGCAAACGCGCGACGGCCGGTTGATCCGGCCACGCGCGCGCTATATCGGGGAGATTGAGGCGCGGCCTTGACCGGCCGCGCAGCAGACGCGGTGCACATCCTCCGTGCCCGCATCAGCCGCAATGGTTGCAGCGGCTGTGCAATTGCCGCAGCCACCTCACTCCGTCACGCCACACCGAACCAGCGCGGCAACCAGTTCAACATCGGCGAACCGCTCAACGGCCGCGTTACAGCACGCTCCGACCCGCTAGCCAGCGCGAAACGCGCACCGGCCCGCCCTGCGCTGGCCCACGCCAGCGCACCGCGTGGCAACTCGATCGATTGCCCCGTTGCCAGCCAGTGATCGCCGTTTTCGCCTTCGACAGTCAACCAGATCTCACCCGAGATCACCTTGAAGACCGACGGACGCGCGACACGCCAGGCCGCCGCAGGCTCGTCATGTTCCATTTCGAAAATCCGGACTTCACGCATCGCTGTTCTCCTTCAAAGAACTTTCCTGTTGTATTGATTATTGACGTGCGATCATCAGATACCCATGCACAGTTCCGAACACTTTCATCGGAACTGTTCAGTCGAAAAAACGGACAGTTGACGGCAATCGCGCTTCATAGGCGCGTGCAGCGCACGCCGCACCGAAGGCTCGGCGAAGGAAAAGCACCGTATGAAACTCGAAATCCAACTCAATCGGGAAACCGGCGTACCACTCACCGAACAGATCGTCACGGGCGTCACCGCCTGGATTCGTTCGCGCACCGCTCACCCCGGCTCCAAGCTGCCGTCGATCCGCCAGTTCGCCGCCGACTACGGCGTGAGCCGGTTTCCCGTGATCGAGGCTTACGACCGGCTGGTGTCGCTCGGCTACGTCGACTCGCGGCACGGCTCGGGCTTCTATGTCGCCGACCGCCAGCCGCCAAGCGCGCAATGCCAGGGCACCTCGGACCCGCGCCGCGCCGAGGACGAATCGGGGCACATCCTCCAGCAGTTCAACTACCAGAGTGAGACGCTCAAGCTTGGCAGCGGCTTCATCCCTGATGCGTGGCGCGACACGGAGAGCCTCGCGCAAGCGATCCGCCACGTGTCGCGCACCGATAGCGCGAGCATGGTCGATTACGCGCTCCCGCTCGGCAATCTGACCTTGCGTGAACATCTGCAAGGCCGTATCGCTCAATTGGGGATTCAGGCGGACGCCTCGCAGATTCTGATCACCAATGGCGCGAGCCAGGCGCTCGATCTGCTGATGCGCTACATGCTCAAAGCCGGGGACACGATATTCGTGGAGGACCCCGGCTACTACAACCTGAACGGTCTGCTGAAGCTGCACGGCGTGAAGCTGATCGGCATTCCGCGTACTCGCAACGGCCCCGATCTCGATGTGCTGCAGGCGCAGTTGCAGATGAATCGGCCGAAGCTGATGTTTATCAACACGGTATTCCACAATCCGACCGGCACCACAGTCGCGCCGCCGGTGGCATTCCGGCTGCTACAACTGGCGCGCGAACACGGTTTCACGATCATTGAAGACGACATCTACGCCGACTTCCAGTCCGACGTCACCGATCGTCTCGCCACCCTCGACCAGCTCGAACACGTGATCTACGTGGGCGGTTTGTCGAAGACGCTATCGTCGTCGTTGCGGATCGGCTGCGTGGTGGCGAGCCACGCGATCATCAAGGATCTCGTCGACATCAAGATGCTGACGAGCATCGGCGGTTCACGCTTTGCCGAAGCGGTCGCCGCTACGTTGCTGGAGCGCGGCGCGTACCGCAAGTATCTGGAACGGCTACGCCGCCGCATGCGCGACGCGCTCGGCTCAACCATTCAAACACTCGAAGACGCCGGCTGGGAGCTGTTCGAAAAGCCTGTCGGCGGCAAGTTCGTGTGGGCGCGCGTGCCGCACGTCGGTAACGCCGAACGGCTGGTGGCATGCGGCGCACCGCTCGGCGTGACCGTGGCGCCTGGCAGCTATTTCCGGCCGAACATGGAAATGAGCCCGTGGACCAGGATTCACGCCGCGTTCGGCAATGACCCGCGCGCCCAGGCATTTTTCCGTGCTGCTGTGGCGTTGCCTCCCTCGGACTGACCTCATCATCTTGTCTTCGCGCTGAGCGCATATCCGCTGCGCCGGGCCACGCTTTTCCCTAGAATAGCGAGTCCCAGCCCGTCCCTGCGCGCCTAGCCGCCTTCCATGTCCACGCCGCCGACCCTGCCCGCCTCAGCCCCCGCCGCCACTTCAGGCCCGTCGGCCCGCTCGCTCACCGTGATGCTGTGGCTCGTCGCCACCGGCTTCTTCATGCAGACGCTCGACTCCACGATCGTCAACACCGCGCTCCCCGCGATGGCGACAAGCCTCGGCGAGTTGCCGTTGCGCATGCAATCGGTGGTGATCGCGTACTCGCTGACAATGGCGGTGATGATCCCGGTGTCCGGCTGGCTCGCCGACAAACTCGGCACGCGGCGCGTGTTCTTCAGCGCGATCCTCGTGTTCGCAGTCGGCTCGCTGCTGTGCGCCAATGCGCATACCCTGAATCAACTGGTGATCTACCGCATCGTGCAAGGCGTGGGCGGCGCAATGCTGCTGCCGGTCGGACGGCTCGCGGTGCTGCGTACCTTCCCGGCCGAGCGCTATTTGCCGGCTTTGTCGTTCGTGGCGATTCCAGGACTGATCGGACCGCTGATCGGACCGACGCTCGGCGGCTGGCTCGTGAAAATCGCTTCGTGGCACTGGATCTTTCTGATCAACGTGCCAGTGGGGATCGTGGGTTGCATCGCCACCTTCATCTTCATGCCGGATAGCCGCAACGAGCACACCGGCAAGTTCGACCTGAAGGGCTATCTGCTGCTGATTTTCGGCATGGTGGCGATCTCATTCGCGCTCGACGGCCGCACGGAGTTTGGCATCCAGCACGCCACCGTGCTGGTGCTGCTAATCCTGAGCCTCGCCTGCTTTGTCGCCTACGGTTTGCACGCCGTACGCGAGCCCGCACCGATCTTCCCGCTCGACCTGTTCAAGATCCACACCTTCAGCGTCGGGTTGCTCGGCAATCTGTTCGCGCGGATCGGCAGCGGCGCGATGCCTTATCTGATTCCTCTGCTCCTGCAGGTGAGTCTCGGCTATAGCGCCTTCGAAGCCGGCATGATGATGCTGCCGGTGGCGGCTGCGGGCATGGCGGCCAAGCGCCTCGTCACCACACTGATTGTCAAATACAGCTACCGGCGCGTGCTGATCGTCAATACGGTGCTGGTGGGCCTGACCATGGCAAGCTTCGCGCTCACTTCAGCCAGCCAGCCGCTGTGGCTGCGGCTCGTGCAACTGGCATTCTTCGGCGCGGTCAACTCGATGCAGTTCACCGCGATGAACACACTGACGCTCAAGGATCTCGGCACCGGCGGCGCGAGCAGCGGCAACAGCCTGTTCTCGCTCGTGCAGATGCTGTCGATGAGTCTCGGCGTGACCGTTGCCGGCGCGTTGCTCGCGACCTTCACCGGCCTCCTGCCGCGCGTGACGGCCGCCAACTCACTGCCCGCTTTCCATGCGACGTTCCTGTGTGTCGGCATCATCACCGCCGGCTCGTCGTGGATCTTCGCGCAACTGTCGCCGGACATCCGCACGCCCGCGAAAAAGACCGATCCTTCGGAACGGACCTGAGTTTTGCGCCAGGCTGCGGTGGCGTTGCCCCTAACCGCCGCTACCCGCCGCGCCCCGTCGCCGACCCGCAAAGGGGCGCGGGCCGCACCACCGAAGTGCGAATCATCGCGTTCGCGCCCGCGCTAGCGCACAATCGCCGTACTGACAGCGGCAAGCGGGCGCGCGCAGAGTGTTTCCGCACGCGCATAGTTCTTGCTCGCCTATCCTGTAAACTCACATTTTTGCGCGTGCCCACTCGTGCCGAGCATGAGAAGCGCGCCGCCACTTCCACACGACTGACATGATGAGCATGATCGAACTCGATCCTCCCGGCTTCCAGCCGCCGCGCCCGATGGCGGGCGACGAAGGCTCCCGGCGCACCGTTCTGTACGGCGGCTACACGGTTTTCAGCGTGTTCCAGCCGGTTTTTTCGGTGTCGCACCGGCGTGCGATCGGTTATCACGCTTCGCTGCGCGCACACGACGAACATGCGCTGCAGGTGCCGTCACACGAGGTTTTCACGCAGGCGGCACGGCGCGGCGACCTGCTGGAACTCGGGCGGCTCGCCGAATCGCTGCATCTGGGCAACTTCAACGCATTCGACAGCCACGACGAATGGCTTTTTCTGAGCCTGCACCCGGCCGCACTGATGGACACCAGTTACGGCGACGCACTGCTCGCCGGCCTCAAGGCGCTGGGCTTGCCGCCGCAGCGGGTGGTGCTGGAAGTATCCGAACAGGCCGGCGGTGAAACCACGCGCTTCGCCGAAATCATCGACGCGCTGCGCAAGTCCGGCTTCCTGATCGCGCTGGACGGCTTTGGCGCCAAACATTCGAACATCGACCGCGTGTGGAATCTGCGTCCGGACATCGTCACGCTCGACCGCTGCATTCTCGCGCAAGCGAGCGAACACTCGCATATCGAACGCGTGCTGCCGGGCCTCGTTTCGCTGCTACACGAATCCGGCCAACTGGTGCTGATGGGCGGCCTGAGCACCGAGCGCGATGCGCTGATCGCACTCGAATGCAACGTCGACTTCGTGCAGGGCGCGTACTTCGCGGGCCCGAGCGTCGAGCCGGTCAAACCGCAAGCGGCGGCCGGCCTGATGGACTCGCTCTCCGCGGCACTACGCGAACGGGTTGCCACACGCGAACGCGCACAGTCAGCACGGCTCGCACCCTATGTCACGGCGCTGGAAACGGCGGCTGCCCAACTCGTGGCCGGGGAATCGGTAACCCAGGCGACCGCGACGCTGCTCACGCTCGGCGAAACGGCACGCTGTTTTGTGCTCGACGGTTCGGGCCGGCAGATCGGCGACAACGTGCTGCCGGCGGGACGCGCTTCGCAACGCGCCAAGCGCTTCCGGCCATTGCTGCATTCGGAAGGCGCGAGCTGGGAACGCCGGCCGTACTTCATTCAGGCCATGCGCGTGCCAGGCCAGGTGCACCTCACGCCGCCCTACCTCTCGATCAACGAAGCACACCTGTGCGTAACGGCCTCGATCGCCGCGCATACGCCGCACGGCACCCAGGTGCTATGCGTTGACATCAACTGGGAAGTCGCTGCGCATCGTAATTGACGCAAGGGCGTTCCGCTGGATCCGCGCGAGGAGCTTCATGACAGCCGCGCGGCCCAGCAAGCGGTTGGCCGCCTGCAACCGCGCCGCGCTGGTGACGGCGCGCAACGCGACGATCTTCGTCGAGCCGTCCGCCTGATTTAGCGTGGACACGTCGATCACCCCCACAACCTCGCCTTCGAAGAGCAACGCAATACACATTGCGCCTTCGACCGACACCACCTCTGCATGGCTCGCCTGATGCGCGAGCGCTGTCACCGTCTCCATCCAGGCCACTGGCCCCAGTTCCTGCGTGCACACCGGCGCGTCGCTGACGACTTCCGGCGCATCGCTAAAGAGGCGTAACAAGGCCGCCCGATCCTGCGCCTCCAGCGCGGTGCGCAAGCGTTCCACGATCCGTGCATGCGCGGCGGGATCCGGTCGTTCCAGCGGCGCGCCCGCACGCTGCAACCGCGCCTTGGCCCGATGGACAATCTGCCGGCAACTGGCCGGCGTACGGTCGAGGATTTTCGCAATCTCCGCGTAGTCGCAATCGAACGCTTCGTGCAGCACGAATGCCGCCCGCTCATCCGGCTTCAGACGCTCGAGCAGAAGCATCACGCCGTACGACATCTCCGCTGCACGCAAGGCCAATTCCTCCGCCGACGGCGCCACCTCGTCGAGCCAGGGCTCCGGCAGCCAGCCGGCAGCCTGTGACGCGCGTTCGCGCTGCACGTGACGCAGCCGGTCGATCGCCGCGCGCGTGGTGATCGTGGTGAGCCAGGCGGCCGGTGTCTGCACCTCTTGCGTATCGGCGAGATGCCACTTGAGCCAGACGTCCTGCACCACGTCTTCCGCTTCGGCGCGGCTGCCGAGCATGCGGTACGCCAGCGCTAGCAGGCGGGCACGCACGGCCTCGAAGCTGGATGCCTTGTCGATTCCTTGTTCCGTCATGCCTGAACCTCCTGATCTACATCCTTTTTACCTTGACGCCCGGACTCCCGCCGATGTGACAGCCCACCGAAAAAATATTCCTGTCACGCCGCCGCCCTTCCTCACGTCATACAGGCAACAACCAACGCAACGGGGGCGTGGTTGTTCGAATCGGCCACCGCTCCCGGCCACCGGCAACGCGCCACCTGAAACGAGGCAAACATGCATTCCAGCTATCCGTCCATCACCGGCCTCGGCCTCGTGCCCACCGTGATCGAACAGTCCGGCCGCGGCGAGCGCGCCTATGACATCTATTCGCGTCTGCTGCGCGAGCGCATCGTCTTTCTGGTCGGTCCGGTGAACGAACAGTCAGCCAGTGTGATCGTCGCTCAATTGCTGTTTCTGGAATCCGAGAATCCCGACAAGGATATTTCTTTTTACATCAATTCGCCTGGCGGCTCGGTATATGACGGCCTCGCCATCTATGACACGATGCAATTCATCAAGCCCGAGGTGTCGACCTTGTGCACCGGCTTTGCCGCCAGCATGGGCACGTTTTTGCTGACCGCCGGCCAGCGCGGCAAGCGGTACGCGCTGCCGAACGCGCGCATCATGATTCACCAGCCGTCGGGCGGCAGCCAGGGCACCGCTGCCGACGTCGAGATCCAGGCGAAAGAGGTGCTCTACCTGCGCGAACGTCTCAACGCGATGATGGCCGAGCGCACCGGGCGCAGCATCGAGGAGATCGTGCGCGACACCGACCGTGACAACTTCATGTCGGCTCAAGGCGCGAAGGATTACGGCCTCGTCGACGAGGTGCTGGAAACACGCGCGGCGCTCGGCAATCCAGGCGACTCGGCTCGTCACCGTGACATGTAGCGCGGCACGGCCGCACCGCCAGAAACGTCCTCGCCCCGGACGGTTTTTGCCGTTCCTATCGGTGCGCCTGAAACACAAAAGCTGATCACCTCCGCTGGAATCGCTATCATGGTCGCGATTCGTCGAATTCGACGATCGCTTCAATGGAGATATTCATGGCGTCATCCAACGAAACCGTCAGCATGGCGCTATTCTGCGACTTCGAAAACGTTGCGCTCGGCGTGCGCGACGCGAAGTACGACAAGTTCGACATCAAGCTGGTGCTCGAACGTCTGCTGCTCAAGGGCAGCATTGTCGTGAAGAAAGCGTATTGCGACTGGGACCGCTACAAGAGTTTCAAAGGCGCGATGCACGAGGCCAATTTCGAGTTGATCGAGATTCCGCACGTGCGCCAATCGGGCAAGAATTCCGCCGACATCCGGCTCGTGGTCGACGCGCTCGACCTCTGCTACACGAAATCGCACGTCAACACCTTCGTCATCATCAGCGGCGACTCGGACTTTTCGCCGTTAGTGTCGAAGCTGCGCGAGAACAACAAGCAGGTGATCGGTGTCGGCGTGCAGCAATCCACCTCTGATCTGCTGATCGCGAACTGCGACGAATTCTTCTTTTACGACGACCTCGTGCGCGAAAGTCAGCGCACGGTCGCCAAGCGCGAGTCGTCGCGCCCGCAACAGGCCGCGCAGCAGACAGCCAAACGTACGCCCGACGAAGAAAAGTCACGCAGCAAGGAAGACCTCGAAAAACGTCGCACCAAAGCGGTGGAGATCGCCGTGCAGACGTTCGACGCGCTCGCGTCCGAACGTGGCGATAGCGGCAAAATCTGGGCATCGGTACTGAAGAACGCGATCAAGCGCCGCAAGCCGGATTTCAACGAGACGTACTACGGCTTTCGCGCATTCGGCAATCTGCTGGAAGAAGCGCATGCGCGCGGGCTGCTCGAATTCGGCCGCGATGAGAAGTCAGGCGCGTACGTTTATCGGGGCGCGGCTGGAAATGCGGGCGCCGAAAACGTGAACGAGCCAGCCGAAGCAAATGAGTCGGCAGAGCAGATGATCGTTGAAGCACAGGTTGCCGAAACCGTGGTCTCCGAGTCGGGCGGCAAGCACGAGTCGCGCCGCCGAGGCCGTGGCAATCGCAAGCCCGGCCGTGGCCAGCAGGAAAGCGCGCAGGAAGAGCGTGTGGCGGTTGACCACAGCCGTCATGCACAGGCTCAAACTGACACGGGACACACGCACGCGCCGTCGGCCAGTGAATCCGTTTTCGAACAGCCGGAAGCCACCTGGGCACAACCGGAGGCCTTTGCAACTGAACCGGTCGCAGTAGCCGCAGAAGAAACACCGGAAGCGGGCACCGCCCAACCTAAGCGCCGCAAGGAACGCGCACCGCGCAAGACAGCCGCGAAGAAAACGAAGAAGGCAACACCGCGAAAGATCGATGAGGTCCCGGAGATCGCGGCGCCTGCTGAAGCGCCGGCAGCGTCTGTTACCGAAGAAAAGGCGCCCGCGGCCGCCAAAAAGGCAGCGCGCAAAACCACCCCACGCAGTCGCCGTCCGCGTAAGGCAGCGGCAACGAGCGAGGCGGAATAAGCGTCTCACTTTGCGTGACGTGCACCGGATTTCCTCCGGTACACCGATAGCAATGTGAATGCCGCAACAACGCAAACTCCGTCGCAAACAAAAAGCCCCTGCTCGCAACGAGCAGGGGCTTTTCCATTTCCAGTTCGCAACACCTACAACAAACCAAACACCGCCACCCCATTCGTCGTGCCCACAAACACTTTGCCGCGCGCGATCATCGGCGTGATGAACTTGTTGCCCGCGCCCCATTGATCGCGCGTGCCGGCCTGATTGCTGTTGTACAGCTCGCTCGCGAGGTTACTTGCGTTGTACGCATGCAGGGCGCCCGTCGTGCCGTTTTCCGCCACCCAGACGATGCCGTTGCTCGAGCCATTGGCCGACACGGCCGGTGTCGCGCCGGGATAGGCAAACGTGGTTGGACTCTTTGACGATGCGGTGGTCGCGAGAAATGCACCGGAGATCGGCAGCGCCTTGAGGTTATCGTTCCAGCCGCCGTAATAGACCACACCGTTGTAATAAGCCGGCGAGCCCCAGATGCCGCCCGCGAGCGTGCCGGTCAGCACCTGCCAGTTATTGTTCGCCGTGGGACTGAATTTACCCATCGAATCGCGATCGACCACGTAGATCAGATTGTCCTTGCCCGCCGCCACCGCCAGGTGTTTGACAACGCCGCCCGCGGTCGTCTGATCCGGCAACAGCATCACGCCGCCCGAACCGAAATCGTTGTCGGCATTTGCCTCGGCCACGACGTTACTCATGGCGAAGTAATCGGTGACCTGCAGGTTTCCTAAGGACAGCTTCATCAGCGAGTTTCCGAAGTCGCCGTCAACCGGAAAGCCCTGCGCATTCAGCGTGGTGCCGAACGTGCCGTTGCCGTCGACGACGTAAATCGAGGTGCCGTCCGAGGCCATGCCTGAGCCGGCCATCCAGATCGATCCCTGGCTACCGTTCGGCGCGACGTCGAACACGCTGGTCTGCTTCAACGTGTCGGTGCTATAGGCCATCAACCAGCCGGTGTAAGCGCCTGACATGCAGTGCGCGGTCCAGCCCATATAGACGTTGCCGCCGACCAGCGTGAGCGCCGCGCGCACGGTATGCAGCGATGGATTGAAGGTGATGGTGCCATTGACGCTCCCCGCGCCGCTGCCGGGGAAGCTCGCCGCAATCTCCGTCGGGCCGCCGAGCACTTCTGCCCCCGTGGTCAGATCGAGCGCATGCAGCCGATGATGGTACCCACCGCTGCCGTCCTTGGTCATCGCCACGGCATACAGCACGCCATTCGCGCCGCGATTGCGATCGATCACCGGCGTCGACGTAATGCCGATTTCCGGCGTGATGTCCTGGCAACCGTGATCGTCACTGGGTGTCTCGCCGCTGCCGACCAACGAGACCTTCCACAATTGCGCGAAGGTGGTGGCGTCGTACGCGTATACGCTATCGTGTTCGGTGGCGACGTAGACCACGTCGTGAGCGGTGCCGCTAATCGGCAGACTCGTGACGAACAGCGGCTGTGCATCGACCTTGCCGTCCGCGGAGAGAAACGCGACTTTGCCGAAGCTCGTTGAATTGACGTTCGCGAGCGTCAGCGTGGTCTCGGCGAGCATCTGGCCCGTGCGGGCGAGATCGTTGTGATGCATCAGCACGTCGGTGGCGAAGGCTGTCGTGCCCATCGACGTGCCACCCGAACTGGTCGAGCCGGTGCCGCCACTGCCGGTCGTCGAACCGCTGCCGGTGGTGCCGCTGCCGGCTGACGAACCTGAACCCGTACCCGATGAGCCACCCGAGCCGCCGCCGCAAGAAAGGAAGCAGCCGGCGACGAGTGCAATCGCCAGCCGCTCGCACACGCGGGACCACATTCTCGGATTGAACGTGCCGGTTTGCGGTCGCTGCATGGTCGCCTCGTTTGCACGATGTCCGGCTCACTCCGTGCGTCGGGCTGCGTCGAACGGCGGAGTCAGAAACGGCGGGGGCCGGCAGGGATGGAGTGGAGTGTGCGGGCTGTGCGGAACCGTCAGACAACCGGCGTCCCTGGCCCTCTATCCAAACGTACGCCCTTTGCCGGGCGGCCTGCCGCCATCGTTTCGTGTCTTTCCGCCAGAGATGACAAAAGCTTTACAGCAACAAGCTTGCCTGCCCCTTGCGCAAACGATGTGTTTCGGCGAAGCGAGGTTTCCGATCGACCTCAGTTTCAGTAATACGGGTAAGGTGCGTACATCACCGGAGGCGGCGCGACATACCGCGGCGGCGGAGCATAGTAGTACGGCTGAGGTGCGTAATAGGCCGGCTGCGGCGCGTAGTAGGCGGGTTGCGGCGGCTGCGAGATCGTGTTGCCCTTCGAGGTCATGCACTGCGCGTAGGAGGCGTCGTAGCGCGCTTGTAGGCCCGCCGCGGAATACTGCGCGCCATTCGCGCCGTTCGCGCCGCCGATCAGCAAGCCGCTGCCCGCGCCGATCGCCGCGCCCGCGCCCGCATTGCCCGCCGCCGCACCGATCAGTGCGCCGACCGCCGCGCCGCCAAGCGTGCCCAGCGCGGCGCTGTTCACGCTGTTGGTGGTCGCCGCCTGGGCGGCCGCATTCGGGTCCGTCGAACGGTTCGCATAGTCGCGGCATGCATAGTCGTCTTGCTGGAACTGCCCGAGCGGCTCGCCGCTGCGCGGCAGCGCGACCACGCTTGGGCCGCTCGGCGGCATGACCGCGCAACCGCCGAGCGCGAGCGCAACGGCGGCGGCCGGTATGGCGAGGCTAATCGACTTGGTGCTGGAGATCATGTTCGTGCGCTTCAATGACATTGGAATTCAAACGTTATGCCAATCGGTATCGCGCTTGGTTACGAGATCGTTACAGAAAGTTTTTCGCTTACATTCTCGCGCGCGTTCGCGCCGCTTGGTCTCACAGCCTGAAAGGCCCGCGCAGCCACGTCATATCGGGTAATGCTTGTAAGCGAAGCCGCAATCTGTTTTCGCAGCGCGCAGCCTAAACTGGCTTGCGGTAATAGTGGGCAATGAACCAGAGGATGACTCGATGAACCGGCTTGTTTTTCTGGCGGCGGTGGCTTCTGCCGCCTGCATATCGCCCGTTTTCGCGCAGTCGAACACGACATTGCCGAGCAGCGCGATCGAACCGTCGACAACGACCTTTCCCAGCGCCTCGATCGCGCAGAATTTTCAGTACATCAATCACCCGCCGCCACCTCCCGCGCCTGCGAGTTCGGCGTCGCCCAGCGGCGGCGGACGCGGTCATCGGCATCGGCAGATGTCGGCGGATTCAGATACGGCCGGGGG
The DNA here is from genome assembly GCF_030464785.1 of Paraburkholderia sp. SEWSISQ10-3 4. Lineage (NCBI taxonomy): Bacteria > Pseudomonadati > Pseudomonadota > Betaproteobacteria > Burkholderiales > Burkholderiaceae > Paraburkholderia > Paraburkholderia sp. SEWSISQ10-3 4. Next base: position 17,587 of record NZ_JALPRI010000008.1, read on the forward strand.
TGCGTCGACGCAGCCTTGATCGGACGCCCGCAGGGTCTGAATCGGCGCGGAACAAGGGTCCACCTGACCTCGCCGCAGTTACTATCTGTGACAAAGCTTGCACTCCCGACCGGCCTCGCAGGTGCCAACCCGACGACTATCTCTCCCCGTTACCTCGTAACTGCCGGAGAAACACGCGTTGCGCGCCCTCCGAAGGCTTCACCTGGCATCGTCATACCTCCAGCTGTAGCGCTGTCGCGCCTCGCCGGCGTGCTCCGTTGCCCCTGCCTGCACCACGTTCCCCAGACGTGGCGGTAAGCGGCCTCGACATGGCGCGCAAAGCGCGCGCCGTCCATCAACGGCGATGCCGCGAGCCGTGCCCGCAGGCTGCCACGCATCTCGCTCAGGCGCGGCAGATCGCGTACCAGCTGGACGGCGGTCTCGACAAACTGTGCGTCGCTTTCCGCGGCGAGGTCGCGCAGACCCAGGTTCTCCAGTTGGCTCAGTCCGGCACGCCCCACTGACGTGCTGCCGACCCGAGTGACGACCGGCACTCCCATCCAGTATGAGTCGAGGCTCGTCGTATGGCCGTTATACGGAAACGTATCGAGCCCGACGTCGATCTGGTGATACGTCCGCAGATAGTCCGCGCGCGGGCGAAACGATGTAAAAGAGACCCGCTCCTCGGTGATCCCATGGTGTCCCATTCGTTCAAGCAGAAGCGCGCGGGCCGCGCCGTTCGGGGCCATCAGTAGCAGCCTCGCGTCCTTCACCTCGCGCATCACGTCGCCCCACAGCCTGAACGTCGCATCGCTCAGCTTGCACGGGTTGTTCAGGCAACCGAACGTCGGATAGCCGTTCGATAGCGCAGGCAACGCATTGACCTCAGGCGTATCCGTCAACGCGTCATAGCACCAGAAAGAGTCCCGCAGACGGATGGAAACTTCGCTATACCAGGCATCGCTGCCGACCGGGTCGAGCCACGGGTCGGTGAACCGGTAGTCGATCGCATCGATGCCGGTCGTGCCCGGATAGGCGAGCCAGGCGATCTGCACCGGTGCGGGTTTGCGTGCAAACAGCAGCGGACGGCCATCCGCCATGTGCATGGTCAGGTCGATGAGAATGTCGATCCGGTCGTCGCGGATCATCTGTGCGAGCTGCTCGTCGTTGAGTGCGCGTACGTCGCGCCAAGCATCGGCATAAGAGGCTACGCGCTGCGTCAGATCGTCCGGCCGGGTGACGCTCGCGTAACAGAAGACTTCGAACTGTTCGTGATCGTGATGCGAGAGAAGCGGAAGCGTGAACAGCGTCTGGCAATGATCGCGGAAGTCCGGCGACACGTAGCCGATGCGCAAGCGGCGGGACGGCGTCGCATCGTTCGGATGCGGCTCGTGGGTGCCGCGATACGGTGCCTCGTGCCGCGCCGACCATCGACGGCTTTCGTCCAGTAGCGGCTGAGGATGCTCGGCCTGGAAGCTCAATGCGTAGACCAGATTGCTGTGCGCGACGACATTGTAGGGATCGCACGTGAGCGCCCGACGATAGCAATCGATGCCGTCGTCGAGGCGACCCTGGTCCTTCAGCACGTTGCCGAGATTGTTGTGCGTGACCGAATGATGCGGGTCCACGCTGAGCGCTTCGCGCAAATGAGATTCCGCCTCGGCGATGCGGCCGAGCGTACGCATCAGGGTCGCCGCATTGTTGAGCGCGGCAACGAAACCCGGGCGCAGGCGGATCGCCGTGCTAAACGCTTGCGCGGCGTCCTCGTGCGAGCCCGACTCTTGCAGGACGATACCCAGGTTGTTGTAGGCATCGGCGTGTGCCGGCGCTTGCCCGATCGCCCGCTGATAGTGGCTGACCGCCTCGCTCCGCCTGCCGAGCGCATGCAGCGCATTGGCCAGGTTGTACGCTGCTTCGGGGAAGACGGGGTCTAACTCGAGCGCGTGCGTCAGCAACGCAGCGGATCGTACGAACTCGCCGCGCCGGTGAAGCGCGACGCCGAGATTCACCAGGCTGCAGGGCGAGTCGGGTGCCACGCGCACCGCTGCCTCGAGTTGCATCACGGCTTCGTCCAGACGGCCTTGCGCCTCGAGGAGTGTGCCGAGATTCGTGAGTGCGTTGGCGTCTTCGGGTTGCGCTGCGATCGCGCGGCGGTATGCGGCTTCCGCGGCATGCAGGTCGCCCTGTTGCCGGTGGCAGTTGCCGAGGTTATTGAGCGCGTCGACGTGCCCTGGTTCAAGCGCCAGCAGCGACGCATGGATCTCTATTGCAGCAGCGTATTCGCCGACTGCTTGCAGCGCCGCCGCCAGGGCGAATAGCACGTCGGTGGAGCCGGCTTCGAAAGACAGTGCTTGCAGATAGGCGTCGATCGCGCCGGTAAATCGTTGCGCGGCGGCAAACACTTGTCCTCGAACGAAGTGATATCGCGCGTTTTCCGGTGCGCGAGTCAGCGCCGCATCGAGCCACGCAAGTGCGGCCTCGTACGCGCCACCTTGCATGTCGAGCACACCGAGGCGGAACATCACGTTCGCGTCGTCGGGGTTGATCGCGAGCGTACGTTCGTACAACTCGCGGGCATGGCCGAACTCACCCGCGAGATGATGTGCCGTCGCGAGATCCAGAATCTGAGTGATTTCCATCGTGCCCCGCCGGAGGACTGCTGTTTCACCGATGTCACTTCGACCCGGACCGCTGTCCGCATCACATCCTTGTGATGCCGTCGCGCGAGGCGAACCACAGGCCGCGCGAAGGGGAACGAACATCAGCGAACGATAGCGAGCGAGTCCTTACCGAGGTTTACCATTGCTCACCACAAGAAACATGTGGCGATGCAGTCACACCGCTTCCAGCCGGGGAGCGAAACTTCACGGAAGCTTTCAATGTTCAAAACTGTAAGCGAGCGTGGCAAGCGCGCGGCGCGTAGCCATGGCGGCGCACGCTCAGTTCAGCTGATGGAGAAGACGATGACGAGTCTTTCGATGGCAAGACCAGGAGCTTTCGGCAAGACCGCATCCTGAATGCGGAACGCTGACGAAGCTTGCCGTCCGCAAGAAATATTCAGTAACCCGTAAGTAACAATGGATAGGAACGGCGAAAGATTTGACGCGCAAATGCGACGGACGGCAAACCTGAAGAACCAAAAAGCAGAAAGCCCTCACGAAGGAGGGCTTTCTGTTTTACTACCGTTTCCAGATATCATTGCAGCGATCTGTTCGGATCTCCAATTTGATTGGACATCCGAACTATCCTGTCACGCTGCAACCGGCAAACTTACGCGAAGTTCTTCGACGCGAATGCCCAGTTGACGATGTTCCAGTACGCTTCAACGAACTTCGGACGCGCATTGCGGTAGTCGATGTAGTACGCGTGTTCCCACACGTCGATCGTCAGCAGTGCCTTCGCATCCGTGGTCAGCGGCGTAGCTGCGTTGCTCGTCGACACCAGGTCGAGCGAACCGTCAGCCTTCTTCACCAGCCATGCCCAACCCGAGCCGAACGTGCCGACTGCGGTCTTGGCGAATTCTTCCTTGAACTTCTCGAACGAACCCCACTTGGCGTTGATCGCGTCAGCCAGTGCGCCGGTCGGTGCACCGCCACCTTGCGGCGACAGGCTGTTCCAGAAGAACGTGTGGTTCCACACCTGAGCGGCGTTGTTAAAGATGCCGCCCGATGCCTTCTTGACGATCTCTTCGAGCGACAGGTTCTCGAACTCCGTGCCCTTGATCAGATTGTTCAGGTTGGTCACATAGGTCTGGTGGTGCTTGCCGTAGTGATACTCGAGCGTCTCTTCCGACATGTTCGGAACGAGTGCGTTTTTTGCAAACGGCAGCGGCGGGAGCGTATGTTCCATGGTGCTTTCCTTGTGTCTGTATCTGTTGTGGGGGGAGTCTGCGGATAAGGCTTTAGAGCACTCGATTGTAGGCGAGTTGGAATAACCCCGCAAACCAACGGACTTTATGTCCGGCATCGGCGAACATGCCGCACACATAGCGTAATTAGTGCCTTCGCACGGCGTGTGCCCGGTCTCGGCGACGGTCAAAAATGCGCTTTGGCGCGCCATCGGCGAAGTGTCAGAAACCGTCGGTCAGGCGCGGTTGCACGTCGGCGAGGGCGATGTCCGCCGCCCCTTCCGCGAGGTGTACCGTAAGGCGCCGCCCCGGCTTCAGTGACGACGGCGCACGCACCGCGCGGCCGCTCTGCGCGTCGAGCACGGCAGCATAACCACGCTCCAGTGTGCGCTGCGGGCTCAGTACTTCGAGCCGGGCGGCCAGCGTGTCAATACGCGCGGACTGACGTTCATGCTGGCGTAACAATGCTGCGTCCAGGCGCTGCGAGAGCATGCCGAGCTTTGCCTGATGCGCGGCGAGATCCGGGCGCCAGCGCTGCCAGCGCATCTGCAGCAGAGAAAACCGCGCTCGGGCGTCGCGCACGGGACGCGCGCCCGCCGATGCCAGCCGCAAGCTCAATTGCTGCAAATGCGTGCGCTGCCGCGCAAGCCGCTCGGCCGGTGACACGAGCCGGCGTGCGAGCCAGTCGAGTTGTTGGGCGCGCCGCTCCATCATGCGGCCGAAGCCACGTGCGAGCGTCGCATGCCGATGATCGAGCTCGCGCAGCAACAGCACGCGCTGCGGGCTGACGAGTTCGGCGGCGCCGGTGGGCGTCGGTGCGCGCACGTCGGCGGCGAAGTCGGCGATCGTGAAATCGGTTTCGTGACCCACGCCGCTCACCACCGGGATCGCGCTTTCGGCGATCGCGCGCGCCAGCACTTCTTCGTTGAACGCCCACAGGTCTTCAATCGAGCCGCCGCCGCGGCACACGATCAGCACATCGACTTCGCGCCGCGCGCTGGCCGCATCGACCATCGCAGCTACTTTGGCGCTGGCGCCCACGCCCTGCACCGGCGCCGGATAGACGATCACCGGAATATGCGGGGCGCGGCGCGACAAGGTGGTCAGGACGTCACACAATGCGGCGGCCTGTAACGACGTCACGATACCGATCGCCCGCGGATGGGCCGGCAAGGCGCGTTTGCGTTCGGCGGCAAAGAGCCCCTCAGCTTCGAGTTGCGCCTTCAGCTTGAGAAAGGCTTCGTAAAGACGCCCCTGCCCCGTGCGGCGCACCGCTTCCACATTCAGTTGCAGCTCGCCGCGCGGCTCGTACATGGTCACCAGCGCTCGTACTTCGATGCGATCGCCTTCGCGCGGCGTGAACTCGGCGTATTGCGCACGACCGCGGAACATCACGCAGCGCATCTGCGCTTGCGCGTCCTTGATCGAGAAATACCAATGGCCGCTCGCGGCACGCGTGAAGTTCGACACTTCCCCGGACACCCAGACGAGCGGAAACGAGCGTTCGAGCATCGTGCCGATGGCACGATTGAGCGCGGAAACAGGGACGACAACTTCACCGCCGGGCGTAGCCGACGAGGCAAAAGGGCTTTCGGGATTCATGCGAGGAATATCGGTGACTGGCCGGACAGACGATAGACCGAGTGGCCATCGGCGTCCAGCACAGCAGACGAATTGTTAAAAGTGTCCACATGTCGGGAGCCGTTAGACGAATGCCGCCAGATCGCCCGCCAGGTCGCGTGAATTGGAAGCATGTCATTGATTTATATGGATTTTGCATCTCGTTAAAGAGAACGATTGCCGATACGGAGCGCTCGGCGCGGCCCTCTCAGCCTGTTGACTGGCAGGTTCTCCACAAAGTTATCCACAGGCTGTGGGCATCGTCCGGAACCGCCACTTGCCGCGCGGCGCGAGGTGCGTGACTTGCCGGGCGGGACGTGCGCGCGCTAGAGTGGCGGGTTCGACAGCATGTTGAAAGTCCGCCGCGCTCGCCATTACAGCCCATAGACTGCACACTGCGGGCACACCGCGCGAGCGCATCGGATATAGCCACTGTCTGACCTTTTCGCTTCACTTTTCGATTGTCCGGAGAACCGCGTTGATGCTTGCACCGCGTATTGCGCCTGGCGCTTCCATGCCGCCGTCCCGGCCCCTTTCGCCTGCTCTTGCGGCTTGCCGATGAGCGGACTGAGCGACCGTCTCGAAGCACGCCTCGCGCGCGAGTGGCAGCAGCGCGGACCGCTTGCGTGGGCGCTGACGCCCTTCGCGTGCGTGTTCGGCGCGATTGCCGCCGCGCGCCGCGCCGCTTTCTCGTTCGGCTGGCTGAAATCCGTGCGCATCGGCGTGCCGGTGGTGGTGGTCGGCAACGTTACCGTCGGCGGCACCGGCAAAACGCCAACCGTCATCGCCCTGGTCGAAGCCTTGCGCGCCGCCGGCTTTAAGCCCGGCGTGGTCTCGCGTGGCTATGGCGCGCGCGTCAAGGGACCGACGGCGGTTCTCGCGACGTCGGCGGCAAGCGTCGGCGGTGACGAGCCGCTGCTGATCGCGCGCCGCACCGGCGCGCCGGTGTGGGTCTGCCCGGATCGCGTCGCCGCCGCGCAGGCGCTGTGCGCCGCGCATCGCGAAGTCGATGTGATCGTCAGCGACGACGGCTTGCAGCACTACCGCCTCGAACGCGATGCCGAACTGGTGGTCTTCGATCACCGGCTCGGCGGCAATGGTTTTCTGCTGCCGGCCGGTCCGCTGCGCGAGCCGCTGTCGCGCCATCGCGATGCGACGCTGATCAACGACCCATATGCCCGCACGCTGCCCCCATGGCCGAACACGTTCGCGCTGCAACTTGCGCCCGCCGACGCCTGGCATCTCGACAATCCCGCTCTGCGCCGCCCGCTCGCGCAATTCAGCGGCGAGCGCGTGCTGGCCGCGGCCGGCATCGGCGCGCCGGAACGTTTTTTCGCGACGCTACGCGCGGCCGGCCTCACGCCCGCCACTCGCGCCTTGCCGGATCACTACGCGTTCGAACGCAATCCTTTTGCGGACGTCGACGCGGACGCCATCCTGATAACTGAAAAGGATGCGGTAAAATTAGGGTCCTGGCACGACGCGCGCATCTGGGTTGTCCCTGTCGAAGCCGCGCTCGATCATCGCCTCATTGCATTAGTTGTGGAGAAAGTCCGTGGACGCTCGCCTGCTTGAAATTCTCGTCTGCCCGATCTGCAAGGGCCCGCTCAGCTACGACCGTTCTGCGCAGGAACTGATCTGCAACGCGGACAAACTTGCCTACCCGATCCGCGACGGCATTCCCGTAATGCTGGTCGACGAAGCACGCCAGACCGTGGAAGGCACGCCGGTCGACCTGAATCCGGGCTCGGTGGCCTGAATCAGCTTTTGCCCGACGCGAGGCGGGTGCGGCGCGAGACCATTCAGCGCGCCGCGCGTGTCTGATCCGCAATCGCCGCATTTGCCGTCTTGTTGTCCGTCTTTCCCATCAGCGCCCGCCCTGCACTTGCGAGCGCTTTCTTCCGGTTTCATCGCCGCTCGTCCTTCCGATGACCAACGCTAACGCCACCACTCCCCCGTTCATCGCCGTCGTGCCGGCCCGGCTCGCTTCGACGCGTCTGCCCAACAAGCCGCTCGCCGACATCGGCGGCAAGCCGATGGTGGTGCGGGTCGCCGAACGCGCACGCGAATCGGGCGCGCAGCAGGTGCTGATCGCCTCCGACGCACAAGCGGTGCTGGATGTCGCCCGCGAGCACGGTTTCGAAGCCGTGCTGACGCGCGCCGATCATCCGTCGGGCACCGACCGCCTCGCGGAAGTGGCGGCGCAGTTCGGCTGGAGCGACGAAACGATCGTGGTGAACGTTCAGGGCGATGAGCCGCTGATCGACCCAGCCCTCGTGTGCGGCGTGGCGTCGCACCTGGCTTCGAGCCATGGTTGCGCGATCGCCACCGCCGGGCATCCAATCACCGACCCCGCGGAAATTTTCAATCCGAACGTCGTCAAGGTCGTGCTCGATGCGCGCGGCGTCGCGCTGTATTTCTCGCGCGCGCCGATTCCGTGGGCACGCGACGCGTATCAGCCGCATTGGCCCGACGTGGCGTCGATGCCCACGCCGCCGGCGCCCGCAGTCGTCCACCGGCATATCGGCCTGTACGCGTATCGCGCCGGATTCCTGCGCTCGTATCCGGGTCTCGCGATCTCGCCGATCGAGCAGGTCGAAGCGCTCGAACAACTGCGCGCGATGTGGCATGGTGAGCGCATCGCCGTGCTCGTCACGCAGAATGCGCCGCTGCCCGGCGTCGACACGCCCGCCGATCTCGCGCGCGTACAGGCTTTATTCGGGGCTTGAGCGGAAAAACCCATGGCATAATCGGACGGTTGTGCGCGCCTCCCTTTAAACGCGAGAGTCAGGGTTTGCCCGGTCGCACCGTTGTGGTCTTGCAGCGCCGTCGTGTTCGACGTGCTGCGCGAGACGCGAAACGGAAGCCGATGCGGGTCCCTCGACGAATCGCCGGATGGCTGCAGCGTCACCAAAGAATTCACACAGATCTGGAGATATCACATGCGTTTGATCCTTTTGGGTGCGCCCGGCGCGGGCAAGGGCACTCAGGCAAACTTCATCAAGGAAAAATTCGGCATTCCGCAAATTTCCACCGGTGACATGCTGCGCGCCGCCGTCAAGGCAGGCACGCCGCTCGGTCTTGAAGCCAAGCGTTTCATGGATGCCGGCGAACTGGTCACGGACGAGCTGATCATCAATCTGGTGAAGGAACGCCTGCAGCAGCCGGATTGCGCGAACGGTTATCTGTTCGACGGTTTTCCGCGCACCATTCCGCAAGCGGAAGCCATGAAGCAGGCAGGCGTCGCGATCGACTACGTGCTGGAAATCGACGTGCCGTTCGAAGAGATCATCGTGCGTATGAGCGGCCGCCGCTCGCACGCCGCGTCGGGCCGTACGTACCACGTCAAGTTCAACCCGCCGAAGGTTGAAGGGGTGGACGACGTGACAGGCGAACCGCTGATCCAGCGCGACGACGACAAGGAAGAAACGGTCAAGAAGCGCCTCGATGTGTACGTTGCGCAAACCAAGCCGCTGATCGAGTACTACAACAACTGGGCGCAAAACGGCGACCCGGCGACCTCGCTGACGGCACCGCAATATCGCCGCATTTCGGGCCTCGGCTCGGTCGACGAAATTCGCAACCGCGCGTTCGATGCGTTGAAGTAATCGCGCATCTGCGGTTGTCGCTCGAAAAACCCGCCCATTCCGGCGGGTTTTTTATTGCCCGCGGCGTGGCGTGGTGTTCGCGCCTCTCGGGTCTCCGCCGTCCGCCATGCCTCGCATTGATTAGCCATCCGTAGCAGTTCAGCGGCACTACGGGTTTTCGACCGCCAGAGGCCCCACCCGGCCGGCATCCCCCGCCGCTTCGCTTTCCGCATTGCAGCATAGCCGTTACAATCGATCATCGAAAAGATATTCGATCGAGACATTACTGAACTGAAGCAAAGGAGAAGACATGGAGATTCGTGACAACGTATTCCTGATCACCGGCGGTGCATCGGGTCTCGGCGCGGCCACGGCGCACCTTCTGGTCGAAAACGGCGGCAAGGTGGTGCTGGCCGATCTGAATCAGGATGCCGGTGAGGCGCTCGCGAAGGAACTCGGCGGTGTGTTCGTCAAGTGTGACGTGAGCCGCGAAGACGACGCCACGCAAGCGGTCGAAGCCGCCACGAAGCTCGGCACGCTGCGCGGCCTCGTCAATTGCGCGGGCGTTGCGCCCGCCATCAAGACGGTCGGCAAAGACGGCCCGCATCCGCTCGAGTCGTTCGCTCGCACCATCTCCATCAATCTGATCGGCACCTTTAATATGATCCGGCTCGCCGCCGCGGCCATGTCGAAGAACGAACCGAATGCGAATGGCGAGCGTGGCGTGATCATCAACACGGCATCGGTGGCCGCGTATGACGGCCAGATCGGCCAGGCCGCTTATGCTGCGTCCAAGGGCGGCGTGGTTGGCATGACGCTGCCGATCGCACGCGACCTGTCGCGCAACGCAATCCGCGTGATGACGATTGCCCCGGGCATCTTCGAAACCCCGATGCTGCTCGGCATGCCGCAGGAAGTGCAGGACGCGCTCGGCGCGATGGTGCCGTTCCCGCCGCGCCTCGGCAAGCCGGCCGAGTACGCAATGCTGGCCAAGCAGATCTTCGACAATCCGATGCTCAATGGCGAAGTGATTCGTCTGGACGGCGCGATCCGGATGCAACCGAAGTAATGATTTACCCGGCGCGGCGCTTTATGCTGCTGCGCTAACGAAAAACGCCTGCACCGCATGAATCATATGCGTCATGTGCAGGCGTTTTGTTTTTTTACCGGTAGGCCGGAAAGCGGCTCTTAGTCGCGATCGTCGTACTGGGTGCGTTGACGCAGTTCGTGCAGCTGCGACTCCACCACCGTCGCGTCCTCCGCATCCGGCCGATCGCCGAGATAGCGTTCGAGGTCTTCGAGCGCCGGGCGCAGATAATCGAGCCGCGCGTAGGCGAAACCGCGATCGCGCACTTCTTCGATACTGTCCGGCAGCAGAATCACGAGACGCTGCTGCACAGCCAGCAGACGCTGCCAGCGTTCCGTCTGAAGATACGTGGACTTCAGATTACGCAGCATGCGAGCGATGATCTCGCGGCGCGTGGCCGGCTGCAGCAAGATGCGCAGCGCCCTGCTCACCGACTCGCCCGCCGACGCCACATACGGCTCCAGCATGTCCACCATCTGCGATTCGGACAGCGAATGCCCGCTAGTCGGATCGAGCATCACGTCGCCATCCGGCGTGGTGACGCGCAACAGGAAGTGGCTCGGAAACGACACACCGCGCGCCGGGACGCCGATCTGCTCGGCCATCTCCAGATACAGCACCGCCAGCGAAATCGGAATGCCGCGGCGCCGCTTGAGCACCATATTCAGATGGCTGTTGTCGGGATCGTAATAATCGTTGAGGTTGCTGGCGAAACCCAGCTCGCGGAAGAAAAATCGGTTGAGAATGCCGACCTTCTGCCTGATGTCGGCATCGTCCGGCATGCGGCGCTGCAAACGCAAAACCAGCTCGTCGATCTCGGCCAGCGTGCCTTGCAAATCGAGATCGGGATAAGCGTCCTGCGCGAGCGAGAGCGCCGCCTCGGTCAGCGGCAGGCTGTCATCTTCGGCAACCAGCGTACTGAAATAGTCGAGAACTCGCGTCATCGTGATCACTTCACTCGCCTTTTGAAATACGCGTACTTGAAGCCCATCAGCCAAAGCATACCGAAATATAGCGCGGCGAACAGTACCAGGCACGCCCCCAGCAACACGATCCGGTCGACCGGCCGGTTATGCATGCCGATCCAGTCGAAGCTGATCGCAAGCCAATGCATCGTGCCGGCCAGCACCAGACAGGCGCCGAACAACTGCACGAAGAACTTCAACCAGCCGTTCGACGGCATGTAGATGCCGCGCTTGCGCAAGCCGAGGAACAGGAATAGCGCGTTGACGCAAGCGCCGAGCCCGACGCTCAGCGTGAGACCGGCATGCGCGAAGATCGGCACGAACAGATAGTTGCTCAATTGCGTGACGATCAGCACGCCGATGCCGATTTTCACCGGCGTCTTGATGTCCTGTTTCGCGTAGAAACCGGGCGCGAGGATCTTGATGAGAATCAGGCCGATCAGGCCGATGCCGTAGGCCGACAGCGCACGGCCAACCATGACCACCGAATTGCCGTCGAACTTGCCGTAGTGGAACAGCGTCGCGGTGAGCGGCTGGGCGAAGAAGAACAGCGCGACGGCGCTCGGGGCGGCCAGCAGAAAAGTGACGCGCAGCCCCCAGTCGAGCAGCGACGAATACTCATGTGGATCGGCGTCCACGTGCGCCTTCGAGAGGCTCGGCAGCAGGATCGTGCCGAGCGCGACGCCGAGCAGCGCGGTCGGAAACTCCATCAGCCGGTCGGCGTAATTGATCCAGGAGACGGCGCCCGGGCCGATGCGCGACGCAATATTGGTGTTGATGATCAGGCTGATCTGCGCGACCGACACGGCGAACATCGCCGGCACCATCTTCGACAGCACCCGCTTCACGCCACGGTGCGCGAGCGCCTTCAGCGGATTCAGGCCGATGCGCGGCAGCATGTCGATCTTCTTCAGACCGGGCAGTTGCACGACGAATTGCAGCACACCGCCGGCGATCACCGCCCAAGCGAGCGCGTAGACCGGCGTTTGCAGGCGCGGCGCGACAAACACTGCCGCGACGATGAAGGCGACGTTCAGCAGAACCGGCGCGAACGCGGGCAGTGAAAAGTTCTTGTACGTATTCAGCACGCCCGACGCCAGCGACGTCAGCGAGATGAAAATGATGTACGGGAACATGATGCGCGTCATCGTGACCGCTAGCGCATAGGCCTGGCCTTCATGCGCGAGCCCTGACGCGACGATGAACACCACGCCCGACGCCCCCACCACACCGATCAGCGAGAGAATCGCGAGCGCCCAGGCCAGCACGGTCGAGGTCGCGTCGACGAGCGCCTTGGTGGCGTCGTGTCCTTGCTGGTTCTTGAATTCGGCCAGAATCGGCACGAAGGCTTGCGAGAACGCACCTTCGGCGGAAATGCGGCGCAGCAGATTGGGAATGCGGAAGGCGACGTAAAACGCGTCAGTATATTGACTGGCGCCGAACGCGCGGGCGATCAGCGTTTCGCGGGCCAGTCCGGTCACGCGCGACAGCAGCGTGAAGCCGCTGACCGTCAGCAGGGCTCGGAATAGATTCATGGGGCGCTTATTATACGGGTGCCGCAGGTGCGGACGACGAGCCGGAACGCGAATCGGACCGATTTGCGCCGCAGACGTTCGGTCGAATGAGCGGACCGGGTTGTTTTTTGTTGCTTGCCGCAGGCTTCGCGAGCCACGCCCTCGCCGCCCGCTTACCCATTGCGACGGCGCCAAGACGTTCGTGAACCGCCGAAACTCGCCAAAACTAACAGAATCCCCGGCGATGGGCGCCGACCCGGCATATCAGAATTGGCGATTCCTCGTTGCCACGTGCCTGATTTTGTTGCTATAATCGCCGGTTTCGAAGCTCGCTCAATTTTCGGACGGGTTTTCGAGGAGGTTCGGGCACGCAGTAGGCAGGCGTCGCTCCAGCGGCGCGCAAGCCATATTTGAGGCGCCAATCAGCCTCGAAATACACCGGAACACGGGCCCGCCTTCGCGTAGGCCGATCGATTTTTCGAATTATTTCGACACTTTTGCGCTCTTGGGCAATCGCTTCCAAGAGTTCGATCTAAAAGCAGCACCTCACCACTTGAAGGTCAGGTACTGGAAACAGGAACAGGATAAGGAACCGTCATGGCTAACTCCGCACAAGCACGCAAGCGCGCCCGCCAGGCCGCCAAGGCAAACTCGCACAACTCGGCACTGCGCTCGAAGTTCCGCACGGCTATCAAGGCTGTCCGCAAGGCAATCGAAGCAGGCGACAAGGCTAAGGCCGTCGAGATCTTCCAGGCATCGTCGAAGACCATCGACATCATCGCCGACAAGAAAATCGTTCACAAGAACAAGGCAGCTCGTAACAAGAGCCGCCTGGCTGCAGCCCTCAAGGGTCTGCAAGCACCCGCAGCGCAGTAAATTCGGTCAGCCCGCTTCGGTGGGCTACCTCCTGTTTCCGCTGCTACAGAAAGGCTCGCTTCGGCGGGCTTTTTTGCTTGGTGCCGACGGAAACGGATATTGACTCACGCCTGCTCGCGAGTCAGTTGGCTGCACATCGAAGCCACCCGCCTTGAAGCCAATGCTTCAGGCGCAAAAAAAACCCGCCAATGGCGGGTTTTTCTTTTTGCCGATCCGGCCCGGCTAGCTCGCGTTAGATCACGTGCCTTTTCTCTTGCGGCGTAGCGTGCTCGAGTTGCAACTCGCAAGCCTCGGTCACGAGAAGGTCATTATCCTTCGCGAAGTTGAGAACGAAATCGAAGGCCATCGGCTCGATGTCGCGCAAGCGCGAATCGAGAATCACGCATTTGAGGTCACCGATCATGGTGGGCCGGACATACAACGAGTATTGCAGGTAAGCATTCGGGCCCCTGCCCCGTGGGCTGGGACCAAAGCACGCCATGACGCCTGCGAGCCGCTCCGACCAGTCACTCGGCCGAAACTTTTTTCCGGTCGACGTGATGCCCTGAATGAAATATTCGGTTGGAGCTGCTTCGGCCATGTAGGAATACCTGTGTGACTGCCCAGCGGGATGACGGCAAAACTGACTGCAAAGCGGCTTTGGGATGCCTGAACACGTTGGCCACGCCTGAATGGCGAGCTGCGCCGCCAGAAACCACGAAGGGCCAGATAAGCCGCCTCGGCGCTCATCTTGACGGCGCATCGCGACGAAACTTTCCGGAGTGCGCGAGCCGTGTCCCGCAAGCTTAATACCGGCCTGCTGGGCTTAGGGATAACCGGTAGATTATAGCGCAGCGGACCTTTTTCCGCAGCGCACACAAGCCTCGTTTGAACGTTGCGAAAGGCTTTCAGACAGCTTGCCTGGCCTTTTGGCCGACTCGTCAAACGGGGCGAAATCCTTTATGCTGCATTGAGTTACCACAAAAGACGGCGGCGCCGTCCGGCAATCCTGCCGGGTGAGACCGCCGTATTTGTTTCATGACCGCCAAGAAAATTCGCCACTACCTGCAGTTCAAGGATTTCTCGCTGGAAGACTACGAGTACGTGCTGGAACGCGCGCGCATTCTGAAACGCAAATTCAAGAACTACGAGACTTACCACCCGCTGCACGACCGCACGCTGGCGATGATCTTCGAGAAAAACTCGACGCGCACGCGCCTGTCGTTCGAAGCCGGCATCTTCCAGCTGGGCGGCCACGCCGTCTTCATGAGCACACGCGACACGCAGCTCGGGCGCGGCGAGCCGATCGAAGACGCCGCGCAAGTGATCTCGCGCATGGTCGACATCATCATGATCCGCACCTTCGGCCAGGACATTCTCACGCGCTTTGCCGAGAATTCGCGCGTGCCGGTGATCAATGGGCTGACCAACGAATATCACCCGTGCCAGGTGCTGGCGGACATCTTCACGTATTTCGAACATCGCGGTCCGATTCGCGACAAGACGGTCGCGTGGGTCGGCGATGCGAACAACATGCTGTACACGTGGATCGAAGCCGCCCAGATTCTCGGTTTCAAGCTGCGCCTGTCCACGCCGCCGGGCTACAAGCTCGACCACGCCATGGTCGCCGCCGAAAGTGCCCCGTTCTATCAGGAATTCGACGACCCGAACGAGGCCTGCACGGGCGCCGATCTGGTCACCACAGACGTGTGGACCAGCATGGGCTTCGAGGCAGAAAACGAAGCCCGCAAGAAAGCCTTTGCAGACTGGTGCGTCGACGCCGAAATGATGGCGCGCGCCAATTCTGACGCATTGTTCATGCACTGCCTGCCTGCCCACCGCGGCGAGGAAGTCAGCGCGGAAGTGATCGACGGCCCGCAAAGTGTCGTGTGGGACGAAGCGGAAAATCGTCTGCACGTGCAAAAGGCGTTGATGGAATACCTGCTGCTCGGCAAGCTGAATCACTAAGCGAGCCGGCTACGCAGCACCTGCGTGAAGCGTGACGGGGCCTTGAATACGAGGCAAGGCATCCACGTTTAACGCCACGCATCGAGCCGGCGTCCGCGAAAGCAAACGGAACCGGCTCACCCACCGCAGCACTCCAAAAACGCGGGCAAGCGGCGGTTTAGTGTCAAAATAGTGGTTTTCCGCGCTCCGGAACCGCCGGCGCGCCTTGTTTTCCAGCTTTCTCCAGCTACGAGTTCACCATGAGCGATATCAAGAAAGTCGTGCTCGCCTATTCGGGCGGCCTCGACACCTCCGTCATCCTGAAGTGGTTGCAGGACAATTACGACGCCGAAGTCGTCACGTTTACGGCCGACATCGGCCAGGGCGAAGAGCTGGAACCGGCGCGCAAGAAAGCCCTGCAACTCGGCATCAAGCAGGACAACATCTTCATCGAAGACCTGCGCGAAGAATTCGTGCGCGACTACGTGTTCCCGATGTTCCGCGCCAACACGATCTATGAAGGCGAATACCTGCTGGGCACGTCGATTGCACGTCCGCTGATTGCCAAGCGTCAGATCGAAATCGCCCGCGCCACCGGCGCGCAAGCGGTCTCGCACGGCGCAACCGGCAAGGGCAACGACCAGGTTCGTTTCGAACTCGGTTACTACGCCTTGGAACCGGGCATCAAGGTGATCGCACCGTGGCGCGAATGGGACCTGCTGTCGCGCGAAAAGCTGCTCGCGTACGCTGAAAAGGCCGGCATTCCGATCGAAATGAAGCACAAGCAAGGCGGCGCGCCGTATTCGATGGACGCGAACCTGCTGCACATCTCGTTCGAAGGCCGTCACCTGGAAGACCCGAAGGCCGAAGCCGAAGCCGATATGTGGCGTTGGACGGTGTCGCCGGAACAGGCGCCCGACCAGGCTGAATACCTCGACATCGAGTACGAGCACGGCGACCCGGTCGCGATCAACGGCAAGCGTCTGTCGCCGGCTGAAATGCTGACCGAGCTGAACCGTTTGGGTGGCAAGCACGGCATCGGCCGTCTGGACCTGGTCGAAAACCGTTACGTCGGCATGAAGTCGCGCGGCTGCTATGAAACGCCGGGCGGCACGATCATGCTGAAGGCGCACCGCGGCATCGAGTCGATCACGCTCGACCGCGAAGTGGCCCACCTGAAAGACGACCTGATGGCCCGTTACGCATCGCTGATTTACAACGGCTACTGGTGGAGCCCGGAGCGTCGCGCAATCCAGGTGCTGATCGACCATACGCAAGAGAAGGTCAACGGGTGGGTGCGTGTGAAGCTGTACAAGGGCAGCGTCTCGGTTGTCGCGCGCGATTCGAAGGAAACGCTGTTCGACAAGACGATCGCTACGTTCGACGACGACGGCGGTGCGTACAACCAGGCCGACGCTGGCGGGTTTATCAAGCTGAACGCGTTGCGTATGCGGATTGCGGAGAACGCGCGTCGTCAGCGCGACTGAGGACGTGCGTTTCGGTGAAGGTTAACTTCGCGTTAGCGAAGTTAAGCGCCGAAAAGCGCAGCCTAAGCCGAAGCTCAGATGCAAAAAGGCGCCGGGAGGAAGCTCCCGGCGCCTTTTTCATTGCTGCATGCCACTCACGCAATCACAAGCAAACCGGCTCCGCTTCCAGTTCAACTCCAAATCGCGCCAGCACATCGCGCTGAACCGCCTTTGCGAGCGCCAACACTTCGGCCCCGCTCGCCCCGCCACGATTGACCAGCACCAGCGCCTGCCGTTCATGCACGGCCGCTGCACCCATCGTGCGGCCTTTCCAGCCACATCGATCGATCAACCATCCCGCCGCGAGCTTCACCCGGCCGTCCGGCTGCGGGTAAGACACGAGCTCAGGTTCCTTGATCTTCAGCGCTTCGAACTGCGTGGCCTCGACGACCGGATTCTTGAAGAAACTCCCGGCGTTGCCCAGCTGAAGCGGATCGGGCAGCTTGGCGCGCCGCACCGCGACTACCGCGTCGAATATCGCCTGCGCACTCGGCTCGGCGGCATCGGCATGACCACCGGCAGCCAGTTCCCGCGCGATATCCGCATAGCCGGCGCGCGGCTGCCAAACCTTCGGCAAACGGAAAGTGACCGACGTGATGACAAACCGGTCGCGCCCTTCCCGCTTGAAAAAACTGTCGCGGTAACCGAATCGGCACGCCTTTGCATCGAGCTCGACGACGGCGCCCGTTTCGAGCTCAATCGCCCGCAGCGACGCAAATCGCTCGCACATCTCCAGCCCATATGCGCCGATGTTCTGAATCGGCGCTGCGCCCACCGTGCCCGGAATCAGCGCAAGGTTCTCCAGCCCAGGCAGCCCTTGCGTCAAAGTCCACGCGACAAAGTCATGCCATGGCTCGCCGGCTGCCGCCTCGACGTACCATGCATCATCGTCCTCGCGCACGACGCGGCGGCCTTGCAGCGCCACCAGCAGCACCAGTCCGGCGAAGTCGCCCGTCAGCACGACATTGCTGCCGCCGCCCAGCACCAGCCGCGGCAAGCCGGCAGCACGCGGATCGCGCACGGCAGTCATCAGTTGCGCTTCGTGTTCGATCCGGCACGCAAACTGCGCGCGAACATCGAAACCGAAGGTGTTATGCGCCTTCAGCGGATAGCCGGCAATGAACGCGGCGGAGTCGGATCGGGACATCGGAATGAGAAGAATGGAACGGCCAGCTAAACGACATCGGGCCCCGGCCGCACGACAATGCACGGCGGCCTTAGGCAAAAGGGAGTGGCGTCGGTAAAATGACGTCCGGTCCGTGATTATAGCGAGTGCCTCGTGAGCAGCCGACCGGCCGCGCCACGCACCGCAGCACTATTGGGAGAAAACAATGCCATCGTTTGACGTCGTCTGCGAAGCAGACATGATCGAAGTCAAGAACGCGATCGAGCAGTCCAACAAGGAAATTTCAACCCGCTTCGACTTCAAAGGGTCGGACGCGCGCGTCGAGCACAAGGAAAGCGAAATCACCGCCTACGCCGACGACGACTTCAAGCTCGGTCAGGTGAAAGACGTCCTGCTGTCGAAAATGGCCAAGCGCAATGTGGACGTGCGCTTCCTCGACTACGGCAAGATCGAGAAGATCGGCGGCGACAAGGTCAAGCAGATCATCAAGATCAAGAAAGGGGTATCCGGCGATCTGTCGAAGAAAATCGTGCGTCTCGTGAAGGACAGCAAGATCAAGGTCCAGGCGAGCATTCAGGGCGACGCGGTGCGTATCACCGGCGGCAAGCGCGACGATCTGCAAAGCGTGATCGCGATGCTGCGCAAGGACGTGACTGACACGCCGCTCGACTTCAATAACTTCCGCGACTGAACGCGCGTCGCGCTCAAGGCCGAGCGCGTGTTGCCCCTCGGCAATGGGCGTGCGTTGAGGCTCGGCAACGGGACGCGTCGACACTCGGCACCCGACTCAGCACCCGCACGGATTGCATGCGCTCAGCACATGACCCATGCGCGTTCAGCTCGTACTTCGTGAAGGCACTCAGGCACGCCGGCTAACACCCGGCCGTACCCCGCCCACGCTCAAGGTTCGTTACCACCCGCCGCGCTACGCCGCTGCGTCAGGTTTCTTCTTCGCGCCGATGCGGCTTTCCTGGCCGCGCATCAACTTGGCGATGTTGCCGCGGTGGCGCCAGACCAGCAGCGAACTCATCACGACAATCGCCAGCGCGATGATATGCGGCCCGAACAGAAAGCCGTCGAAGATCGGTGCGAACACCGCCGCGGCCAGTGCCGCCAGCGAAGAATAGCGCGTGAAGAACGCCACGATCAGCCAGGTAAGCAAGGTGGCCGCGCCAAGGATCGGGTTGATCGCGAGCAGCACGCCCGCCGCGGTCGCCACGCCCTTGCCGCCCTTGAAGCGGAAGAAGATCGGGTACAGATGGCCGAGAAACACAGCAATGGATGCAATCGCGACCGACGTATCGTCGAGGCCGTAACGCGCGCCGAAGTGCACCACGAACCACACCGGCAGCCATCCTTTAAACGCGTCGCCGATCAGGGTGAGAATCGCGGCCTTTTTGCTGCCGCTGCGCAGCACGTTGGTGGCGCCCGGGTTGCCCGAGCCGTACGAGCGCGGGTCGTCCAGCCCCATGGCGGCGCTCACGATCACGGCAAACGACACCGAGCCGATCAGGTAGGCAACGACAGCAACGATCAGGTTTTGCATCTGGGACTCTTATAAGGATCGGCGGTCTGAAACTCGACACCCCAACCGCAACAGGGAACAAGGCGGCGCACATTCTACCGAACCCACCCGCCCGGAAAACATTGAGACAAACGTCAATCGACGCTCGCGCACTGAACCGGCTTCGCCGCCAGCAAACCGGTCAAAATCGTGGGCTCGATGCTGACCAGAAAACCGCGCCGTCCGCCGTTCAACCAGATCTTGTCCATCTCGAGGATGCTCGACTCGACATACACCGGCATCTGCTTCTTCGTACCGAACGGCGATGTACCGCCGATCAGATAGCCGGAATGCCGGTTCGCCACCTCGGGTTTGCATGGCTCGACGCGTTTCACACCGATCTGTCGCGCCAGATTCTTGGTGCTGACGGTGCGGTCGCCGTGCATCAGTACGATCAGCGGCTTGGCGTGCTCGTCTTCCATCACCAGCGTCTTCACGACATGATGTTCGTCCACGCCGAGCTGGCGCGCCGATTCCTCGGTGCCGCCGTGCTCCACGTAATCATAAGGATGTTCGCCGAAAGTGACGCCGTGACGGCGCAGAAACTGCGTCGCGGGTGTTTCGGAAACGTGTCTGGATTTGCTCATCGGCGCATTGTAATGGCGAGTTTGCGCAACGGCTATTTGCCGAACGGCCAATTGTGCGGGATCGGCGATTGTGGCACGATCGTTCGCAAATCTTCCGGCACACTGTATGCCGGGCACTGAATACGTTTAGCGACTATGCAGAGCTCGAACTCTGGTCGACCGCTTTGCATGGGACCAGAGTAAGGCGCTAAAGCGCCAACTCTGGTCGACACAGGAGACAGCATTGAGCCTCGATTCATCCACCCGTTCCACGATCGACATTCCCGCGCTGCTGGCCGCCCTGCCCACGCGTATTGCCGACATTCCGGC
This sequence comes from Paraburkholderia sp. SEWSISQ10-3 4, assembly GCF_030464785.1. Classification (NCBI taxonomy): domain Bacteria; kingdom Pseudomonadati; phylum Pseudomonadota; class Betaproteobacteria; order Burkholderiales; family Burkholderiaceae; genus Paraburkholderia; species Paraburkholderia sp. SEWSISQ10-3 4. Next base: position 38,100 of record NZ_JALPRI010000008.1, read on the forward strand.
GCTCGCGGCCGCGCGCGACCCGCAACACGTCGCCCTGATCGAGGATGCGCGCCGCCTCACCAGCGCGCAGCTTCTGGAAGCCGTCAATGCCACCGCCGCGCAGTTGCGCGAATGGGGCGTGCGTGGCGGCGATCGCGTGATGATCGTGGCCGAGAACAGCATCGTGCAGATCGTGCTCCTGTTCGCCACCGCGCAACTCGACGCGTGGGCGCTGGTGTCGAATGCCCGTCTGTCCGCCGCCGAACTCGACGCGATCCGGGCGCACGCGCAGCCTCGCTTGGTCGCGTACGCGGTCGAAAGCTCCGTGGATGCCCAACAGCATGCGCAGCGGCACCAAGCCACTACAGCGCCTGCCATCACGCCGGATATCGGCGCCTGGTCGTACACGATCGACGCCGACGCGAAAGCCGAGCCGGTCGAAGCCGCGAATGACCGTCAATGCGCCGCGCTGATCTACACCACGGGAACCACGGGCGCGCCGAAAGGCGTGATGCTGTCCCACCGCAATCTGCTCTTCATCGCAGCCGTCTCGAGCCGTTTGCGCAATGTCGGTCCGGACGACGTCGTGTACGCCGTTCTGCCGATCTCGCACGTGTACGGCTTTGCGTCGGTCTGCCTCGGCAGCCTGCACGCCGGCGCGACCTTGCGCCTCGCTCCGCGTTTCGCACCGGAAGCGGTGCGGCGGGCGCTCGCCGACGAGCGCGTGTCGATCTTTCAGGGCGTCCCGGCCATGCACGCGAAACTGCTCGAACATTTGCAGACGCACAGCCACGCGTGGTCCGCGCCGCGTCTGCGCTTTGCCTATTCGGGCGGCTCACCGCTCGACTCCGCGCTCAAGGCGCACGTCGAAAGCGTCTACGGCCTTCCGCTGCACAACGGCTATGGCATGACCGAGAGCAGTCCGACCGTCTCTCACACCATGCTCGATGCGCCGCGCAGCGATTGCTCAGTCGGCGAGGTCATCCCTGGCGTCGACGTGCGGTTCGTCGGACTCGACGGCGTGGATGCCGCGCCGGGAGAAATCGGTGAACTGTGGGTACGAGGCCCGAACGTGATGCTGGGTTACTACCGCAGCCCGGAGCAGACCCACGCCGTCGTTACCGAAGACGGCTGGCTCAAGACCGGCGACCTCGCGCGGCAGGACGCGGACGGCGCATTGCATATCGTCGGGCGCAGCAAGGAGCTGATCATCCGCTCGGGCTTCAATGTGTATCCAGCGGAAGTCGAGCACGTGTTGAACGCGCATCCGCAGGTGGTGCAGTCGGCGGTGATCGGGCGCGCGGTGGAGGGTAACGAGGAAGTGGTCGCGTTCGTCGAATTGATCGCGGGCGCGACGGTGACGCCGGCTGAACTGATCGCGTGGTGCGGCGAGCGTCTCGCGCCATACAAGCGCCCTGCCGAAGTGAAGGTGCTCGCCGCGCTGCCGGCCGCGTCGACCGGCAAGATTCTCAAGCACCGGCTTCGCGAATTCGTCTAACGCGCCTCACCCGCGCGGATGATGCTGCGCATGCAGCGACTTCAAGCGTTCGCGGGCCACGTGCGTATAGATTTGCGTGGTCGAGATATCCGTATGACCGAGTAGCAACTGAACGACGCGCAAATCGGCACCATGGTTCAGCAGATGCGTCGCAAACGCGTGCCGCAACGTATGCGGCGAGAGCGGCGCGCGCACGTCGGCCGCCGCCGCGTGACGCTTGATGATGTTCCAGAACTGCTGGCGGGTCATGCCCTCCGCGCGGCTCGTGACGAACAGCGCATCCGTCGCGCGCGCACCGAGCAAAGCCGGACGCGCTTCGCGCAGATAACGTTCGATCCAGCCGTGCGCCTCTTCGCCGAACGGAATCAGGCGCTCTTTCGAACCCTTGCCCATCACGCGCACTACGCCTTCGTTCAGGCCCACTTCCACCGTCTTCAGCGTGACGAGTTCGGTGACACGCAAGCCGCTTGCGTACATCAATTCCAGCATGGTGCGATCGCGCAGGCCCAAGGGCGTGTCGATATCCGGCGCACCTAGGAGCGCCTCGACTTGCGCTTCGCTGAGTGTCGACGGAAAACGCGGCGGTTGCTTGGCTGAACGGATACGCACCGTCGGATCGGCCTTTGCGCGATGCTCGCGCACGGCCCAGCCGTAATAGCGGCGAAACACCGAGAGCCGCCGGTTCGCCGAAGTGGATTTGTCTTTCTGACGAGCCGCGCTGTAGGCGTTGAGATCGGCCTCGCTGGCGGTGTCGAGCGACGTGTTGCGGGTTTGCGCGAGCCATTCGCAGAACAGCCGCAGATCGCGCCGGTATGCATCGAGCGTGTTGCGCGACAAGCCGTGCTCGAGCCACAACGCGTCGCAGAAGGCGTCGATCGAGGCCGAGCTCGATACAAACAAAGGTGACGCGATGGGCGCGTCGTCAGCCACGGTGTCGCTCATGCGTAGGGAATGCCTTCATGCGCCAGAAGCCAGCGCTTGACGTTGCGAAAGAAGCCATCTCCGGCGTGATGCGCGAATCCGCCGATGCCGCTCGCACTAACCACCCGATGACACGGAATCACGATCGGAAAGTAATTGGAACCACACGCCTGGCCGACCGCGCGCGGCACACTGCCTAGCTGCCGTGCAAGTTGCCCGTAGCTCAACACGACGCCCGGCGGGATGTCGCTGATCGCTTGCCACACGCGCCGCTGAAACGGGGTGCCGACCGCTGCCAGCGGCAATTCGAACTTCGCGGACGCCCGCTCGAAATATTGCTCGATCTGCTCGACGGCCTGCTTTGCCAGAGGCGTGTCCGGCGTCACGCTCTGCACCGACTCCGGCAGATAGACGATCTCACGTACGGCCTCGCCTTCGAGGCGGATGCCGACCTTGCCGAACGGTGCATCGATCACTGCATTGAACATGGTTGCTTGCCTCATGACTCGACCGGCGCCTTTTTAAACGTCACGGTAGCGTACCTGCATGGGGTGCAGGTGACTTCGCGCAGAAAAACCGCCGCCGAATTGCCGCTACTTTACGCCGCTTCCAACGCCCACTCCACATGCTCGCGCACGACGGCAGAAGGATCCTCAACACGCAACTTCAGCGCATCAACAATTGCCTCGCGCGCATCCCCACTCAAACTCTCCGACGAAGCCCGCAGCGCATTACCCATCCCCACAGCCAGATTGCGCAACCAACTCTCATAGCCGATGCGACGAATCGCACTGCCCTGCATGCGCGTATCGAACTCGTCGGCGGACCACGCGAACAGTTCGACCAGCGTCGCGCGATCAAGTCCATGCCGCACATCGAAATCGGCGACCGGCGCGGCCTGCGCAAACTTGTTCCACGGACAGACGAGCTGGCAATCGTCGCAGCCATACACACGATTACCGATCAGCGGCCGCATTTCCAGGGGAATATTGCCCTTCAATTCGATCGTCAGATACGAAATACAGAGGCGTGCATCGACCTTATAGGGCGCCACGATCGCCCCCGTCGGACAGGCATCGATGCAGCGCGTGCAACTGCCGCAATGCGAGCCCGGCGTTTCGGGCGCGTCGGCGGGGGACGTCTCGGCATCGGTCGGCAAGGGCACATCGACGTAGATTTCGCCCAGGAAAAACAGCGAACCCGCGTCGCGCTGCAGCAGCAGCGTGTGTTTGCCGCGCCAGCCGATTCCGGCTTTCTGGGCAAGTTCTACTTCGAGCACCGGCGCCGAATCGGTAAATACGCGGTAGCCGAACGCGCCAATCTCCGCCTCGATTTTCTCGGCCAGATGTTGCAAACGGTTACGCATTACCTTGTGATAATCGCGGCCCCGCGCATAGATCGACACCACTGCGGCCGACGGGTCCGCAAGCCGCGCATGCTCCGCTGCGCGCCAGTCTGGCGGCGCCGGCGGTACGTCCTGCAAAGCGCTTTCGTGCGCCTTTCCGCTCAATGTTTCCGCAGGCAAATAGGCGATGCGCGCGGTAATCACACGTCGCGTGCCGGCCACAAGCTCGGCGGGGCGCGCGCGTTTCATACCGTGTTTCGCCATATAATCCATCTCGCCGTGGCACCCCGCTTCCAGCCATGCTGCAAGCGGCGCTTCGGCAGCGGAGAGATCGGTGTCGCTGATGCCGATCGCCCCAAAACCCAGTTCACGGCCCCACGTTTTGATGTTGAGCGCGAGCGCATTCAGCGCCGCTTCATCGAAATGACGCTCGGCACGCACATCGTCGTTTGACGCAGGCGTGCAGGAAACAGGGGACTCCGGACTTCGGTTCATCACGCCATTTTACGAGAATGCCCGTCAATCCCGATCTCGCGATCCAACCGCCCGCCGATATCCTGCTCGAACGCTCCTTCGCGCTCGCGGATGAGGCCGCCACCAACGCATTCGGCGAGCGCTTCGCGCAAGCGATCGAAAGCGTGCGCGAGTTGCAACAAACTGGGCAACAACACACGCCAGGCGTCGCGGGTCATCAGGCATTCCACGGACTGCAAGTCCAACTCGTCGGCGACCTCGGCGCCGGCAAAACCACACTCGTGCGCGCGACCTTGCGCGGCCTCGGCCACACCGGCCGCGTGCGCAGTCCCACCTACACACTCGTCGAACCCTACGTGCTCGAGCGGCCCGCTGGGGAACTCGCGCTCTATCACTTCGATCTGTATAGATTCACGGACCCGGCCGAATGGGCCGACGCGGGCTTTCGCGAGTACTTCGACAGCGGCGCCATCTGCCTCGTCGAATGGCCGCAGCGTGCCGGGCGTCTCCTTGGCGTGCCGGATCTCGTCTTCGCGCTCGACCTGGACCACGGGGGCGACGGCCGGATACTCGTCGCACGGGCATACAGCGAATCAGGAAAGGCATGTCTCGAAAGATGTTGATCAAACCGTTCCGCTCGATCGAATCGGCGGCTACCGCAACGCATAACTGGCGGCGCCGGCAGATTCTGCGCGCGGGTGCGTCCACGCTGGTGCTCGGCCTTGTTGCCCCGCGTCTTGCGTGGGCGAGCTCGGTGCTGGGTGTGCGGGTCTGGCCGGCGCGCGATTACACGCGCGTGACGATCGAATCGGACCAGCCATTGCAGAACGCGCAGCAGTTGCTGCAGGGTCCTGACCGGCTGGTAGTCGATCTGAGCGGCCTCGATCTGGATCAGGCGCTGAAGGATCTGGTATCGAAGATCACGCCGAACGATCCGCAAATCCAGTCGGTGCGTGTCGGTCAATATCAACCGCACGTCGTGCGTATGGTGTTTGATCTGAAGGGCTCGGTGAAGCCACAGGTGTTCACGTTGCCGCCGGTCGGCGCGTACAAGTACCGGCTGGTGTTCGACCTGTACCCCGCTGTCGCACCCGATCCGCTGATGGATCTGCTCGCGCAGACCGAGCGCAAGCAGCAAACGCTGGACGAAAACAACGCCCCACCCGCCACACTGAGCGGCCCCGGCACCACGCCGCCCACCGCCGACAACAGCGAAGCCTTTTTCGAGCGCTATGCGCAGAACGGCAGCGGCGGGACGGCGCCGAACCTACCACGTCCGCCGGTGCACGTTGTGCCGCCCCCGGCTCCGCCCATCCTCGGCAAGCCTTCTATCCCGACGGCTCCGGTCGCGCCGCCAACCGCCATCGCCCGCAACAAAGGCGGCACGAGTGGCAGCAACCTCGGTGGCGACGACAACGACGGCGACGATAACTACGCCTTCACCAACCCGAAAACCGGCAAGAGCAACACGGTGCGTCTGCTCACCGTCGCGGTCGATCCGGGTCACGGTGGCGAAGACCCGGGCGCGATCGGCGGCTCGGGCACGTACGAGAAACACGTCGCACTCGACATCGCGAAGAAGCTGCGCGCGAAGATCGACGCACAGCCGAACATGCGCGCCATGATGACGCGCGACGCCGACTTCTTCGTGCCGCTGAACGTTCGCGTGCAGAAGGCGCGGCGCGTCGGCGCGGACCTGTTCGTGTCGATCCACGCGGACGCGTTCACCACGCCCGATGCGAAGGGCTCGTCGGTGTTCGCCTTGTCGGAGCACGGCGCGTCGAGCGCCGCGGCGCGCTGGATGGCGAACAAGGAGAACTCGTCGGATCAGATCGGCGGGATCAACATCAAGTCCGCCGACGCCACCGTCAATCGCGCGCTGTTCGATATGTCGACCACCGCGCAGATTCGCGACTCGATGCGCTACGGCAACTTCGTGCTGAAGGAGATCGGCGGTATCAACAAGCTGCACAAAGGCTCGGTCGAACAGGCCGGCTTTGCGGTGCTGAAGGCGCCGGATATTCCGTCGATCCTCGTGGAGACCGCCTTCATCAGCAACCCGGATGAAGAGCGCCGCCTGAACGACGACGCGTATCGGGAGAAAATGGCCGATGCGATCATGACCGGCATCAAGCGCTATTTCGCGGCAAATCCGCCGTTGGCGAAAAACCGCATGACCTGACGCGAGCCGGCGTGACACCACGTCATGCAGGCGATAAAAAAACGGCCGCTCGATGCGGCCGTTTTTTCTGCATCACGCCTAAGAGGCCATCAACGCGCCGGTGAAAACCGCTGCACGACCCAACCGCCGAACACATTCACCGCCAACCCCGCCATCACCAGCAACGCGCCCACGATCTGCGCCTCGGACAACTGCTCGTCGAGAAACAGGGACGCCGACGCCAGCCCGACAATCGGCACCAGCAGCGAGAACGGCGCCACCTGGCTCGCCGGATAGCGCGACAGAAGCCGGCTCCACAACCCGTAGCCGATCAGCGTCGCGATAAACGCGAGATACACGATGGCGAAAATCGACATCGCACTGATCCCGGACAGCGCCGCGACGATCCGCTGCGGCCCCTCGAAGGCGTACGACAGTGCGAAAAACGGCAAAGGCGGAATCAGGCTGCCCCACACCACCAGCCCGACCAGATCGACCTTGCCGACCTTCTTCGTGACGATGTTGCCGAGCGCCCACGAACACGCGGCGCACAGCGTGAGGACGAAGCCTGCGAGCGTCATCGCATGGCCGCCTTGCATGCCGATGACCGCGAGGCCGCCCGCGGCGATCAGCAAACCGACGATGTTCGGCACGCGGAAACGCTCATGCAGAAACAGCGCCGCGAAGATCAACGTGAAGAATGCCTGCGCCTGCAAGACGAGCGACGCGAGCCCCGCGGGCATGCCGACGTACATCGCCGAGAACAGGAAAGCGAATTGCCCGAACGAAATCGTCGCGCCGTAAGCGAGCAGCCAGCGCCACGGCATCTGCGGCCGCTTGACGAAAAACACTGCCGGCACGGCGGCGAGCGCGAAACGCAACGCGCCGAGCAGCATCGGCGGCACACCGTGCAGACCCACCTTGATCACGACGAAATTGACGCCCCACGCAATCACGACGACCAGCGCGAGCAGTAAATCCCTAGGCGACATCCCGGTCTCCATTTCGTTGTTGGATCCGGCAGTTTAGCGGACGTCGCCAGACTCGGCAGTGCGTTAAAACGTAGTTAGCCGTTCAGCCAGTTTTCCACGCGCAACCCCGGATAGGCGGCGAAGTCGCGTTCGTTGTTGGTCACCAGCACCACGTCAAGCCCCACGGCATGTGCCGCGATCAGCTTGTCGAGTTGATCCTTCTTACGCTCGCGCGTCGCTTCGCGAATCGGACCGTACGCGCTTGCTGCCGCACTGTCGAACGGCATGACCAGAATGTCTTCGGCGAGCGCAGCCAAACTGCGGCGATCGCGCGCGCGGTTCGCCGATACCGCCACGCCGTATTCGAGTTCCGCAAAGGTGATGGCCGACATCACCACGTCGCCAACCAGACATTGCGCGAAGCGCTTCGCAACCTGTTCCGGTTGATTCTTCATCAGGTAGATGCAGATATTGGTGTCGAGCATGTAGCGCGGCATTACAAATCCTCGCGCTCGGCCTGCTCGTGATCACCACGACCTTCCGCCATGAAGTCGGGCCCAAATTTCGCGAATTTCTTGAGCACGCCAGTCAGCGGACGCCGCGTTGGACGGATCCGCAATTCTTCGCCGACCCGTTCGATTTCAACCTCGACGTCGGCCCGGTCGAAGGCCAATTCGGCTGGAATACGCACCGCTTGCGAATTGCCGTTGCGAAAGACTTTGGTGAGCATGCTGAACTCCTGCTGCGGATGTACGCTGTATGTACGAGCTAATACTATAGTTCTTCGCGCCACCAATGTAAATACATGTGTGTACATTGGCGGCGCAGAATGCGGCCGCGGCCTCAACCGCAGTAGAATCATCCATTAAACAAAATCCAACCCACCCTTCCAGCCGAGCCTGCCCATGTCTTCCTCGATCAAAGCAGTTCTCAAACCTCATCTGCGCGACGTCGGCAGCCTCACCGTGCGGCGTGTGCTGCCGGCCATGGCTGCGCGCCTGATCGGCCCGTTCATCTTTTTCGATCACATGGGCCCCGCCACGCTCGACCCCGGCGTTGGGCTGGACGTGCGTCCGCACCCACATATCGGCCTCGCCACCGTCACGTATCTGTTCGAAGGCTCGATCATGCATCGCGACAGCCTCGGCTCCGAGCAGAAGATCGTCCCGGGCGACGTCAACTGGATGACTGCCGGACGTGGCATCGTCCATTCCGAGCGCACGCCGGCTGAAGACCGCGCAAGCGGTCTCGCCATGCACGGCATCCAGACCTGGGTCGCGCTGCCGCTCGACGACGAAGACATCGAACCGTCCTTCGCTCATCATGCGGCGGACACGCTGCCGGTGGTCGAGCGCAACGGCGTCACGCTGCGCGTGATCGCGGGCACGGCGTTCGGCGAAACCTCGCCGGTCGCGACCTTTTCCGGCACGCTCTATGTGGCCGCCGAGTTCGCCCCGGGCGGCGCCTTCGCGCTCGAACCGGAACACGAGGAGCGCGGCGTCTATCTCGTGGATGGCGATCTGGAGATCGACGGCACGCCGCTCGAAGTCGGCCAGATGGCCGTGCTCGCACTCGACGAAACCGTCACGCTGGCCAGCACCCACGGCGCGCGCGTGATGCTGCTCGGCGGCGAGAAGCTGGATGGCGAACGCTTTATCGAATGGAACTTCGTCGCCAGTTCGCGCGAGAAGATCGAAGCCGCGAAGCTGGCATGGACCAATCAGGAGATGGGCAAGGTGCCCGGCGAAACCGAATGGATTCCGCTGCCGACAAGAAAATGAGCGAGCAAGGCGGCGCTCATTCGGTCGCCGCCGGCAAGCTCGCCGTCTGTGTGAGCATGTGTGGCCGCGGTGGGCTGCATCCGCCGCGTTGAACCATTGAATTCGCGGCATACGGCCCCATCTAGCCGACAAACCGTTTTTATCGACGAGGACGCAATGGACACCACTCTGGCCACTTTCGAACAGGACGTCATCACGGCGTCGACACTGGCCCCTGTGCTGGTCGATTTCTGGGCGCCGTGGTGCGGCCCCTGCAAGACGCTCGGCCCGATGCTCGAGAAGCTCGAAGCCGAAGCCGCCGGCAAATGGAAGCTGGTGAAGGTGAACGTCGACGAGAACCAGGAACTGGCCGCGCACTTCCAGGTACGCAGCATTCCGCACGTCATGGCGTTTGCCGATGGCCAGCCGGTCGATCAATTCGTCGGCGTGCTGCCGGAAGGCCAGTTGCGCGAATTTATCGAGCGCCTCGTGCCGCAAGGCGCGGACGCGGCACGCCTTGAAGCGCAAGCCGCGTTGGCCGAAGGGCGACGTGAGGATGCGTATGACGCGCTGCAAGCTGCCCTCGCCTACGACCCAGGCTTCGACGAAGCGCGCATGGATCGCATCGAAATGCTGCTCGAAGATAATCGCATCGACGAAGCGCGCAATGAAGTCGACCTGCTATCGCCGAAAACCACGCAAGGGATCGACGCCCGCTTCAACGCGATCAAGACACGGCTCGATGCGGTAGACGCGGCGGCCGACCTGCCGCCTACGGATGCGCTCGAAGCCAAAGTCGCAGCGAACCCGGACGATCTCGAAGCACGCTTCGATCTGGCTAGCGCGCTCATCGCCCGCCGCAAATACGAAGGCGCGCTCGAGCATCTGCTAGCTATCGTGCAGCGCGACCGCACGTTCCGCGACGATATCGGCCGTAAGACGATGCTATCGGTGTTCGATCTCGCCGCGCATCAGCCGGAGCTGGTGTCGCAATGGCGGCGCAAGCTGAGCGCGTTGTTGTATTAACTGGCTGTGTGTTCAGGCGCGGCGAACGAGCCGCGCCTGTTCCGCCAACGCCCGCAACACATGCGCGGCAGCAGCAAAGCCGAAGCTCGCCGTCACGCACACACTCGATCCAAATCCCGCGCAGTTCAAACCCACTGGTCCCGTATGTCCCGGCGACGTCGTGACGTGCTCCGCTTCCTCATCGATGTCGCAAACAGCGGCTTCCGGATAGATCAGCGGCTCATCGGAATACACCGCGCTCACCTTGAACTTCGCCTTCGGGCCACGCGGAAAACCATGCTGTTTGCGCAACTGCCCGCGCACTTTTGACAGCAACGGGTCCTGGATGGTCAACGCGAGATCGTCGATCCGGATACGCGTCGGGTCCAGTTGGCCGCCCGCGCCGCCCACCGTAATCAACGGCTGCTTCTTCTCGACACACCACGCGATCAACGCGGTCTTGGTGCGCACACTGTCGATCGCATCGATCACGTAATCGAAACCACCGCCGAGCGTCGCCGCAAAATTGTCCGGCTCGACAAAGTCTTCAATCAGCCGCACGTCGCAGAACGGATTGATTGCCGCGATGCGTTCGGCCATCGCCTCGACCTTCGGTTTTCCGTAGTTGCCGTCCAGCGCATGGATCTGGCGGTTAGTGTTGCTCTCGGCAACATTGTCGAGGTCGATCAAGGTCAGCGTGCCGACCGCGCTGCGCGCCAACGCCTCGGCCACCCACGAGCCAACCCCGCCAATGCCGATCACAGCGACATGGGCCCCTTCGAACGCAGCGAGCGCCGGCGCGCCGTACAGGCGGGCAATGCCGCCGAAGCGCCGCGCGCGATCGGCGGTTTCACTCCCGTCGAGGCTGGTAGTAAGATCGGACTGCGCGGTGGGGCTGGACATGGTGGAAGGCTCGTTCAAAGCAGGCAAAACATAGAGTGGCAAAAAAACGCTCAGGCACACTCGAGCGTTCGCAGCCCGTATTTTGCCTGATCGCGACGATCCACATGGCTGCACCCACTCAGGCACAAACGGCCGCAAAACATTGTGGTGTGGATGTCCACACAGCCCAGCGGGGCTTGACCTGGTCGCGCGCAAAAAATTCAAGCCCTGGCTATACTGGTTAGACTGAAGCGTTCGCATAAGAACATGACCTCACTCGCCGAACTTCGAAAAAACTATTCGCTGGGTTCTTTGGACGTTGCCAATATCAACCGCAACCCGTTTCGTCAATTCGACGCGTGGTTTCAGCAAGCGGTAGACGCCCAACTGCCCGAACCGAATACGATGACGCTGGCCACCGTCGACTCGCGTGGCCGGCCGTCGGCGCGCATCGTGTTGATCAAAGGTGTGGACGAGCGCGGCTTTGTGTTCTTCACCAACTACGAAAGCCGCAAGGGCCGCGAACTGGCCGCCAATCCCTACGCGAGCCTGCTGTTCTACTGGATCGAACTCGAACGCCAGGTGCGCGTTGAAGGCCGCATCGTCAAAACCAGCCCGGAAGAAAGCGATACGTATTACGCGTCGCGTCCGCTTGGTTCACGCATCGGCGCGTGGGCATCCAATCAAAGTCAGGTAATTGAAAGCCGCTCGCAGCTCGAAACACGCGAACGCGAAATCAGCCTGCAATACGGCGACCAGCCACCGCGCCCACCACACTGGGGCGGTTATCGTTTGGTACCCGAAGCAATCGAATTCTGGCAGGGCCGACCGTCGCGTCTGCACGACCGTCTGCTCTTCACGCGTTCAAGCGAAAGCAGCGACTGGCAAATCTCCCGCCTATCGCCTTGAATCGGAATACAACACGTATGCGCGTTGCCAACGCAGCAACGCGCGACGGCCGGATTGCGCCTCGCGGTATGGGAGTTGCACCGCAGTGAGCTGCGATCCACACAGGCTTTGCTTTAGTTCAACGGACACGGAGAAATCACATGTTCTGGGAGAAAAAGCTGGCGCAGTGGGTGGAAGACGTAAAAACCAAGGCTAACCTGCCAGCACGCCTTGTGTTGTGGGACGGTCAGCAACATGACTTCGGGCAGTTCGCCGCGCCTCAGGTCACGCTACATGTCAAAAGCGCCACGGCGCTGCCCTATCTGCTCGAACCGAGCCTCGACAATCTCGGCGAGGCGTACGTGAAGGGCAAGATCGACATCGAAGGCAAGCTGTCGGACATCATCAACGTCAGCTACCAGCTGGCGCGCAACACCGTCACCAGCGCGAGCAAGCTGGCGCGCGTGCGGCGCTACTTCCAGCACTCGAAGTCGTCGGACAAGAAGGCCATTCAGTATCACTACGACGTCTCGAACGAGTTCTACAAGCTGTGGCTCGACGAGAACATGGTGTACTCGTGTGCGTACTTCGAGAATGGCGACGAAGATCTCGCCACCGCGCAGATCAAGAAGATCGACCACATCCTTACCAAGATCCAGTTGCAACCGGGGCAGCGCCTGCTCGATATCGGTTGCGGCTGGGGCGCGCTCGTGCTGCGCGCGGCGCAGAAGTTCGGCGCGAAGTGCGTGGGCGTGACGCTGTCGCAGAACCAGTTCGATCTCGCTACCGCACGCGTGAAAGCCGCAGGGCTGGAAAACCAGATCGAGATTCGTCTGCAGGATTACCGCGACGTCGAAGGGCAGTTCGATCGCATCACCAGCGTCGGCATGTTCGAGCACGTCGGCCGCAAAAATCTGCCGGGCTACTTCAAGAAGATCCACGATCTGCTCGTCGACGACGGCGTCGCCATGAATCACGGCATTACGTCGAGCGATTCGGACAGCGGCGAAACCGCGCTCGGCGGCGGCGAATTCATCGACCGTTATGTGTTCCCGGACGGCGAGCTGCCGCATATCGGCCTTGCGCTCGAAGCAATGCAGCGCGGCGGGCTCGAAGCGGTTGACGTCGAAAGCCTGCGCCGTCACTATGCGCACACGCTGGACATCTGGGCGGAAAACTTCGAGGCGCATGCGGACGAAGCCCGCACGCTGGTCGACGACGAAAAATTCCGCATCTGGCGCGTGTACCTCGCCGGTTGTGCGTACGCATTCGAAACCGACGACGTCTCGATCTACCAGGTGGTGTGCCGCAAAGCCGGCCGCAGCGCGAAAACCTTGCCGTGGTCGCGTCGCTATATGTACGACAAATCACTGTGATACGGTTGCGCCACGGCGATGTGCCGTGGCTGCGTGCCGGATCTACGTGCATGGCGTAGACGGCCCGACGCGGCGCAAACCTTAAACAGCAGGTCGAACATCGATGGACCAGAGCGGGACAAGTGAAGTTGAACAGCCGGTGAGCGGCGAGCAGGACGCACAGGCCGATGCACCGCAGTTCGATCTGTTTGGGATGCCGGTCGAGCAGGTACCGGCATCGGCGGCGCCCGCCGCTGCCACCCCGGCAACGGTCGACGAAACGGCACAGCTCGAGCGGCGGCGGCAGCCGCGCGCAAAGAAAAGCGCCACCACCCTCTGGCAGGAAGATGACGCGCCACCGGCGCCCATCGCCGACGCCGACTCCAGTTCAACACCGTCTTCCCCGGATACGCCGAAAAAACGCCGTACCCGCGACGTGCTCGCCGCTCCGCCCTCTGCTGAACTCCTGGCGCTCGCCGCCGAACTGCCGGCGCAAATCCATCTCGGTACGTCGACATGGTCGTTTCCGGGCTGGAACGGCATCGTCTACGGCGACGAGTACAGCAACAGCAAACTCTCGCGCGAGGGTCTGACGGCTTACGGCGCACATCCGCTGTTGAGGACAGTCAGCATCGACCGGTCGTTTTACCAGGCGCTCACCGTCACCGAATACCTGCGCTACGCGCAGCAGGTGCCGGAGCACTTCCGCTTCATCGTCAAAGCGCCGATGACGATCACCGACGCCACCGTGCGCGCCGAACGCGGCGAGCCGGTTTCGTTGAACCCGTGCTTCCTGAACGCGCAAATGGCGATCGACGAATTCGTCACGCCATGTCTCGAAGGCCTCGGCGCGAAAGCCGGTGCGCTGGTGTTCCAGCTCTCGCCGCTGCCCGACCAGATGCTCGCGCAACCGGCGGTGTTCATCGAGCGACTCGCCGAGTTCCTGACGGCGTTGCCGAAGCTGCCCGAAGGCACGTGCTATGCGATCGAAATCCGTGATGGGAGTTTGCTCACGCCGCGCTTTATCCGCACGCTAAAGGCGGCGGGCGTGCGGTATTGCGTGGGGATTCATGCGCGGATGCCGGATCCGCTGCGCCAGGCGGCGGCGCTCGCGCTACTGGACGGCGAGCCGGCCGGCCCGCTGATCGTGCGCTGGAGTTTGCACGGCGGCTTCAAATACGAACAGGCGAAAGCCAAGTACGAACCGTTCAACCAGCTGGTCGATCAGGACCCGTCGACCCGCGCGGCGCTCGCCGAGCTGGCCGCGCGCTATGCGCTGGCCGGCCAGCCGGTGGTGATCGCGATCAACAATAAGGCGGAGGGGTCGGCGCCGTTGAGTTGCGTGGAACTGGCGCGGGAGATTATTGAAGCGTATGCACGGATTGCTCACGAGCATGACCATGACCAGGTGCAAACGCGCCCGGAGTCAGAGCCCGATTCGAACGAGAATGGGCAGCAAGAAGGCGACGAGGAAGGCTGAGCGGCGGCGCAACGCCCACGCGTGGCGAGCCGTCTGAGGTCACAAGGCTTGCCGAGCTGCCACTTAAGCGGCGGCCGCTCAGGTCGAAACCCAAACCGCCGCCCGTCCCGCCAATCAGTCCACCACCGCCGCACCGTCTCAGCTCGCCTTGATCCGATGCGCGAACTTCTGACGAAACTTCGCGACCTTCGGCGCCACAACGAACGAGCAGTACCCCTGATTCGGGTGCTGCGCGAAGTAGTTCTGGTGATACGCCTCAGCCGCCCAGTAATTACCGTCGAGCGGTAGCACCTGGGTGACGATCTGGCCGTCGTAGATACCCTGTTCACCGATCTCGCGAATCGCCTGCAGCGCCGTTTCCCGCTGCGCATCGGAGTGGGTAAAAATCACCGAGCGGTACTGCGTGCCGACATCGTTGCCCTGCCGGTTCAACTGGGTCGGATCGTGGATCGCAAAGAAAATATCGAGAATCTCGCGATAGCTGATCTTCGCCGGATCGAAGTCGACGTTCACGACTTCCGCGTGGCCCGTCACGCCGTCGCACACCTGTTCATAGGTCGGCCGCTGGGTCTGGCCGCCCGCGTAGCCCGACTCCACCGAGTTCACGCCTTCGACGCCCAGATACACCGCTTCGAGGCACCAGAAACACCCGCCACCGAGGGTGGCGACTTCGCCTGTCTGACTCATGCTGCTTGCTCCTTGATACTCATAGTCGGCCGATGCCGGTCCCAGTTAACCGCAACGCTCATGCCACCACCAAGACTTTCCAGCTTAGCGGTTTTTCCATTAACCGGCAGGTGTCGCGGCCAGTCCACCGCGATTGCAGTTAAAATTGGGGCAAATCGACGATTTTCACTATGACTTTTGAATCATTTGTTTCCGGCCGCACGCGCGATGGGTTCACTCCGAGGTTCGCCCGGTTTGCGCCGAAGGCTTCCGCCCGATGAAGCGCGCCAGCCCGCCCAACTTCGACCAGCCCGCCTTTAAACAGGCGCTCAGCCAATTCGCCACCGGCGTCACCGTCATCACCACGCGTGCGGCGTCCGGCCAATTGATCGGCATCACGGCCAGCTCGTTCAATTCGGTTTCGCTCAATCCGCCGCTGGTGCTGTGGAGCCTCGCCACGCGCTCGGCGTCGATGTCGGTGTTCCGGGCGAACAGTCACTACGTGGTCAACGTGCTGGCCGCGTCGCAGCTCGATCTGTGCAAGCGCTTTGCCACCGTGAAGGGCGATCGTTTCGAAGGTGTCTCGCACGCCGAAGGCGACACCGGCATGCCGGTGCTCGACGGCGCGCTCGCCTGGTTCGAATGCCATAACCGCAGCCGCTACGAAGAAGGCGACCACGTGATTTTCGTCGGCGAAGTGGAGCGCTGCGGCGTCCACGAGAGTGCCGCGGAGATTGCGCCGCTCGTCTTCCACAGCGGTCAATTCCACGGACTCAAGCCGCTCTGAACGCGGCGCCGCTGTGTTTTAACAGCGGCCCGCAAGCGGGCAAAAACGGCAACACGCCGACCGACGCAAGCTGAGCAGCAACTCGCACTCAGCTGTGCGGCGCGCTATGTCCGGTAGTTTTCGGCACCAGCGACACTGGCACGCCCGAATCTTCTTTCAACGTCTGCAACACGATATTCGAACGAATATCCATCACGCCCGGCGCCTTATAGAGGCGTTGCAGCACGAAATCCGAATAGTGTTTGAGATTGTGCGCGAGCACCCGCAGCAGGTAATGGGTTTCGCCGGTCACGACAAACGCACCGACCACTTCCGGCCAGTCCCGCACCGCCTCCGCAAAACGCTCGTGCCAGTTCTCCTGGTCGTTGCGCATCGACACCTGCACGAACGCTTCCAGTTCAAAACCCAGTACTTCGCGATTCAGACACGCACGGTAATGTTCGATGACGCCCTGCTCTTCCAGCAGGCGCAGGCGTCGTAGACAGGCCGATGGCGAAAGCGAAATGCGCTCCGCCAAATCGAGATTGCTGATCCGTCCTTCTTGCTGAAGCACCGTCAAGATACGGCAATCGGTGGCGTCGAGCGAGATCGCGTTCATATTCGGTCTCCCTTTCCCATTTGACTCAAATTATGTTCCAAGACACGGCTCAGAAGGAGATTTTTTCGCAATCACATTTCGCGCCAAGCCACCTATCATTCCCGGATAGACACAATCCGCAGATGGAGACATGCACACACTCTGGGACATCACCCCCGCCGTCGATACCGCGACGCCCGTCTGGCCCGGCGATACGCCGGTCGGCATCGAACGCGTGTGGCGCATGGAGGCGGGCTCGCCCGTCAACGTCGCGCGGCTGACCTTGTCGCCGCATACCGGCGCCCACACCGACGCCCCGCTCCACTACGACGCCGAAGGCGCGGCGATCGGCCAGGTTGCGCTCGATGCGTACCTTGGACGCTGCCGCGTAATTCATTGCATCGGCGCTTCGCCTGTTGTCACGCCACAACACCTGAGCGGCTCGCTCGACGACCTGCCGCCGCGAGTCTTACTACGCACTTACAAAAACGCGCCGACTACGGTCTGGGATAGCGCGTTCTGCGCGGTCGCGCCGGAGACCATCGACCTGCTGGCAGCGAAAGGGGTGAAGCTGATCGGCATCGATACGCCGTCGCTCGATCCGCAGGAATCGAAGACGATGGACGCGCACCATCGCATTCGCGCGCATCGTATGGCGATTCTCGAAGGCATCGTGCTGGATGCCGTCGCACCCGGCGACTACGAACTGATCGCGCTGCCGCTGAAGCTGACCACGCTCGATGCGAGCCCCGTGCGCGCCGTGTTGCGCGCGCTGCCCGACTCTCGCTGATCGTCGACGCTCTGCAAGCTGAATCACCGCACTCATCGCATTCACCGAATTCCCTGATCTGACTGACTGGACCATCATGAACACTCGTGAAGAAGCATTGGCGCTGGATCGCGCCGACCCGCTCGCAACGCTGCGCGACCAGTTCGCGCTGTCGTCGACGACCATCTATCTCGACGGCAACTCGCTCGGCGTGCCGCCGGCCGCCGCCGCGCAACGCGCGCAGACCGTGATCGGCGCCGAATGGGGCGAAGGTCTCATCCGCAGCTGGAACACCGCCGGCTGGTTTGAATTGCCGCGCCGTCTTGGCAACAAGCTCGCACCGCTGATCGGTGCGGCTGAAAACGAGGTGGTCGTCACGGATACGATTTCGATCAATCTGTTCAAGCTTTTGTCGGCAGCCCTGCGCTTGGCGAACGCACGCGATCCGAAGCGTCGCGTGATCGTTTCTGAGCGCTCGAATTTCCCGACCGATCTGTATATCGCGCAAGGGCTGATCGAACAGCTCGACCGCGGTTATGAGTTGCGCCTCGTTGATGATCCGTCCGAGTTGCCCGCCGCGATCGGCGACGACACCGCGATCGCGATGATCACTCATGTGAATTACCGCACCGGCTATATGCACGACATGGCCGCACTGACCAAACTGATCCATGACAAAGGCGCGCTCGCCCTGTGGGATCTCGCGCATTCGGCGGGCGCGGTGCCCGTCGACCTGAATGGTGTTGGGGCTGACTACGCGGTCGGCTGTACGTATAAGTATCTGAACGGCGGTCCGGGTTCGCCCGCATTCGTATGGGTGCCGGAGCGGCATCAAAACGATTTTTCGCAGCCGCTGTCCGGTTGGTGGGGGCATCGTGCGCCGTTCAAGATGGACCCGGCGTATCAACCTGACGATGGCATCGGTCGCTTCCTGTGCGGCACGCAACCGATGGTGTCGATGTCGCTCGTCGAATGCGGTCTCGATGTGTTCCTGCAAACGGATATGCAGACGATCCGCGCGAAGTCGCTCGCGTTGACCGATTTGTTTATCGAACTGGTCGAAGCGCGTTGCAGCGAATTTCCTTTGAAGCTTGTAACGCCGCGTGAGCATGCGCAGCGCGGTTCGCATGCGAGCTTCGAGCATCCGCATGGTTATGAAGTGATGCAGGCGTTGATCGCGCGTGGCGTGATCGGCGACTATCGCGAGCCGCATGTGTTGCGGTTTGGCTTTACGCCGCTGTATACGCGCTTTGTCGATGTGTGGGATGCGGTCGAGACGTTACGCGAGGTGCTTACGCAAGAGACCTGGCGGGCACCTGAATTTGCCGCTCGCGGCGCTGTGACCTAAGGAGCGCGCGATGACCGATCATATGCAAACGCCGGGATTGCCGGAAGAAAAACCGGCGCAAGGGTGTCCGTTTGGGCATGGCAGTGGGGTTGCTGCTACGGCGTCTGCAACGGCCACTGCTGCCGCCGATTCCGGCGACGGCTGGCATGACGCGCAGCTCGATTTTTCGGAGTCGATGAGTTACGGCGACTATCTTTCGCTGGGGACGGTGCTGGATGCGCAGCATCCGTTGTCGCCGGATCACAACGAGATGCTGTTCATCATCCAGCATCAGACGAGTGAGTTGTGGATGAAGCTCGCGCTGTATGAATTGCGCGCGGCGCTGAAGGCGGTGCATCGCGACGAGTTGCCGCCGGCGTTCAAGATGCTCGCTCGTGTGTCGCGGGTCATGGAGCAGCTCGTGCAGGCATGGAGCGTTCTCGCGACGATGACGCCGTCCGAGTACACCGCGATGCGGCCTTATCTGGGTAGCTCTTCCGGGTTCCAGTCTTATCAGTATCGGCAGATTGAGTTTTTGCTCGGCAATAAAAATGAGCAGATGCTGAAGCCGCATGCACATCGGGCAGATGTTCTTGCTGAGGTGACGGCTTCGCTGGAAGCGCCTTCGTTTTACGATGAAGTTGTTCGACTGCTGGCGCGGCGTGGGTTTGCGATTTCACCTTCCAGAT
Source organism: Paraburkholderia sp. SEWSISQ10-3 4 (assembly GCF_030464785.1). Taxonomy (NCBI): domain Bacteria; kingdom Pseudomonadati; phylum Pseudomonadota; class Betaproteobacteria; order Burkholderiales; family Burkholderiaceae; genus Paraburkholderia; species Paraburkholderia sp. SEWSISQ10-3 4. The sequence goes on from NZ_JALPRI010000008.1 coordinate 57,634, forward strand.
TGGAGCGGGATTGGACGCAACCGACTACGCATGATGCTTCCGTTGAGGCGGCGTGGTTGGAGGTTTATAGGAATCCTTCGCAGCATTGGGAGTTGTATGAAATGGCGGAGGAACTTGTCGATCTCGAGGATGCGTTTCGACAGTGGCGGTTCAGGCATGTGACTACGGTTGAACGGATTATTGGGTTCAAGCAAGGCACGGGTGGTACGAGTGGCGCGCCTTATCTCCGGAAGATGCTCGATGTGGTTTTGTTTCCTGAGCTTTGGCATGTGAGGACGATGCTTTAAGCGTCTTCGTTTCGTTGCCAATGCTCGATGCATTGAGCGTGTTCATGCAATGCGCGGTGCACGCGCAGACGCACAGGTCGCAATGTAAAGATTGGTCACAGTTTGTGTTTTTAGCCTGTGTGGTTGATCGTCTTAAAAAACGGTTGGGTTAGATTTCTATGTGCCGTCGGACAAGACGGCTGGGTGTGAGAGCCCGAAGCAACGAAACGCACTACTTCTGAAAGTAGGTAGTGTTCAATCACGCACGCCGTTCCTATGGGCGGGTCGTGGTGAGTGGGTCGCAAGGCTCGCCGGTTTCGTTTTGTTGCCCGGTCTCTCAAACTCGCTACGTGCCCGCTCACCCCATCTGTTAGAGAGTGTCGGGCGTTTCAGGAACACATCGGAAATCGCACCATGACCAAAACCACCAAGAAGACTCAAACGGCATCACGACCGCCCGTTGATGCGCTCCAGTACGAAAAGCTCGCACTGTCGGCTTTTGGAGCATGCGATCGACAAATCCGACAGCTTCGAACACTGATCGATCTCGCGGCGAGCATCACCCGATGCCCAGCTACGACGGTTGAAGAAAGACGCAGTGAGCGCAACCTGCTGGAACACCTGCTCTATACCGTCGAGCAATACCAGCAGGAAGTTGAATGTGACCGTGACCTGTACCAGGTGATCGCGCTCGATGCGAAGGGAGTTGCTCATAGTCGCATCACAGCCAAGCTTGCGACGAAGCTTCTCTCGGATGCTGCAGAGGCGGGGCGGGAAGCAGGGGAAGCTGCGGCCGAAGCTGAAGCTGCGTCAGACAAAGCGGTGACGCGTAAGCGGGAGCGCGTGAGGACTGCTGCGTGTGCGCGGGCTGATGCGCAGCAGACGACAGTGAAGCACTAGGGTGAAGTCGCGGCCACGATGCCGCTGCAAAGAATAAGGCGCGAATTGTTCGCGCCTTATTTATGCAAACGCACTCACCACCAACGCCGCGCAGATAGACCAATCACCTCGCCGTATACCCCCCATCAATCGGCAAACAAACCCCACTAATCATCGAAGCCGCGTCGCTCAACAAAAACATAATCGGCGCAGCAACCTCTGCGGACTCCGCGAAGCGATGCAGAGGAATCGCCTTCAACGCAGGATCGCGTTTCACAGGATCACTCCACGCCTGCACGGCCATTGGCGTCAACGTCACCGTAGGATTGACGCTATTCACCCGGATACCGTATGGCCCCAACTCGACACACAAAGCCCGCGTCACAGCATCGAGCGCAGCCTTCGAAGCCGAATAACTCAAATGGTCATCCAGCGCCACGAGCGCAGCCTGACTGGAAACGTTCACGATGCTGCCAGCGCGCTTCGCATCGATCATCCCGCGAGCCACGTGTTTGGCAACCAGTACCGCTCCGCGCGCATTCACCCCCATCACACGATCGAAACTCGCGCCGGTCGTATCCACCGCACGCTCAAGCAACGCGATCCCCGCACAGTTCACGAGCCCATCAAACGCATCGAGCGAACCCAATGCGTCATCAATAGCGGACTCATCGCTCACATCGAGCATCATCGGTTCGCAGCCCGTTTCCTCAGCCAACCGCGCAAGCTCATTCACATTCCGCGCCGCGGCGACCACACTCGCGCCAGAAGCACACAACGCTTCCACCGTCGCGCGCCCAATTCCACTCGACGCACCCGTCACAAGAATCGAGTGACCAGAAAAATCAAAAGTAGCATTCATGATGTCTGCAACCGATGCATGACCGGCTTCAACGCCGGATACAAATCCGTATAAACACCGAACCGCTGCTCATACAGCGCCATCCGTTGCGCGTTCGGCTCTGCACGCTCAATCAGCGTGACCCATCCGTTCTGCGCTTCTTCACGCGACACCAGACCGACACCGACACCCGCCAGCAACGCCGCGCCCATCGCTGCCTCCACGTCCTGCTCGATCGTATAGACCGGATAGCCGGTAATGTCCGCAATGATCTGCATCCACAAATCCGAATGCGCGGCGCCGCCCACGACGATCAACTTGTCATCCAACGATTGCGCGCCTTTACGTCCCGCTTCGATGTTGTGCTTCAACGCGAACGACACGCCCTCCAGCACCGCACGATACAGATGTGCCCGTGTGTGATACAGACTCAGGCCGACAAACGCTCCACTCGCCTTCGCATCCCACACGGGGCTTCGTTCCCCCATCAAGTACGGCAAGAACATCACACCATCAGAGCCTGCGGGAATCTGAGAAGCACTTTCTTCAAGCAAGCGATGCGGATCTCCATTCGGCATCGCACGCGCCGCCTCGGTCTCCGCATGACAAAACTGCTCGCGATACCACGTCACCGAAGCGCCCGCCGTAATCGCACCACCGAAGACATAAATATCGCAGTGACCGTTGAACACATGCGGCATGCTGATCAACCCATGCCGCGCATCGACAGTCTGGTTGATATACCCCCAGCACATACTCGTACCGATCATCGCAACGTGCTGCCCCGCGCGCGTGACACCCGCGGCAAACGTCGCCACCGCAGCATCCACGCCGCCCGCAACGATCGCCGTGCCCGCCTCCAATCCAAGCTGCTCGGTCCACTGCGACAACAACCCGCCCACCACGTCCGACGATTCCACCAACCGCTCCGGCATCATCGTTGCGGGAATGGCGAGCATGTCGAGCGCTTCGTCCGACCAGTCGCGTTTCGCAATATCGTAGATGCCGCCGATATTGCCCGCCGAACTGTGGTCGACGGCGACTTCACCGGACAGCATATAAATCACGTAAGCATTCGGCGGCAGGAAGTAACGCGTATGCGCCCAGATTTCCGGCTCGTGATCGCGCAGCCACAGCATCTTCGTGTAACCGTAGTAGCTGTCCACACCGTTGCCCGTGAGCGCATACAAGCGCTCGAGGTCGATGTTTTTACGCACCCACTCGACCTGATCGGTCGCACGCCGGTCCATCCAGATCAGACACGGATAAAGCGGCCGCATATCGCTATCGACGGGAATCCCCGAGCCGCCATACAGACTGCTCACGCACACCGCTTTGATCGACTTCGCCGCTACACCCGCCTCCTTCGCCTTGCGCACGCAAGCCGCAATACACTCCACCACCGCCTTCAACCACACTGCCGGCCATTGCTCGGCCCATAGCGGCTTGGGCGTATCCGGCTGATAGCTCGACGCATGCTGCGCGACGATCGCGCCGTGCTGATCGACCAGCAGCGCCTTGGTGCTCTGTGTGCCGATATCGACGCCGATGACGTAGTCCATACAGTCTCCGTTTATATGCCGCTCGTCCTTGCCGCGCGCCGCGCCAAGCGCTCAGCTCAGGCACGCGGCTTCATCAATACCTTGATCGAATCGAGCGAGTTAGCGACCTTGATCGCTTCGTCCCATTCTTCCAGCGAAAAGCCGTGCGTGACAATACCCTTCGACGTCACGAGCCCGCGCGCCAGCAAATCGATCGCAATCGGATAACAGTATGGACCCAGATGCGCGCCGCGCACATCGAGTTCCTTGCGGTCGCCGATCACCGACCAGTCCAACGTCGTATCCGCACCGAACACGGAAAACTCGACGAAGCGCCCAAGCTTGCGAATCATCTCCATGCCCTGATTGACGCCGATCGGCGCGCCGGTGGTTTCGATGTAGACGTCGCAACCATAGCCATCGGTCAGCGAATGAACGATCGCCAATGCGTCTTCCTGTTTCGGATTGATCGTCACATCCGCGCCGTATTCACGCGCAAGTGCCAGACGCTCCTCAACCAGATCGATCACGACCAGCTTCTTCGGTGTTTTCAGATGCGCGACTTGCGTCATCATCAAGCCAAGCGGACCTGCTCCGGCAATCACCACCACGTCGTCGAGTCGCAGATCACCGCGGTTCACCGTGTGGATCGCGCAAGCTAATGGCTCGATGATCGCCGCGTCTTCGAGCGAGATGCCATCGGGAATCTTATGGACGATTGCAGTCGGTGGAATGCGCATATATTCGGCCATGCCGCCGTCCGCGACTTCGCGCTGGAAGCCGAAAATGTTGTGCACCTCACACATCCAGTACTGGCCGGATTTGCAGTAACGGCACTTGCCGCACGGTACGATCTGTTCGGCGATCACGCGGTCGCCGATCTTTACGCCGAAGTGATCGGCCGCACCCTCGCCGATTTCTTCGACGAAACCGAAGAACTCGTGGCCCGGAATCACCGGCGCTTTGACCCATGGGCTCGGGCCGCCCCAAAACATCTTCGCGCCAGAATGACACTTACAGTCGCTCGCGCAGATACCGCACGCGGCGATTCGGATCACCAGCTCATGCGCGCGGGCCTTGGGCTTGGACACCTGTTCGACGCGATAGTCTTTCGGTGCGTGGCAGACGATCGCCGTCATTTCCTGCTTATCGGATTGCGTGGATTGAGTCATTGCATGGTCCTGCTAAAAGGAGGTCGTTTAAGAGTTACTTTCTACGGTCGCGGCTGATGTAGATCGCCAGCAAAATAATTCCGCCCTTGATCACGTTCTGCACATAAGGATTCACGCCGACCATGTTCAGGCCGTTGTTCAACACGCCCAGTAGCAACGCGCCGATCAGAGTGCCGATGATCGAGCCGCGTCCACCGGAAATCGAGGTACCACCCATCACCACGGCGGCGATGGCATCGAGTTCGAAACCGACGCCTGCGTTCGGCTGGCCGCTCATCAAGCGTGCAGTCAACACGATGGCGGCGAAGGAGGACGTCAAACCAGCAATCGAGTAGACGATCAACTTCACGCGAGCCACACGCACACCGGACAGACGCGTCGCCTGTTCGTTGCCGCCAATCGCATACACGTAGCGGCCGAACGGCATCCGTTCGAGCAACACCCAGGCGATCGCATAGATCACCACCATGATCACAACCGGCGCCTGAATGCCGAAGATCTTGCCGCTGCCGAAGAAACTGACCCACTCAGGCAGGCCGTCGATTGGATAACCACCCGTGTAGATCAGCGCGAGGCCGCGGGCGATCCCCATCGTCGCGAGCGTGACGATGATCGGTGGCATACCGGCGAACGCGACGAAGAATCCGTTCGCAGCGCCGAAGCCCAAACCGACTGCGACGCCGACCGCCAAGGCAGCCACTGCGTTCATCCCGGCCACCATCAAACCCGCGGCGAGCGTGCCCGCCAAAGCCATCACGGAGCCAACCGACAGATCGATACCTCCAGTCAGAATCACGCACGTCATCCCCACAGCAATGATCGCGTTGATCGACACCTGGCGCAGCACGTTCTCCAGATTCGCAGCGGAGAGAAAACTGTCGCTCGCGAATACCATCACGATGCACACCACCAGCAAGCCGATGAACGGATAGAACAGCGTCGAGCGTTTCAACGCGGCCCACGTAAAGCGCACCGGTGCGCCCGGCGTGTCACTACTGACAGTCGACGTTTTCGGCGATGAAGAAGGATTAGGCGTGTTCATGAGCTGCTCCACGGGTGCCGGCTGTTGCATAGGTCATCACGGCGTTCGAGTCGATCTCGCCGCCTTCGAGCATCGCTTCGATGCGGCCCTGCCGGAACACGGCGACGCGGTCGCACATGCCGACGATCTCCGGCAATTCGGACGAGATCATGATGATCGAGTAGCCGCGCGCGGTGAGTTCGCGCATCAGCAGATAGATTTCGGCTTTGGCGCCGACGTCGATGCCGCGCGTCGGTTCGTCGAAGATGAGGATGTTGGTGTGGTGATTCAGCCAGCGCGCGATCACCACCTTTTGCTGATTGCCACCTGAGAGCGTCGCGACTTCGGTGTGCATCGTCGGGGCTTTGACACCGACGCGCTTCATGATGTCCGCAGTCGCGCGCGCTTCGCTGCGCTGATCGATGAAGAAACGCAGCGAGCGATATTTGCCGAGGTTGTTAATCGAGATGTTCTGCTTGATCGAGAAATCGGTGATCAGACCTTCGGTCTTGCGGCTCTCGGGAAGAATGCCGACGCCTGCGCGCAGGGCATCGGCGGGATCGGATAGTTTTTCGGCCGTGCCGTTGATGCGGATTTCTTTCACATAAGCCGGGTCAGCGCCGATCACTGCCAGCGCTGTTTCCGTGCGGCCCGAGCCGACCAGTCCCGCAAAACCGAGAATCTCGCCTTCACGCAAATTGAAGCTCAGCACGGGGCTGTCTTTCAGCAACTGCAGCTTTTCGACGTCGAGCACGATCTTCGCATCGGTACGCAGTGGAGGCTTCGGCGGAAAGCTGTTTTCGATGCGACGCCCCACCATCATTTCGACGAGGCGGCTCACATCGGATTGCGCGACCTCCGTCATGCCGACGTACTGACCGTCGCGCAATACGGTAATGCGATCGCAAACCTCGAAGATCTCTTCCAGGTGATGCGAGATAAAGATCATCGCGACGCCCTGCGTCTTCAGGTCACGCATGATCGCAAACAGGTGTTCCGCTTCCGCTGGTGTAAGCGTCGCGGTCGGCTCATCCAGAATCAGAATGCGCGCCTCCAAAGACAACGCCTTGCCGATTTCAACAAACTGCTGCTGCGCGACCGACAACTCCCGAATCGGCACCGACAAGTCGATCGCCACGCCCAGCCGTTGAAAAATCGTCGCAGCTACGCGCCGCATCTTGCCGCGTTCAAGCAAACCCAAACCGTTCTTCAATTCACGGCCGAGAAACATATTCTCCACCGCGTTCAGATACGGAATCAGGCTGAACTCCTGAAACACGATACCCACGCCCGCGGCGACCGCATCGTGGTAGTTCGTGAAGTGCCGCACTTCGCCCGCGATCGTGATCGTGCCTTCATCCGGCTGATAGATGCCGCACAGAATTTTCATCAACGTGGATTTACCCGCGCCGTTTTCGCCGAGCAACGCGTGAATCTCACCGCGTGCGATTTCCAGGTGAATGCCTTGCAACGCCTTCACACCGGGAAAGCTTTTGGTGATGTTGTCGAGCTTGAGTATCGTGTCCATCGGGTCCTCCTCTGCTGCTCGTCGCCATGTCCGTCGAAGAAGCGCATGCACATGGCAACGAGCATTCGGCTTACCAGCTGAAGCCCTTGGCGTTGCTCTTGTCGATCATCTTCACGTCGACCGGAATCGCCTTCGGCACATTGGCGCCCCACTTCTTCGCGAGCGCAATGCCGAGCGCGATACGCACCTGGTCGGCCGGGAACTGCGCGGACGTTTCGATGAACTTTGAATTCGGCTTCTGGATCGCGGCGATCGCTTCCGGCGCACCGTCGACGCTGGTCAGCTTGATATCTTTACCCGATGATTCGATCGCGGAGAGCGCGCCCATCGAGCCACCGTCGTTCACGCTGAACACGCCCTTCAGATTCGGATGCGCCTGAATCATGTTCTCGGTGACGGACAACGCAGTCGCGCGTTCCTGCTTACCATTCTGCGTATCCACGAGTTTGATGCCCGGCACTTTCGCGAGCGCCGCCTTGCAGCCCCGCACACGCTCGAGAATCGGCACCACCGGAATACCATCGAGGATCGCCACCTCGCCGCTGCCGCCAATCGACTTCGCCAGATACTCGCAGGCCATCTCACCCGCGTCGTAATTCTTCGACCCGACGAACGAATCGACCGGACCGTTCGCGTTCGCATCAACGGCAACCACCACCACGCCCGCCTTCTTCGCCGACGTCACCGCCGATTGAATGCCGGTCGAATCGGTCGGATTCACGAGCAGAATGTCGATCTTCTTTTGCAGCATATCTTCGACGTCGCTGACCTGCTTGCTGACGTCATGATGCGCGTCGGTCACGACCACCGTCGCGCCGATCGACGCCGCCGCATCGTTCAGCGCCTTTTGCATCGTCACAAAGTACGGGTTATTCAACTCCTGAAACGTCATGCCGATCTTCAGCGGCGCGGCAAGTGCAGCCGGCGCGGCGATAAACGAAAGACCGAATGCAAGCGTCGCTAACGCAGCGGTGCTGCGCGCGAAGGTCTTCAACGATGTCTGCTTCGAAGTGGATTGCGTCATGGTTGTCTCCGTTATTAAAACTGTTCGATGAGATGAGCACGTCCCTCACGCTGTCTGTGGACAGCGCGATAGGCGTTAAAACGCGGGTGAAGTAAAACGCTTCGGCAAGAAGCCTGGTGGAGAACTACGTCGGTGGATAAGCAGCCGCGGCGCTGCGTGGCAAACCTGGCGCAAGCACGATCGCAGGCGCATTGTCGATGCCGGCGCCGCGCGCGGCGGCTTCTTCGGAAGCGTCGCGGCTTGCGTCGTTCAGTTGCTGATAGCGACGGAATTTCGAAGGCGCCATGCCTTTGACCGCGAGGAACTGCCGGTTGAAATTCGACAGGTTGTTAAAGCCCGCCTTGAAGCAGATATCGGTGACGCTCAGTTCTTCGTCCGTGAGCAGTTGGCATGCGAGGTTGATACGCATGCGGTTCACGTACTGCACGAACGGCAGCCCGGTATGACGGCGGAAGTAACGCGAGAACGCACTCACGCTTTGGCCAGCGAGTTGCGCCAAGTCCGATTCGCGCAGATCGTTGGACAGGTTCTTGCCGATATACGAGAGCGCGTGATTGATGCGCGTCGACGCGAAACCGGTCGGATCGGCCTGATAGGCGGGACTCGCGAGCGTCTCGCGGTCCTCGGCGTTCATCAGGATCTCGAGCATCGACATGAACAGCACGAGACGGCGCAGTCCGCGCGCGGCCAGCAATTCGAGGAACAACGGCTGGATCGCTGCACTCGTTTCCGCACCGAACGACACGCCACGGCGCGAATCGGCAAGCAATGCTTCGACCTGGCGCCACTCAGGAAAACTGCCCATGCAACTCGACACGAACTCCTGCCCGAACTGAACGACCAGATTGCGCTGCGCAATCGTCTCGCCCTCCGGCACGTCGCTAACCCAGTTGTGCGGCAGGTTCGGCCCCATCAACACGAGGTTGCCAGGCGTAAAGCTGCTGATGTGATCGCCGACGAACATCTTGCCGGTCGTCGCCACGATCAAGTGAATTTCGTATTCCGGGTGAAAGTGCCAACGCACCGTGCGATACGGATAGCCGTGCGACCACACTTTGAAGGATTCGTCGCGCCGTACGGCGACGACTTCCAGATCGGGTTGCATTCGCGTCTTCCTCCATGAAGCGGCGTGCTGCGGGTGCCGCTGAACTTCATCTTGTATAGCGAAAAGTAGCCCTCTAGCGGCTGATCCACCACTAAAAATCAAACCGCAGACCGATACTTTTTTGCATTCGGGTTAGTCCTGGCGCGGTGAAAGTCAAATTTGATGCAATGCAATACGCACCGCGAGACACGTCCCATAACGCCCCGGCGTCACACGAGTCACGCCGGAAGTCCCGCCACGCCGCGCTGCGCCACGAAAAGCCCGCTACGTCGCCTTGACATTCGTTCCGCCGGGTACGATCATTCGCTCACAGATAGAGCAAATGCTCCACCCCAAGAAAAAACGCACGCGCCGAGCCGTGCGATCAAGGACACTCAGGAGACGCACATGAACAGCGGGCAAGGCAGCGGCGCGGCCGCACACGTGATCCTGCACATCGGCGCGGGATCGTTTCATCGCGCGCATCAGGCGTGGTATCTCCATCGGTTGAACGAGGCGAAGGTGGCGGGCGAACCGCACTGGTCGCTGACGGTGGGCAATATCCGCAGCGACATGAACGCGGTGCTCGACGCGCTCGCCGCGCAAAACGGCGTCTATACACTCGAGACCGTCACGCCGCAGGGCGAGCGCGCGTACGAGACGATTCGTTCGATCGAGCGCGTGGTGCCGTGGACCGAGAGTCTCGATGCGCTGATCGACGCGGGCGCCGATCCGGCCTGCAAGATCATTGCGTTCACCGTGACCGAAGGCGGCTATTACCTCGACGAAGACGACGAACTCGACACGGCCAATGCCGATCTCGCTGCTGACCTGAAAGGCGGCCACATCACGATTTACGGCGCGCTCGTGGCGATTCTCGACGCGCGCATGAAGCGCGGCGCCGGCCCGGTCACGCTACAGACCTGCGATAACCTGCGCAGCAACGGCGAGCGATTTCATGCGGGCATGAGCGAGTTTCTCGAACGGCGCGGCGCGGACGATCTGGCGCAATGGTTCGACGACAACACCGCGTGCCCGAGTTCGATGGTCGACCGCATTACGCCGCGTCCAACGCCTGACGTGCGCGAACGGGTCAAAGCCGCCACCGGCGTCGACGATGCCTGCCCGGTGATGGGCGAATCCTTCATCCAATGGGTGATTGAGGATCGCTTCATCGCTGGACGCCCCGCGTGGGAAAAGGTCGGCGCGGAACTGGTCGACTCGGTGCTGCCGTACGAAGAAGCGAAGATCCGCATCCTCAACGCGACGCATAGCTGCATTGCGTGGGCAGGCACGCTGGTCGGACTGACCTACATCCACGAAGGCACGCTCGATCCGGACATCAACAAATTCGCCTTCGACTACGTGACCGAAGACGTGATTCCGTGTCTCACGCCGAGCCCGCTCGATCTCGAACGCTATCGCGACGTGGTGCTCGAACGCTTCGGCAATCCCTACATCCAGGACACCAACCAGCGCGTCGCGGCCGACGGCTTTTCGAAGCTGCCCGGCTTTATCGCGCCGACGCTCGCCGAATGCTTCGAACGTGGCGTCACGCCTTCGGCGACGGCGATGTTGCCGGCGCTGTTCTTCCGCTTCCTCGAACGCTGGAACGCCGGCACACTGCCGTATGCGTATCAGGACGGCGTGATGGATGAAAAAGTTGCGCGCGGCTTCTTTAGCGCGCCGGATCCGTTGCAGGCGTTCGCCGCTGACCGGCTGCTCTGGGGCAGCATGGCGCAGACACCTGAGCTGGAATCGGCGTTGGCGGGCGCCTTGGCGCGCGTCGACGTCTGGCTGGCCAAACGCGGCGCAGCCTGACCCGCGCAGTATCGAACCACGCGAAACACGCCGGTGCCAGGCTTAATGCGCATGGCACCGCGCGCCATGTGCGGCTAAAGTAGCGCATCCCTAACGACGAAGGTTTCGCGCCCATGTATCTCGGCATCGACCTCGGCACGTCCGAAGTGAAAGTCCTGCTGCTCGCCTCCGATGGACGCGTGATCGGCACCGCAGGCTCACCCTTTACCGTTTCGCGTCCGCATCAGCGCTGGGCCGAACAGAATCCCGAAGATTGGTGGGCCGGCACGCGCACGGCGCTGGCCGCGTTGCGCGCCAAACATCCGGACGAGTTCGCGCAGATTCGCGGCATCGGCCTCTCGGGGCAGATGCACGGCGCCGTGCTGCTGGATGCGCAGGACCGCGTATTGCGGCCCGCGATCCTGTGGAACGACATGCGCAGCGACAAGGAGTGCGCGGAGCTGACCGAGCGCGCGCCGGACTTGCACACCGTGGCCGGCAATCTCGCGATGCCCGGATTCACCGCACCGAAGCTGCTTTGGGTGGCGCACCACGAACCGGAAATCTTCGCGCAAACCGCCTGCGTGCTGCTGCCGAAGGACTACCTGCGTCTGCAACTGACCGGCGGCAAGGTGTCCGATCCATCGGATGCAGCCGGCACGTTGTGGCTCGACGTCGCCAAACGCGACTGGTCCGATTCGCTGCTCGCCGCCTGCAACATGACACGCGCGCAGATGCCGGCCTTGTGCGAAGGCAGCGAGCCATCCGGCACCCTGCTTCCCGCGGTGGCGCGCGAGTTCGGTTTGAGCGACGGAGTGATCGTCGCGGCCGGCGGTGGCGACAATGCCACCAGCGCAATCGGCATCGGCGCGACGCAACCGGGCGACGGCTTCGTTTCGCTCGGCACCTCGGGTGTGCTGTGCGTGGTCGGCGACAGCTTCCGGCCGAATCCCGCTTCGGCCGTGCACGCGTTCTGTCACGCGATCCCGGATCGCTGGCATCAAATGAGCGTGGTGCTGTCAGCGGCAAGCTGTTTGCGCTGGGTCTGCAAGCTCACCTCCACCGACGAGCCGACGCTGCTCGCCGAAATCGAAGCGCTGCCAGCGGAAGCGTTGACCACTGCCCCACTCTTTCTGCCTTATCTGTCCGGTGAACGCACGCCGCACAACGACCCGTATGCGCAGGGCGTGTTCTTCGGCATGAATCACGCGACCGACCGCGCCCTGCTCGGCTACGCGGTACTCGAAGGCGTGACGCTCGCGCTCACCGACGGCCTCGACGCATTGCGCGCGGCCGGTACCGAAGCGAAGGCGCTGTCCCTGCTCGGCGGCGGTGCGCGCAGCGACTACTGGGCACAACTGCTCGCCGATGCGCTCGACACGGCCACCCGCAAGCACGGAGGCGGCGAAACCGGCGCAGCGCTCGGCGCGGCCCGCCTTGGCTGGCTGGCCGCGGGCGGCGACCCGGCCAAGGTGTTGAGCAAGCCGCCGATCGAAAAGGAGTTCACGCCGAACCCGCGCCGGCACGCCGAACTGCGCACCCGGCTCGAAGCGTATCGCGCGCTCTACCGCCACGTGCGGCCGCTGTTCGACCCCGCGCGACAACCGCTCGCCTGACCGGCAAAGCACAGCCGGTTCCCGTTGAGACGCGGGAACCGGCTGCTATCATCGGCGCACTTCAAGCGAACCGTCACCGTGCCCAAGTCCACAGAAAAATTAGACCTTGCTACCCGCGCCGCGTGGCTTTACTACGTCGCAGGCAACACCCAGAACGAGATCGCCGAAAAACTCCAGGTGTCGCGCCCGGTCGCACAGCGGCTGGTGGCCTTCGCGGTCGAAAAGAACCTGATCCGCGTGCGCGTCGATCACAAACTGGCCGATTGCCTCGCGCTCGCCGATCAACTCTCGAAGCGCTACGGCCTGAGCATGTGCGAAGTCGTACCAATCGACAGCGATACCTCGGAAGAAGTCGACCGCAAGCTGGCAGTAGCCGGCGCGCAGGTCATGGAACGCTATCTGGTCGAAGAAAAACCGATGGTGGTCGCCGTGGGCAGCGGCCGTACGCTGAAGGCCGCGGTCGATCAGATCGCGCAGCTGGAGCGTCCGCAGCACCGTTTGGTATCGATGGTCGGGGCGATCGCCCAGGACGGCTCCTCGAACCGCTACGACGTCGCGCTGCACATTTCGGAGAAGACCGGCGGCAAGCATTTTCTGCTGCCCGCGCCGTTGCTCGCCGATAGCGAGGCCGAACGCGCGCAGTGGTGCAATCACCGGCTCTACCGGATCGTCGAATCGCTATTGGCCAAGGCGGATGTCGCGTTCGTCGGGGTCGGTAATATCGGGCCGAAATGCCCGTTGCACGAGGACGGCTTCATCACCTCCGCGGAGGTGAAGGAGTTGATGCAGAACCGTGCGGTGGCCGAAATGCTCGGCCTGCCGATCGATGCCGCCGGCGCGCACGTCGAATCGCCGACCGGCCGCCGGGTCACCAGCATCGCGCTCGACTCGCCGCCGCGGCGTCCTACCATCGGCTTTGCCGGCGGTGAACGCAAGCGCGAGGCGCTGATTGCGGTGCTTAAAGGCGGCTGGCTGTCGGGACTGGTAACTGACGAGTTGTGTGCACGGGCGGCGCTCGAAGCGGCGGCTTAACCAGCCTGTAGGCGAGGCTTAGAGGCCTGGCCTAGAAGCGCCCCACCGCCGCGCTACAACACCGGCAGCCCTTCCGTGATGATGATGCGGTACTCGCCGCCCTGCAGGCGCGTCTCGCTGACCGCCTGATACGCCGGGCTGCGATACCACGCGATCGCTTCGTCGTAACTGGGGAACTCGAGAATCAGGATTTCGTCGATCGGCGGCCCCTCCACCACTTCTTTCCGCCCGTGGCTCGCGAGCACCATGACCGCGTGCTTCTCGAAGACTGCGGGCGCGTCCTGTTTGTATGCTTCCAGTTTGGCGGGGTCGAGCGTTTTCTCGCGCGTGATGACGACGTAGGCGGGCATGAGTATTTCCTGAGCGTGAATAAACGTGACCGGACGGAAAGCGGCGCGCCCGCCGCTTTCCCAATCACATACTCACGCGGCCAGCACTTCTACGATCTTACGCTGGAAGGCTTTCCCTTCGCTGTCGAATAAATGGCAGTGCTCAGGCGTGGCGCCGAGCTTTTGCACTTCGCCCTTGCTGTGCCGCTCGAGCGGCGGAATGCGCGCGATGATCCCATCCGGAGCGACGCTCGATTCCGCATACAGATACGCGGCATCGCCGAGCGATTCGACCGCCATGGTTTTCGCCGACACGCCGTCGTCGGTCATGCCCACATGCAGATGCTCCGGGCGAATGCCAACGGTCACCTTGTCGCCCTGTTTCACCGCGCCGGGCTCCACCGCAACACGCTGAGTCTCGCCGGATTCGTAGCGCACCGTGACGCCGTCGTGCGTGACCGACTGAACGACGCCTTCCATAAAGTTCATCTTCGGCGAACCGATGAAGCCGGCGACGAAGCGATTGGCCGGCGCGTGATACAGCATGGTCGGGCTGCCGACCTGCTCCACATTGCCCGCCGACAGCACGACGATCTTGTCGGCCAGCGTCATGGCCTCGACCTGATCGTGCGTTACGTAGATCATCGTGGTCTTCAGCTCGTCATGCAGACGCGCGAATTCGAGGCGCATCTTCACGCGCAGCGCGGCGTCGAGATTCGACAACGGTTCGTCGAACAGGAACACTTTCGGCTTGCGCGTAATTGCGCGGCCGATTGCAACGCGCTGGCGCTGACCGCCTGAAAGCTGCTTCGGCTTGCGGTCGAGCAGATGGTCGATGTGCAGGATCTTCGCCGCGTTGCGCACGGCGGCGTCGATTTCCGGCTTCTTGGTGCCGGCGAGTTTGAGGCCGAACGCCATGTTGTCGTACAGCGTCATGTGCGGATACAGCGCGTACGACTGGAACACCATCGCGATGCCGCGCTTGGCGGGTGGCACGTCGTTCACGCGCGCGTTGTCGATGGTCAGATCGCCGCTGGTGATGTCTTCGAGGCCGGCGATCATCCGCATCAGCGTCGATTTACCGCAACCGCTCGGACCCACGAAGACGACGAATTCGCCGTCCAGGATGTCGAGGTTGATGTCACGCATCACTTCGTTGTCGTCGTAGGCTTTTCGGATGTTGCGCAGAGTTACGCTTGCCATGATGTGTCTCCGTATGTTGCTCTTGCTACGTCAATTCATTTATCCAGGTGCTGCGCCAACGCGGCCGCGCTTACGGCGTCGCCGCCGTCGCGCTCAGCGTCCATTGCGCGACCAGGTCCGGCAACTGCAGCATGTCGTCGAATACGGTACGCGCACCCGCCGCATGCAACGCGTCGATCTGCGCGTCACTCGCATGACCGCCGCCGATAAAGCCCAGCACCGTCATGCCCGCCGCGGTTGCCGCCGTCACGCCCGTCACGCTGTCTTCCACCACGAGGCAGGCGGACGGCGCGAGGCCGAGACCAAGCGCCGCAGCGAGATAGACATCGGGCGCGGGCTTCGGATTCGGCACCGCATCAGCGCAAAAGAGCCGGTTGCCGAAGAACTTCACGAGGCCCGTGCGCGCCAGCACGTTCTCCACATACGGTCGGAAACTATTGCTCGCGCATGCCTTGGTGAGCGGCACCTGCGCCAGCGCAACCTCGATGCCAACGACCGCCGGCGCCTGCATCGCCGCTGCTTCCACCGCCCGGCGGATCGCCTCGATATCCTCGACGCTGAGGCGCTTGCCCAGTTTCGCCGCCGTGCCCTGCAACACCGTTTCAATGCGCAAGCCAAGCAGCGGCAGCACCACCGGCTCGACATCGGCATCGGGCCAACGCGCCTCGAGTTCGTGCACCAGCATGCTCGCGGCCACGGCTTCGCTGTCGATCAGCACGCCGTCGCAATCGCAGATCAGCGCGAAATGACCTACCGTCGTACCTGCGGTCATTTGACCGCCCCAAAGGTAAGACCACGCACCAGTTGCTTCTGCGACAGCCAGCCGACAATCAGGATCGGTGCAACCGCAAGCAGTGAAGCAGCGGAGAGCTTGGCCCAGAACAAGCCTTCAGGACTCGAATACGACGCAATGAACACAGTCAGCGGCGCGGCGTTCGAACTCGACAGGTTGATGCTCCAGAACGCTTCGTTCCACGACAGGATCACCAGCAGCAGCGCGGTGGAGGCGAGCCCCGGCAGCGACATCGGCATCAGCAGATAGACGATTTCCTGCCACGTCGCCGCACCGTCGATCCGCCCTGCTTCGAGAATGTCGCGCGGAATTTCCGCGAAGTACGTGAACGACATCCACACCGCAATCGGCAGATTGATCAGCGTGTAGACGATCACCAGACCGGACACCGAATCGAGCAGACCACTGTTCTTCCACAACAGATAGATCGGCACCAGCACGCCGACCGACGGCATCATCTTGGTCGACAGCATCCACAGCAGGACTTTCTGCGTGCGGCGCGTCGGAAAGAAGGCCATCGCGTACGCGGCCGGCACGGCGAGAATCAGGCACAGCACCGTGACGCCCGCCGAGATCAGAATCGAATTCCACGCGAACGAAAAGTAGTTACTGCGCGCGAACACCTCGCGGAAGCTATCGAGCGTCGGGATGAAAAACAGCGACGACGAATACGCCTGCTGCTCCGTCTTGAACGCGGTGATCGTCATCCAGAAGATCGGAAAGAACAGCAGCAACGCGACGAGCCAGGCGATCACACCAGGGATGCCGCGGCGAATTGCGGCGAACGGCGACTTGGCCGGCACGGTCATGGGCGCCGTGCCCGACGCAGAGGTAGAGGCAACGTGGCTCATTTTTCGTACTCCCCTTTCAGGTTCTTCGCGAGCATCCGCACAAGGAAGAACGACACGATGTTAGCCAGCACGACAGCCAGAATGCCGCCCGCCGAAGCGAGACCGACGTCGAACTGTTGCAGGCCCAGCGAATAGATCAGGTACGACAGATTGGTGGTCGCGGTGCCCGGACCGCCGCCCGTGGTCGTATAGATTTCGGCGAAGATCGACAGCAGGAAAATCGTCTCCATCATCACCACCACCGCGATCGCCCGTTTCAGGTGAGGCAGCGTGATGTAGAAGAACATCGAGAACGGACCCGCGCCGTCGATACGCGCCGCTTCCTTCTGCTCCTGATCGAGCGACTGGATCGCGGTGAACAGAATCAGGAACGCGAACGGTAACCACTGCCACGCGACGATCATGATCACGGCCGTGAGTGGATACTCGGCGAACCAGTCGATCGGCTGCAGCCCGATTGCGCGCATGCCCTGTGCGATCAGGCCATACACCGGATGCAAGATCATGTTCTTCCAGATCAGCGCGCTGACCGTCGGCATCACGAAGAATGGTGCGATCGCCAGTAGCCGCGCAATGCCCTGGCCGTAGAACTTACGGTCGAACAGAATCGCCATCAACACACCGCCGACCACCGTGATCACCAGCACCGAGATGATCAACTCGAGCGTGTGCCCGATCGACGGTCCGAACGACGGATCGCTGGCGAGGTACTTGTAGTTGTCGAAACCGGCGAAGCCTTTCAGATCCGGATTCAACAGGTTATAGCGCGAGAACGAAAACCAGATCGTCATCGCCAGCGGAATCGCCATCCACAGCACGAGTACTGCGACTGAGGGCGTCACGAGCCAGCGGGCCGAATTGGCTTTGCGGGTTTCGCGTTCTTTTTCTGTTTGGGGATGGGCATGCATAAGAGGCAGGCGTAAAGGACGCATGATTGACCACCTGTTCGGTAATGCGCGGGCCGGCGCTTTCTCCGCCGTGATCGCTTGAACCGCCTGGCTACCGCGACGCAATGCGGTGTCGCGGTGCCCACGCGGCGGGGACGGCCCACTGTGCTACGTGGGCCGGCTGACGGGCGTCAGCCGGCGCGTGCCACATGAATCATGTGGCTGACTTCCGCTTTACTTCTGATACCCGGCCTGTTGCACGGCGCGATTCGCCGTTGCCTGGCCGGCTGCCAGCGCCTGATCGACCGTCATCTGACCGGCAATCGCGCCGGAGATGCTCTGACCGACCACGGTGCCGAACGACTGGAACTCAGGAATGCCGACGAACTGCACACCGGTGTACGGCACCGGCTTCAGAGTCGGATGATCCGGGTCAGCCGTTTCGATTGCCTTCAGCACGAAGTCGCCAAACGGTGCTGCCTGTTTGTATTCAGGACGTGCGTAGGTAGAGTGGCGCGTTCCCGGCGGCACCGAGGCCCAGCCCTCATCCTTCGCGACCAGTTCGATGTACTGCTTCGACGTGGCCCACGCGATGAACTTCTTCGCCGAGTCAGCCTGCTTCGACGACTTCGGAATGGCCAACGCCCACGCCCACAGCCAATGCGAACCCTTCGGCGTGACAGCGATCGGCGCTGCCGCAAAGCCCACCTTGTCGGCGATCTGCGACTGCTGCTTGTTGTAGAGCATGCCGGCCGCCACCGTTGCATCGATCCACATCGCGCACTTGCCCGAGGACATCAGCGTCAGGTTTTCGTTGAAGCCGTTCGAACTGGCTCCCGGAGGGCCGTCTTTCTTCAGCAGATCGACGTAGAACGTCATCGCCTTCTTCCATTCCGGCGACGTCAGCTGCGCCTGCCACTTCTCGTCGAACCAGCGGCCACCGAAGGTGTTCACCACCGTCGTGCCATACGCCATGTTCTCGCCCCAGCCGGCCTTGCCGCGCAGGCAGATACCGTACATGCCGTTGGCTTTGTCCGTGAGCTTGTCGGCGAACTGAGCGATCTGGTCGTAGGTCGGCTGATCGGGCATTTTCAGGCCCTTGGCCGCGAACAGATCCTTGCGGTAATACGTCATCGAGCTTTCGACGTAGAACGGCAGTGCGTACAACTGGCCGCCACTCGAGAGGCCGTCGCGGGCCGTCTTCACGACATCGTTCAGATCGTAATCAGCGGGCAGATTGGTGAGCGGCGTGAGCCAGCCGCGCTTGCCCCATTGCGGCGTTTCGTACGCACCGATCGTCATCACGTCGAACTGGCCGCTGCCGGTCGTGATGTCGGTGGTAGCACGCTGACGCAGCACGTTTTCTTCGAGAATCACCCAGTTGAGCTTGATATCCGGATTCGCCTGCTCGAAAGCGGGCGAGAGCTTCTTCAGCTCGATCATGTCCGGATTGTTCAACGTGGCAATGGTCACCGTGGCCGCCTGAGCGTGCAACGCAAAGCATGCGACAGCGCCGGCACTGACCGCCTTCAGCACGGATTTTGTAGCTGGTTTCATGTGTTGTCTCCTTTCTCGTACGTTATGTGATGCTGCGTTTGTTCTACGAAAATGACGAAGGGTGAAACAGGTTCGGCTCATCCACTCTGCAATTCGCTCAGCTCATCCAGTTGCCACCGTCGACGTTCAGGGTTTGCGCGGTGATGTAGTCGGCATCGGCCGACGCGAGAAACAGGGCCGCGCCGGTCAGATCGTCCGGCACACCCATACGGCCGAGCGGCACCGCTTCACCGACGAGGCGCTTCTTCTCGCCGAGCGGCCGGTTTTCATAGCGGGCGAAGAGCGCGTCGACCTCGTTCCACATCGGCGTATCGACGACGCCCGGCGCGATGCCGTTCACATTGATCTTATGCGGCGCGAGGGCGAGCGCTGCGGATTGCGTGTAGCTGAGTACGGCGGCTTTGGTTGCGCAGTAGTGCGACACCAGCGCCTCGCCGCGCCGCCCAGCTTGCGACGACATATTGATGATCTTGCCGCCGTGGCCCTGCTCGACCATTTTGCGGGCGACGGTTTGCATCAGGAAGAACATGCCCTTCACGTTGACCGCGAAGAGGCGGTCGAACACGTCCCAGGATTCATCGAGGATCGGGCGCATATCGAAGAGCGCCGCGTTGTTGAACAGGATATCGACCTGGCCGAAGCGCTCCAGCGTACTCGCGAGGATGCGTTCGATATCCTCGCGGCGCGTTACGTCGGCGCTGACGGTCAGCACGCGGTCGCCGTAGGCAGCGCGCAGCGCGTCGCCAAAACTGTCCGCCGGCTTCACGTCGACCAGCACGCAGCGCGCGCCTTCGTCCAGATAGCGCCGGGCCACGGCCTCACCGATTCCGCTTGCCGCGCCCGTCAGAATGGCCACCTTGTCTTGCAATCGTGCCGCCACTGCCTGTCTCCGGTTCGTTTCGCTTCTTGAGGCGCGGTGAGCGAACGCTCGTTGCGCGAACAATTGCTCTGTTAGTGATCGAATGATCGGATACGGACCGGGTCATGTCAAGGCGCTCGACCAGATTTCGATGGTGCAGCGCGGCAGGACCAGTGCACACCCTCTTCCGGTTTCGACCGATACAAATACGAGAAATCGCAGACCGCCAAGCTGCTTTCTGCGCAAGCCGCTGACAAAAATTCGAGATACGTTATATCATTTCGGCCTCGCTTCGCTCCGAAGCTTTGCAGGTTCGTCAGGGAGTCCGCTGATGGCTACATCGATTGCAGAACACCATGCCGTACGGCTCGCCCATGCCGAGGCGCACGCCGCGCTGCACGGGCTCGCGCTTACGCCGCTGCGGCGTCAGGTGTATGCGGCGATCGTCGCCAGCGACCGGCCGATCGGCGCTTACGAGTTGCTGGACGCGCTCGAACCGCAACGCGGGCGCGTGCCGCCCACCACGATCTACCGGGCGCTGGACTTTCTGCTCGCGCACGGCTTCGTCCATCGGATCGAATCGAAGAACGCGTTTTTTGCCTGCTGCGAGGTCGGCGTGCCGCATCGCAGCCAGTTTCTGATGTGTGACGGCTGCGGCGCGACTGTCGAGATTCCAGGCGGCGATCTTGCCCAACAGTTGTCGCATAGCGCACCAGCGCACGGTTTCGAGGTGCACCGCCAGGTGGTCGAGCTAAGCGGCCTGTGTGCGCGCTGCGCCCGCGCGGCGCGGCCCACCGGGGCGTCCTTATGAAAGCACACCGCTCCCAAGATTTGTAGTTCATTCAACTCTCACGCAGCAGGAAACAACGATGAAGAAATTCGGCTCGATGTTGAACGGGGCGCGCCATGCGCTGAAGCTGTCGAAGACCGTGGCCATGGGCGCGGCGGCCGCCGCTGCTTTCACGCTCAGCCACGGCGCATTTGCCGCGGATGCGAAAATCCCGGTGGTGGCCGCGGAAAACTTTTACGGTGACGTCGTGCAGCAACTGGGCGGCGATCGCGTCGACGTAACGAGCATCCTCAGCAATCCGGATCAGGACCCGCATCTGTTCGAAGCCAGCCCGAAGACGGCGCGGGCCTTGCAGCATGCGAGCCTTGTGGTCTACAACGGCGCCGACTACGATCCGTGGATGGCGAAACTGCTGGCCGCGTCCAAGGGCTCGAATCGCGCGACGATTGTTGCCGCCGAGCTGACAGGCAAGAAGAGCGGCGATAATCCTCACCTCTGGTACGACCCGGCCACCATGCCGAAAGTGGCGCGCGCGGTAAGCGCCGCGCTCGTCGCGGCTGACCCGGCGCACAAGTCGGCGTACGATGCGAACCTCGCGAAGTTTCTCGATTCGCTGAAGCCCATCGACGCCAAAGTCGCCGATCTGCATGGCCGCTACGCCGGCGTGCCGGTGACGGCAACCGAGCCGGTGTTCGGCTATATGTCGGACGCAGTCGGCCTCTCGATGCGCAATCTGCGCTTCCAGTTGGCGACGATGAACGACACTGAAGCAAGCGCGGCCGATATCGCCGCGTTCGAACGCGATCTGCGCGAAAAGCGCGTCCGCGTTCTGATCTATAACAGCCAGGCAACCGAGGCCCTGACCAAACGCATGTTGAAGCTCGCGCAGCAATCGAAGGTGCCGACCATGAGCGTCACCGAAACCGAACCGGCCGGTAAGACCTATCAGACGTGGATGCTGATGCAGCTCGACGCGCTGGGCACGGCGCTGGCTGCGGGCGGAGCGAATGCGGCGGCGAGCACCGCCAAAGGAAAAAACCAATGAACGAAACTGGCCGCAGCACGCCAGCTAATGTATCGACGGGCGCACGCAGCAACGCGCCCGTGCTTGAACTCGAGCGCGTCACGCTCGAACTCGGCGGCCGCACGATTCTGCGCGAGGCCGGCTTCGTGGTGAATCAGGGCGAATTCATTGGCGTGCTCGGGCCGAACGGCGCGGGCAAGACCACGCTAATGCGTGCCGTGCTCGGTCTCGTGCCGGCGGCGAGCGGCGCGATCCGCGTGTTAGGGCAGCCGGTCGAGCGGGGTAACTCGTCGATCGGTTATATGCCGCAGACGCGCAGTGCGCTGGCCGGGCGCCGCGTGCGCGGCCGCGACTTCGTCGCCATGGCCGCCGATGGACACCGCTGGGGCCTGCCCCATGCGGACAGCAAAACCCGCGCGGACGTCGAGCGCGTGCTGGATCTGGTGGGCGGCCGTCAGTTGGCCGAGCGGCCCTTATCGGAACTGTCAGGCGGCGAACGTCAGCGTCTGCTGCTCGCGCAATGCCTGCTCGGCGACCCCAAGCTGCTGCTACTCGACGAACCGCTGATCAGCCTCGATCCGCATCATCAGAAGAGCGTGGTGGAACTGGTGCGGCGCGTGCAGCAGGAACTCGGCATTGCCGTGCTGTTCTCGGCGCATGAACTGAATCCGCTTCTGCACGCGCTCGACCGCGTGCTGTATCTCGGCAGCGGTGTCGCCGCGCTCGGCACCGTCGATGAAGTCATTACGCGGCCGGTGCTGTCGCGTCTCTATGGCTCGCCGATCGACGTGATGCGCGTGAATGGCCGCATCTTCGTGATGTCGGGCGACGTGGAAGTCGAAAAACACGATCACGAGCACGAACACGACGAGAACGGCGGCCATAGCCACTCGCACGGGCACGGCCATTCACATTCGCACGACCACGGTGGCGCGCACAGCCACTCACACCAGCACGACTCACGCGACGGACATAAGCACGATGTTTGAATACGATTTCATGGTGAACGCGTT
Source organism: Paraburkholderia sp. SEWSISQ10-3 4 (assembly GCF_030464785.1). NCBI lineage: Bacteria > Pseudomonadati > Pseudomonadota > Betaproteobacteria > Burkholderiales > Burkholderiaceae > Paraburkholderia > Paraburkholderia sp. SEWSISQ10-3 4. The sequence goes on from NZ_JALPRI010000008.1 coordinate 80,744, forward strand.
CGCGGCGTCGGGGATCGTCGCGGTGCTGGCAGGCGTGGTGGGTTATTTTCTGGTGATGCGTGGACAGACTTTCGCCGGTCACGCGCTCTCGCACGTCGGCTTCACCGGCGCGACCGGCGCCGTGCTGATCGGCATCTCGCCGATCTGGGGGATGATCGGCTTCACGCTCGCGGCAGGCGTCGGGATGGGCGCGCTCGGCGAGAAACTGGCCGGACGCGATGTGGCGATCGGCGTGATCCTGTCGCTGTCGCTCGGCTTCGGCTTGCTGTTCCTGCATTTCTTCACTGCGTACGCGACCCAGGTCACCGCGCTGCTGTTCGGCAACGTGCTCGGCGTGAATGCGTCGACACTCGGCGTGCTGGCGGGGTTGGGCGTCGTCAGTTTGCTGGCGCTCGCGGCGATCATGCGGCCCTTGCTGTTTGCTTCGTTGCAGCCGGAATTGGCTGAAGCCAAGGGCGTTTCGTTGCGCAAGGTGTCGGTGCTGTTTCTGTCGATTGCCGCGCTCGCCGTGGCGGCGTGCACGCAGATTGTCGGCGTGCTGCTGGTGTTCACGCTGATGGTCGGGCCGGCCGCCGCCGCGCAAAACGTGACGACGCGGCTCTCGACCGGTCTCGTGCTCGCCGCCGTGTTCGCGCTGGTGCAGGCGTGGCTCGGTCTCACACTGGCGTTCTATACCGACTGGCCGACGAGCTTCTGGATCACCGTGCTGTCGGCGGTGGTGTATGGCGGGAGTTTGCTAAGGCGTCGTTGAAGCGATGGTTGGCGGCGACACACTGCGTGCCGCCACCATCGCCCTGTGGAATGTCAGCCGAGCAGCACCTTCGCGTGATGCGCGATGTGATCCTCGATGAACGTCGTGATGAAGTAATACCCGTGGTCGTAGCCAGCATGACGACGCAAGGTCAGCGGCTGACCCGCAGCCTTGCAGGCGGCTTCAAACACATCCGGGTTCAATTGCTCGGCGAGAAACTGATCCGCCAGCCCCTGATCGATCAGAATCCCCTCAGCGAACTTGCGCTTCGCGTGGGCGACCAGCTCGCTCGAGTCGTACTGCCTCCACGCTTCACGGTCTTCGCCCAGATACCCGCTGAACGCCTTCACGCCCCACGGGCACTGTGAAGGCGCGGCGATCGGCGCGAACGCCGACACCGACCGATAGATCTCCGGGTTGCGCAGCGCCAGCATCAACGCGCCATGGCCACCCATCGAATGCCCGAAGATGCCCAGACGCGCACCGTCCACCGGCAGATTCGCGAGCACTGTTTCGCGCAGTTCATCGCGCACATACGAGTACATCCGGTAGTGCTTCGCCCACGGCTGCTGCGTCGCGTTGACGTAAAAGCCCGCTCCCACGCCGAAGTCCCACGCCGCGCTTTCGCCCGGCACGCCCGCACCGCGCGGACTGGTGTCCGGCGCAATCAACGCGATGCCGTGCTGCGCCGCGAAGCGCTGCGCGCCCGCCTTGACCGGGAAGGTTTCTTCCGTGCAAGTCAGCCCGGCGAGATAGAACAGCGCGGGCACGTTCGCGTTGGCCTGCAAGGCCTGCGGCGGCAAATACACCGAGAAGCGCATCGGCAGACCGACGGTCTGCGAGTCGTGCCGGTAGATCCGCTGCTCGCCGCCATGGCAGGCATGCGACGACAATAGTTCAAGCATCGACATGCTCCTTTCTGTGCCGGTCGGTGACGTATTAATGACGTATCAACGCCGCATTAGTACAGCACGACCGAGCGGATCGACTCGCCCTTCTTCATCAGATCGAAGCCTTCGTTGATGCGCTCGAGCGGCAGACGGTGCGTGATCAGGTCGTCGATGTTGATCTTGCCTTCCATGTACCAGTCGACGATCTTCGGCACATCCGTGCGGCCGCGCGCGCCGCCGAATGCCGAACCCTTCCACTCGCGGCCCGTCACCAGCTGGAACGGGCGCGTGCTGATCTCCTCGCCCGCCGCCGCCACGCCGATGATGAACGACTGACCCCAGCCCTTGTGCGTGCATTCCAGCGCCTGACGCATCACCTTGGTGTTGCCGATGCATTCGAACGAATAGTCCGCGCCGCCGTCGGTGAGTTGCACGATATGGTCGACCACGTTCTCGACTTCATTCGGGTTGATGAAGTGGGTCATGCCGAATTTCTTTGCGAGTTCAATGCGGCCCGGGTTGATATCGACGCCGATGATCTTGTCCGCGCCGACCATCTTCGCGCCTTGAATCACGTTCAGACCGATGCCGCCGAGACCGAACACCACGACATTCGCGCCCGCCTCAACCTTCGCCGAATACACGACAGCGCCAACGCCCGTCGTCACACCGCAGCCGATGTAGCAGATCTTGTCGAAGGGCGCGTCTTCACGCACCTTCGCGACCGCGATTTCCGGCACGACGATGTAGTTCGAAAACGTGGACGTGCCCATGTAGTGAAACAGCGGCTTGCCGTCCAGCGAGAAACGCGACGTGGCATCGGGCATCAGGCCCTTGCCTTGCGTCGAACGGATCGCCTGACAAAGATTGGTCTTGCGCGACAGACAGAATTTGCACTGACGGCACTCAGGCGTGTACAGCGGAATGACGTGGTCGCCCTTCTTCAACGTGCCAACACCCGGGCCCACATCGACGATCACGCCCGCGCCTTCGTGGCCGAGAATCGCCGGGAAGATGCCTTCCGGATCGGCGCCCGAGAGCGTGTAGTAGTCGGTGTGGCAGATACCCGTCGCTTTCACTTCAATCAGGACTTCACCGGCGCGCGGACCTTCCAGATCCACTTCTTCGATCGTCAACGGGGCGCCGGCTTTCCATGCGATTGCTGCTTTGGTTTTCATCGTGAATGCTCCTGTGAGTCGGTGAATGCCTGGCGCGTCGCGGTGACATATCGCGCGGCGTGCCGGTGTCGCGGTTCGCGGTTAATTCGTGTGCCGGACTGGGGACGGACAGTGTCGTTGCCGCCCGGTATCGTGCCGGCCTATACCTTAGCGTGCGAAAGCCGTCATGGTATTGCAAAGTACGTCGTGGCATTGTCTGTAGCTGACATCGCGTTACTCAGCGATGCGGAGTTTCGCCGAACCATGATTCGACGCGGCCATACAGATCGAGAAAGCGCGCATAGCGTTCGGCGAGCGCGGTATCGCCTTGCGGTCCGGCAACGCGCGTCGCGCCCGGCGCAAGCGCGGCGAGGTCGCTCGCGTGCCAATGCCCGCTGGCCAGTCCGCCGAGGATTGCCGCGCCACGCGGCGCCGCGTTGGGGCAGTCGACGGCATGGAGTTCGACGTTTAACGCGTCGGCGAGCAACTGCCGCCAGCGCGCATCGACTGAACCGCCGCCCGCGAGCTTCAGAGTCGTCACCGTCGCGCCGCTCGCGCGGATCGCGTCGAGACCGGCACGCAGCGAGAACGCGACACCCTCGAACGCGGCGCGCATCATCGTGCCGCGCGTGTGATCGAGCGCGAGGCCAAGCCAGCCGCCACGCGCGGCAGGGTTGAGCCACGGAGTGCGCTCGCCGGTGAGGTAGGGCAGAAAAGTCAGGCCTGCTGCGGCGCTGGAGATCGCGGCTGTTGTATCGCCAGGGGCACGATCCGATGCATCGCCGAACGCATCACGATAAGCATCGACCCATTCATACGACAACCAACCCCGCACACGTTCAAGCGCAACGCCGACGTTTTGCATCGCCGCCATCCGATACCAGTGATCGCTCGCGGCCCGATACCGATGCAGGCCCTTTACCGCTTGCGGTGCGTGCTCGGCGAGCACGACGATTTGTCCACCCGTGCCGGTGGTGAGCAACGCGTCGCCGTCGCTCGCGAGACCGCTGCCAAGCGCCGCGCATGGCGTATCGGCGGCACCGATCGCGAGCACGATGCCGGCGCGCAGACCCAGTTCCTGCGCGGCTTCCGTCGACAAAATGCCGCCCGCCGCGTAGGAAGGCGCAAGCGGCGCAAACCATTCATGCGGCAATTCGAGCCGCTCGAGCAGCGCCTGATCCCACACGCCTGCGGGATCGGCAAGCGCGGTCGCGCAGGCGTCCGATGGATCAGTTGCGACCGCACCACCCAACGCGACACGCAACCAATCCTTCGGTTGCAGCGCCCAGCGCGTCTTACGCGCGGACTGCGGTTCGTTCTGCACGACCCAGCGCAGCAGAGGACCGGCCATGCCTGGCGCAACCGGATTCGGCTGCGGCTCGGGCCACTGATCGAGCAGACTCAACGCACGCGTGTCGGGCCAGAGCATCGCCGGGCGCACAGCTTCGCCATGGGCGTCGATCAACACGACACCGTGCATCTGTCCGGAGAAACCGATTGCTTGCACGTCACGACGCAACCCGGCAGGCAAACGCCCCGCCGCTTCGCACAGCGCGCGCCACCAGGTTTGCACCGAGATTTCGGCCCATCCGGAATGCGGAGTTTCTAGTGCATACGCGACACTCGCCGCGGCCTGCTCGCGGCCGTCTTCGTCGACGATTGCAACTTTGAGAGAGCCGGTGCCGAGGTCGATGCCAAGAAAACTCATGGGCGATAGAACGTCAATTTGAGCTTAGGGACAAGCACGCGAAAGGTGCCTGGAACGGCGTATTTTCCATCACCGCTGCACGGTTTCGGAAACTCGCCCGAATACGCGCTGAAAAACCGGAATCGCGGGTTAACCCCGCCACGCCGCGAGCCGCACAAAAACAGCACTATGCGTCGAGCGAGATACACCTCATTGATTCTCACACATATCCCGTTAGGACGGGCGCGCGCGGCGCGTAAGCGCCCATCGCCGCTGCAAGGGGCTAACGGCCGATTTGTGCGGCGCACGTATTTCTTTTAGCTTTCAAACAGGTCTCACCCATATCGTCACCGGGAATGCCGGAATAGGCCCCAGTGGTCTTGTTGCAGTTTTTCGTTCCGCATACCTTGGAGCCATCCCAAAACGAGATGGTGGAGAGAGACAAAATGCAATCGAACACGGTTCACCCGTGCGACGAGCGACTGCCCGCGGGCCAGTTGCTGACGCTCGGCATTCAGCACGTTTTGGTGATGTACGCAGGCGCAGTTGCGGTGCCGCTGATCATCGGCGCGGCGCTGAAATTGCCGAAAGACCAGATCGCGTTCCTGATTAGCGCCGACCTGTTTTCCTGCGGCATCGCCACGCTGATTCAGACCCTCGGTCTGTGGATCTTCGGCATTCGTCTGCCGGTCATCATGGGCTGCACGTTCGCGGCTGTCGGTCCGATGGTCGCGATCGGCACCAATCCTTCGCTCGGTATTCTCGACATCTTCGGCTCGACGATCGCGGCCGGTGTCATCGGCATCCTGCTCGCGCCGGCGGTCGGCAAGCTGCTGCGCTTTTTCCCACCGGTGGTGATCGGCGTGGTGATCTCGGTGATCGGCCTCTCGCTGATGGAAGTGGGCATCAACTGGGCAGCCGGTGGTGTCGGCAATCCTGACTACGGCAATCCGGTCTATCTCGGCCTGTCGCTCCTCGTGTTGATGCTGATCCTGCTGATCAACAAATTCGCCAAGGGCTTCCTCGCCAATATCTCGGTGCTGCTCGGCATCGTTGCGGGTTTCATCATCGCGCTGGCGCTCGGCCGCGTGAATATGGACGGCGTCACACACGCACCGTGGGTCGGCATCGTGATGCCGTTCCACTTCGGCCTGCCGCATTTCGATCCGCTCGCAATCGCGACGATGGTCACCGTGATGTTCGTCACCTTCATCGAATCGACCGGCATGTTCCTCGCGGTCGGTGACATGGTCGATCGTCCGGTGGATCAGAAGACGCTGGTGCGCGGTCTGCGTGTCGACGGTCTGGGTACGCTGATCGGCGGCATCTTCAACTCGTTCCCGCACACCTCGTTCTCGCAGAACGTCGGCCTGATCGGCGTGACGGGCGTGAAGAGCCGCTTTGTCTGCGCGATGGGCGGCGTGATCCTGGTGCTGCTGGGCCTGTTCCCGAAGATGGCGCAAGTGGTGGCTTCGGTGCCGGCCTTCGTGCTCGGCGGTGCGGGCATCGTGATGTTCGGCATGGTCGCGGCGAACGGCATCAAGGTGCTGGCCAAGGTCGACTTCGTGAAGAACCATCACAACCTGTTCATCGTTGCAGTGAGCATCGGCATGGGTCTGGTGCCGGTGGTGTCGCCGCAATTTTTCTCGAAGCTGCCGCCGGCGCTGTCGCCGCTGTTGCATAGCGGAATCTTGCTGGCTTCTGTATCGGCGGTCGTGCTGAATCTGATCTTCAACGGCGTGAAGAGCGAGAAGAAGGCGCAGTGCGAAATTCGCCAGGCCGGACATGATTTCGACGGACGCGGCGGGAATGAGCCGCCACGCGACGAAATGTTGCGTGCGGTGGATGCGCATTAAGCATCGGGCTGGAACCGGCGCCGCGCGAAAGAGATTGCGCTAAGCGCTGGGTCGAATTCGGTTCAAGCCAAGCATCAATAAAAAGCCACGGCATGCCGTGGCTTTTTTTATTACCGGCTGCGCAGGGTGGCTTTCCCGATAGAACTGAAAGCCGCCCTGCGCACCTGCTACCGCAAAACTACAGACCTCAACCCGCAGTCGCCGCCGAAGCCGCCACTGGCGCACTCGCCGCACCGTAATCGACCGGTGCATCGGCCGGACGCGGCTGCTCGCCGGCCCGTTCGATCCAGCCGCCGCCGAGTGCCTGGTACAGCGTGACCAGGTTCTGCAGACGCTGCATGCGCGCGGTCACCAGCAACTGCTGCGCCGTGTACAAATCGGTCTGCGCGGTCAGCACCGACAGATAGCTGTCGACACCGTTCTTATAACGCAGGTCCGACAGATCCAGCCGGCGCTGTTCGGCAAAGGTATTGCGCTCGAGCGCCTGAATCTGCTGATCGTACGTGCCGCGTGCCGCCAGTGCGTCCGCCACTTCGCGGAAGGCCGTCTGGATCGCCTTCTCATACGTGGCGATCTGGATGTTCTTCTGCACGGTAGCGAGGTCGAGATTGGCCTTGTTCTGGCCGCCCTCGAAGATCGGCAACGTGATCGACGGCGCGAAGCTCCATGCCGCCGAACCCGGCTTGAACAGACCGCCGAGCGTCGGGCTCAGCGTACCGAAACTGCCGGTCAGCGAGACCTTCGGGAAGAACGCTGCACGCGCCGCGCCGATGTTCGCGTTGGCCGCGAGCAGATTCTCCTCAGCCTCCATGATGTCCGGACGACGTGTCAGCAGATCGGACGGCAGGCCCGCCGGCACATCCGTCAGCAGGTTCTGATTGTCCAACGTCATGCCCGGCGGCAGATCGTCCGGCAACGGCTCGCCGAGCAGCAGCACGAGCGCGTTATCCGCCTGAGCCCGCAGACGCTGCTGCGACTGCAGGTTGGCGTTCGCCTGCTCGACTACGGTCTGCGACTGCCGCAGGTCCAGTTCCGAACCCGTGCCGTTGTCGAACTGCAGCTTGGTGATGCGGTACGACTCCTCCGCGGTCTTCAACGTGTTCTGCGTCACCTTCAGCAGATCGTCGAGTTCGAGTACCGTCATGTACTGATTCGCCACCTGCGAGACCAGCGCGATTTCCGCGGCCTTGCGCGCCTGAGCGGTAGCCAGGTACTGAGCCAACGCCTGATCCTTCAGGCTTTGAATCCGCCCGAAGAAGTCGATTTCCCAGGAAGCGTTCAGACCCACCGAGTACGTGTTGCTGATCGTGAGACCCGTGGACGTCAGATCTTTCGGCGTGCGCTGCTTGCTTTGTGAAGCAGCAGCGTCCAGCGTCGGGAACAGCGCCGCGCGAGCGATCTGGTACTGCGCCTGCGATGCCTGGATATTCAGCACCGACACGCGCAGATCGCGGTTGTTCTTCAGCGCGATTTCGATCAGCCGCTGCAGACGCGCGTCGGCGAAGAAATCACGCCAGCCGATATCGGTGGCCGCCTGGCCGTTCGCGGTCCGCGAGGCGCCAGCCGCGCCCGGCTGCGTGTCGTACACGCCGCCGGTCGGGAAGGTCGCCGTCACGGGCTCATCCGGGCGATGGTACTTCGGCGCCATCGTGCAACCCGCGGCGAACAGCGCAACCGCCACTGCAATCAAAGAGTGTTTTTGCATCTCAATGTCCGTCCTCGCCCGAGCCTTGATCAGCCGAGCCGCCACCTTGGCCGTCATGCGGATGGTGCTGGTTGTAGTGTGCGAGCGCCTCATCCGGGTCTTCCTTCTCGCCGCCGAACTTCGCGCGGATCACGACGAAGAACATCGGGATCATGAAAATCGCGAGGAAGGTCGCCGTCAACATCCCGCCGATCACGCCAGTACCGATTGCGTGCTGGCTGGCCGAGCCTGCGCCGTTACTGATCGCGAGCGGCATCACGCCGAGAATGAACGCGAGCGAGGTCATCAGAATCGGTCGCAACCGCAGACGCGCTGCTTCCAGCGCGGCCTCGATCGGCCCCATCCCTTCACCCTGCTGCAACTCGCGGGCGAATTCCACGATCAGAATCGCGTTCTTCGCCGACAGCCCCACCGTGGTCAACAGACCCACCTGGAAGAACACGTCGTTCTCGAGCCCGCGCAGCGTAGCGGCCAGCAGCGCGCCGATCACGCCGAGCGGCACCACCATGATCACCGAGAACGGGATCGACCAGCTTTCATACAGCGCCGCGAGACACAGGAACACAACCAGGATCGAGATGCCGTACAGAATCGGCGCCTGCGAACCGGACTGGCGTTCCTGCAACGACAAGCCCGTCCATTCGTAGCCGATACCCGCCGGCAGCTTCGCCACGAGTGCTTCCATGGCCGTCATGGCCTGACCGGTCGACTTGCCCGGTGCAGCCGCGCCCTGGATTTCCACCGCCGAAATACCGTTGTAGCGCTCGAGCTTCGGCGAACCGTAGGACCACGTACCGCTGGCGAACGATGAGAACGGCACCATGCTGCCTGCCGTATTACGCACGTACCAGGCGTTCAGGTCTTCCGGTTTCATCCGGAACGGCGCGTCGCCTTGCAGATACACCTTCTTGATCCGGCCATCGGTATCGAGGAAGTTGTTCACGTACTGCGACGCCCATGCGATCGAGAACGTCTGGTCGATCACCGACAGCGACACGCCGAGCGCGGAGGCCTTCTCGTGGTCGATGTTCACCGTGAACTGCGGCGTATCGTTCAGGCCGTTCGGACGCACCTGAGCCAGCGTCGGATCTTTCGCAGCCATGCCCAACAGCATGTTGCGAGCCTGCATCAGCTTCTCGTGGCCGATACCGGCGCGATCCTGCAACTCGAAGTCGAAGCCTGCAGCCGTGCCGAGTTCAGGAATCGACGGCGGATTCACCGGATACACCAGCGCGTTCTTGTAGCTCGAGAAATGCATGAAGAGGCGGCCAACCAGCGCCTGCACCTTCTGATCCGAGTGCTGACGCACCGCGTAGTCCTTCATCCGCACGAACACGAGACCCGCGTTCTGACCGCGGCCGGCGAAGCTGAAGCCGTTCACCGTGAAGGTCGATTCGACAATGCTCTTCTCGCTGTTGAGCAGGTAGTCGGACACGTCCTTCAGCGCATGCGCCGTGGTTTCCTGCGTCGAGCCGGACGGCGTTTGCACCAGCACGAACATCGTGCCCTGGTCTTCATCAGGCAGGAACGACTTCGGCAACTTCACGAACAGCAGGCCGACCGCGAAGATCACCACCATGTAGATGATCAGCCAACGGCCCGAGCGCTTGATCACGTGGTGAACACCCGAGTGATACTTGTCGCGGCTCTTGTTGAACGTGCGGTTGAACCAGCCGAAGAAACCGGTGGTTTTTTCCTGATGGCCCTTTTCGATCGGCTTCAGGATCGTCGCGCACAGCGCCGGCGTCAGAATCAACGCGACCAGCACGGACAGCACCATCGCCGCCACGATCGTCAGCGAGAACTGCCGGTAAATGGCCCCGACCGAACCGCCCGAGAACGCCACCGGCACGAACACCGCCGACAGCACGAGCGCCACGCCGACCAGCGCGCCGGTAATCTGGTCCATCGCCTTGCGGGTCGCATCTCGAGGCGATAAGCCCTCCTCCTGCATCACCCGCTCGACGTTTTCCACCACCACGATCGCATCGTCCACCAGCAAGCCGATCGCCAGCACGAGCCCGAACATGGACAGCGTGTTGATCGAGAAGCCCACGATACCCATGATCGCGAACGTGCCCAACAGCACCACCGGCACGGCGATCGTAGGGATCAGCGTGGCTCGCAGGTTCTGCAGGAACAGGTACATGACCAGGAACACCAGCACGATACCTTCGAGCAGCGTCTTGACCACTTCTTCGATCGACAGGCGCACGAACGGCGTGGTGTCGTACGGATACTGCACGACGAGGCCGTGCGGGAAGTACTTCGACAGTTCGGCGACCTTCGCGCGGACTGCCTTGGCCGTAGCCAGCGCGTTCGCGCCGGTGGCGAGCTGAATACCGAAGCCTGCCGTCGGCTGACCGTTGTACTTGGTGTCGAAGTTGTAGTTTTCGCCACCGAGCTCGATACGGGCCACGTCCTTGATACGGACTTGCGAACCGTCCGTATTCACCTTCAGCAGCACGTTGCCGAACTGTTCAGGCGTATTGAGCAGCGTGGCTTCCGTGATGGTTGCCTGCAGCACCTGACCCGGCACCGACGGCGTGCCGCCGAGCGAACCGCCCGCGACCTGCACGTTCTGCGCCGTCAACGCCGTCTGCACGTCTACCGGCGTCAAACCGAAGTTGGTCAGCTTGTTCGCGTCCAGCCAGATCCGCATTGCGTACTGCGAGCCGAACAGCGTCACCGTACCCACGCCGTCGATCCGGCTGACCGGGTCTTCGACGTTCGACGCGACGTAGTTCGCCAGGTCGTACTTGTTCATGCTGCCGTCTTCGGACACGAACGCCATCACCAGCAAGAAGCTGCTGCTCGACTTCGTGACCTTGGTGCCCAACTGCTGCACGGCTTGCGGCAACAGCGGCGTGGCGAGCTGCAGCTTGTTCTGCACCTGCACCTGCGCGATGTCAGGATTGGTGCCGGCTGCGAACGTCAGCGTGATGGTTGCCGTACCCGAGTCGTCCGACGTGGACGACAGATACAGCAAGTGGTCGAGACCACTCATCTGCTGCTCGATCACCTGCGTGACAGTGTTTTCCACCGTCTTCGCCGATGCACCCGGGTACGTTGCGCTGATCTGCACGGCCGGCGGCGCGATGGTCGGGTATTGCGCGATCGGCAACGTGAACACCGACGCGATACCCGCGAGCATCAGAATAATGGCGATCACCCATGCAAAAATCGGGCGATCAATAAAGAACTTTGCCATGAAGCGGGCTCCCTGTTATTACGCGCCCGATGCAGCAGAAGCGGGTTGAGCCGTCTGCGCACCGCTGGCGGCCGGCGCACCCTGAGCGGATGCGTCGGAAGCGGGTGTGGCGGGAAGTTGCGCGGCAACGGCCTTGACTTCCTGCCCCGGACGCGCCTTGTCGGTGCCCTGGACAATCACGCGGTCGCCGGCCTTCAGCCCGCTTTCCACCACCCAGTTCGAACCGTACGTGCCCGCAGTAACGAGCTGGCGCAACTCGACCTTGTTCGCTGCGTTGACGACGAGCGCAGTCGGCTGGCCCTTCTGGTCATGCGTGATGCCGACTTGCGGCACGACGAGCGCGTTGTCGTTGATGCCTTCCTCGATCCTCGCGCGCACGAACATGCCCGGCAGCAGCACCTTGTCCGTGTTCTTGAAGATCGCGCGCACCGTCACCGAGCCAGTGGTCTGATCGACCGTCACGTCGGTGAACTGCAGCTTGCCCTTTTCCGCATAGGTGCGGCCGTCTTCGAGAATCAGCGAGACCTTGGCAGCGTCCGGACCGCTCGTCTTCAGACGCCCTTCCTGCACTTCGCGGCGCAGCTTCAGACCGTCGAGGCTGGATTGCGTCAGATCCACGTAGACCGGGTCGAGTTGCTGGACCGTTGCCAGCAACGTGGCAGCGCTCGCCTGTACATACGCGCCCGGCGTAACTTGCGACACGCCGATCTGGCCGGTCACCGGCGAGGTCACGTCGGTGTAGCCGAGGTTGATCTGCGCCGTGTCGACCGCTGCCTTGCCGGCGGCCACGTCAGCCGCGGCCTGGCCCGCAGAGGCCACCGCGTTGTCGTAGTCCTGCTTGCTGACCGCATTGGCGGCCACCAGCACCTTGAAGCGGTTGGCTTGCGCGGTGGTCGACACGAGATTGGCCTGGGCCTTCGCCAGCGTTGCCTTCGCGTTGTTCAACGTCGCGATGTAGGGCGCCGGATCGATCTTGTACAGACGCTGACCGGCCTTGACCTCGCCGCCTTCCGTGAATTCGCGGCGCAGCACGATGCCGTCGACCCGTGCACGCACTTGCGCGACGAGGAAGGCACTGGTGCGGCCGGGCAATTCGGTGACGACGGGCACAGCCGTCGGCTGGACGGTGACGACACCCACTTCGGGCGTTTGTTGCGGCGGGGCAGATTGTTTTGGTCCGCACGCTGCCAGCAATACGGCAGCCGTCGCGGCACTGATTAAGCGGAATGGAACCCGTTCGACGCGCATGGAGCGACCTCTGTCAAAGACTGAGAATGAAAAAGTGCGCGCATCCCTACCCCGGGGACGACAGCGCACACATGCGTCTTGCGACGCGTGACCGGAAGCCCGTGGATGCAAACCGCACCTGCAGGGGCATCCTGAGCAAAATGCGCCATACCGGGGAAATGCCGCACGGCGCCGCCCGTCGGGGCACGGCGCAAGAGCGTTTTGAAAGGCAACAGTGACGGATATTAACCGGTCGTCACGGCTTGGGCTATCCGATCGTGGGATGCTATTATATATACATCCACGAATGCATGTAAAAGTGCGTTTAGTTCTTTGCAGGCGAGGGACCTGCAAGATCGCTTCGCAAATTGCTTAACAGAAGACAGATTGTCATCGAGCGTACTTAAAAGCGCCCGGGGAAACCCCACAATCAGGGCAGGTCACGACAATATGGTCAGAAGAACCAAGGAAGAGGCACAGGAGACGCGCAACAGCATTCTCGACGCGGCCGAACGGGTTTTCTTCGAGAAGGGTGTATCGCGCACGTCGCTCGCCGATATCGCACAGGCCGCCGGCGTCACGCGCGGCGCAATCTACTGGCATTTCGCGCACAAGGGCGATCTATTTACGGAAATGTTCGACCGCGTGCTGCTGCCGCTGGACGAACTCAAAGCCGCCTCGCAAGACCCCAATGAACCCGACCCGCTCGGGCGCCTTACGGAAATCTGTACAGTCTGCCTGCGTGACACCGCCAACGACCCGCGTCGCCGGCGGGTGTTCGACATTCTCTTTCTGAAGTGCGAGTTCGTCGAAGAGATGGGTCCGGTGATGATCCGCTATCAGACCAATATGCGCGAAGGGCTGTTGAAGATCGAGGGCGGTCTGCGCAATGCGATCTCCAAAGGGCAATTGCCGGTCGATCTCGACACCAGAATCGCGGCGGCGATGGTGCATGCGTTCATCAGCGGCTCGCTGCGCGACATGCTGTTTTTGCCGGAAACGACCAATTTCAGCAAGCACGCGGAGCAGATGGTCGCCGGGATGTTCGATGCGCTACGGCTGAGTCCGGCGCTGCGCATCGGGAATCGGACGGCGGCGGCCGCCGCCCGGCTACCCGGTCAGACTAGCTAGATACTTACGCGGCGACCCGGCGCGCCCGCGCCGTCTGATTCGACGTGTAGATATTGCCGCGTTCGAGCGGCGCCCCACCCTGCACCGTGGCGATCCACTGCTCCGTACTCGCCACCGCCGCGAAGTTCGACTGCAGGACCACGCTGAAGACCCGGTGAATCTCCTCCGCGCTCACAAAGCCCGCACTGTTCTCATAGGGCAGTGAGCCGGTTGCGTCGTGCAGAAATTCGACCGCAAACCCCGCGTGGTATGCGTGGTTGATCGTCGACGCATCGCAGTTGTGCGTCATGTAACCGACGACCGTCAGCGTGTCGACCCGCTGCGCGGCCAGCCAGTCGGCGAGATCAGTGCCGGCAAAGGCGCTCGCCCTCGACTTCTCAATATAGTGATCGTGTGGTCGCCCACCCACTACCGGATGCAGTTCGGCGCGTTCGCTGCCGCGCGCGAACACCGGCGAGGCGGCCGGCGCGAGATGTTGCACGACCACCACCGGCACGCCGGCGGCACGGGCCGCATCCATCGCCCGGCCGATGTTGGCGAGCGAAGTTTGCACATCCGGGTATTCGATCGGCAGATCGCCGGTAACGTATTCGTTCTGCGCATCGATGACGATCAGCGCGCGGCGGGGTGCGGTCATGGCAAGACTCCTTCGGTTGAGCAGTTAGGGCTCGCACTGCACGGCCCGGATGGGCTCTGCGCAGGCAGCGGCGATGTGTGCATTGTTCGTCAGCCGCCATTTCGCCGATAGCGACCCGAATGACAATCTTCGCTAGAATCGGGCCATCGTTGGATCATCGTTGAATGCCACGGGGCGATTGCGAATGACGGCTACATCCACCTCCTCTGCCGCCGGGCGCGACGACGCGCCCCGCCACGTCGTCGCGGTTGTCGCTTTCGACGGCATCAGCCCGTTCCATCTTTCGGTACCGTGCGTGGTATTCGGCGAGGACCGCAGCAACGGCGGCTTGCCCGATTTCGACTTTCGCGTTTGCGCCAGCGAAGCCGGCGCGCTGACCACCACCGCCGGCTTCTCGATCGCTGTCACGCATGGGCTCGAAGCACTCGCCGATGCGGATACGATCATCGTGCCAAGCTGGCGCGATCCGGACGAGACGCCGCCCACCGCCCTGCTCGACGCACTGCGCGCCGCCCATGCACGCGGCGCCCAGCTGGTCGGGCTGTGCCTGGGTGCCTTCGTGCTGGCCGCCGCCGGTATTCTCGACGACCGCCCGGCATCGACCCACTGGGCGTGGGCGGACGATTTCGCACACCGCTTTCCGCGCGTGCGGCTCGATCCCGACGTGCTCTATGTCGACGACGGCAACGTGCTGACCTCAGCCGGCACCGCTGCCGGCCTCGACTGCTGCCTGCATGTCCTGCGCAAGATGTGCGGCGCGCAAGCGGCGAACTATGTCGCGCGCCGCCTGGTGGTGCCGCCGCATCGGCAAGGTGGCCAGGCGCAATTCATCCAGCAACCGGTGGCGCCGAACGTGCGCGGCGACCGCCTGTCCTGTCTGCTCGATTGGGTGAGCGGAAATCTGGATGCGCCGCATACGCTCGACACGCTAGCCGAACGCGCGTTGATGAGCCGCCGCACGTTTACGCGGCGCTTCCGGCTCGCCACCGGCACGACCGTCGGCGCATGGCTGCTGGCGCAGCGGCTCGGCCGCGCGCAGCAACTGCTGGAAAGCACGGATGAGTCCGTGGAAGCGATCGCGGGGATTGCGGGATTCGGCTCGACTGCCTCGCTACGGCAACATTTCGCGGAGGCGTTCCGCACCTCGCCATCCGCGTGGCGGCGGGAATTCCGCGGCGTGTGAGCGTGGTGGACGCGCTTATTGTTCGCTGATCCAGCGCGCCACATACAACAGCAGCGCCACCAGAAAAATCATCACCGCCCACGCCCAGTTTGGCACCACGTGCGGATTGGGCTCGCGATGCGAAACCCCATGCGACACACCATGGGCCGCCCCATGCGATGCGCTCGCTGCCCGCCCGGTCAGCGCATTGCCATGATCCACGCGCGTGCGCCGGGCAATCCCGCCGAGGTTAATCGGCCGCAGAAACACGTGCTGCCGACGCGCCGCCGACCCGCGTGCACGATTCGGCCCTTGGCCATGCTTGGCGCGAACAACAGCGCCGAACTCGTCGAAGAAATCGTCGGCCAGTTGGTGCAGTGCGTTTTCGAGCTGGCGCGTGGGCAGCTCAGCAAGCGGCCCGGACGAGGTCGCCCAGATCGTGTAATCGATCCGCGTGCCCCGCTCCCTGCCGACACCATGCGAGCCATCGTCCGCGCGCAATCTCACTTCGATCTGTCCGCGCAAGGAGCCGATGCCCTCGGCTCGCGCCTTGAAGTTGATGGTGCGGCGCTGCGCGTCCGCCGGTCCGGAATCCTGGCCGGCTACGTGGGCGCGCGCTTCGTAACGCGCGCGCAACGGCCCGAGCGGCACGGTCATGGTGAGCGCGTATTCGCCGTGGCCGAGCCGCGTGAACGACTCGCAGTTGTCGAGGCTGGCACGCAACAAGGCGAGGTCCTGCAACGCGTCCCAAACGTCGGACGGCGCAAGCGGAATCCGTAACGCGTCGTTCAGTTCCATGGCAGCCTCCCCGATGAACGCGCGACAGCCGGTCAGGACGTCTGATCGATACGGTCGACGCGCGATGCGTAAAACGCGAGATACCCTTTTATTTGTAGCGCCGGTTCAAGCGGCGTCTCATAGCTCCAGACGGCGTTTTCGATCAGACCGTCTTCGGTGCGCAGATGATAGTACGAGGCATCGCCCTTGAACGGGCAGTGCGAAGTATGCGTGGAGCGTTCGAGGCGCGCCATGTTGACGTCGCCGCGCGGAAAATAGAACACGTCCGGCAGGCCGGTTTCGGTGAGTGTCAGGCCGGCCTGCGTGTCGGCCATTGTCACGCCGCCGTGAATTACCCGCACCCGATGGTTGTTGCCGCTGATGGCGATGGTGTGCCCGCCCGTGCTCGCGCCGGGTCCGGGGCTTCCGTGAGGCGTCAAGGCATCGCTCATGTCTCGGCTCCGTGATGGTGTGCAACTCGGGGTGCAGATCGTATGCGGCCGTGCAACAAAAAAGCCACGGGGTGCGCCCGTGGCTTCATTATCGGCCAAAGTTCAGCCGATTGCGCGGCCTTCCTGAATGCAGCCGGGGCTTCTCGCCCGGCGCCGCTCAGAGAGACGGGCCGTTTACTGGGTATTCCAGTAGAACGCCGCCTTGGCGGTGCCCTTGGCCGGAATCGTCACCGCCTTGGTCTGGTCGTTATCCTTGTATTGCGCGTGCACGGTGTAGCGGCCCGGGCGCAGCCTGACCAGCATATACGGCCCACGCGAAGTGGCGGTCAGCACATTGCCATCGTGCGCGTCGACGATTCTCACATGGATGTCGGCGAGAAAATCGGAGCCGGGGCCGGTGAAGCGCATCGACAGCGGCCACTGGCTTTGCGCCTGCTGCAGTGCTTTCGATTCGTCGAGACCGACGCCGCCCGACACGAACGAGACGTCGCCCTGGTGCTGGATTTGCGGCAGGCCGCCACCGTTGGCGTTGCCCGCGCTGCTTTCGTCGGTGGTCGTGCCACCCGTTACGTCACTCGCCTGCGCATAAGCGCCGCCCGCCAGACCGAGCGTGAGCGCTGCGCAGACCGCAGCGGCTACGATCCTTCGCTGATTGCGTTGGGTTTTCATCGGTTCGCTCCTTCTTAAGGTCCTTGTCATCCGGAATCCCTCGGAGGGTCCAGATCAAGGCAGACGCAAGCTGCGTGCCCGCCATCAGTTCGCGTCGTATGGAAACCGCCGCTGCGCCACGCCATGCGGCGCAGAGCGACCTGCGTTACGGCTTTGAGTCAAGCCTTGAAACAGGTGAAAAAATGCCGGTCCGTACGCAGTAAGTGCAAGGACCGGCAAGCATTACTTCAATGCGATCAATGCCCGTTTAGCCGAGATCGACCGGCACGAAGATCTGCGCGTTATCGCGCTGGATCAGCAACGCGATGCTGTTGCCCGCGCCGGCAATCATCTGCTTCAACTGATCGACGCTCGTGACCGGCCGGCCATTGACCGCCAGGATCACGTCGCCCGGCTGGATGCCGGCACTTTCAGCCGCGCCGCCCGATTGCTGCACCAGCAAACCGTGCGACACCGACGCGCCGCTCTTCTCTTCCGGCGTCAGCGGCCGCACCGCTACGCCGAGACGGCCTTGCAACTGGGTCGGCTGATCGGCCTTATCCGAGGCTACCTTGGCATCCGACAACGAACCGATCGTCACCTTCAGGTCTTTGGTCGCCTTGTCGCGCCACACCTGTACGGTGGCCGAACTGCCCGGCGCCAGACCCGCAACCTGCGACGGCAGATCCGACGAGTCGCCGACCGGCTCGCCATTCACCGACAGAATCACGTCGCCCGGTTGCAGACCACCCTTGGCGGCCGGGCCGCCCGGATCGACCGAGCTGACGAGCGCGCCTTGCGGCTTCTGCATGCCGAACGAATCCGCCAGCGTCTGGTTCATGCCCTGCACCGCAACGCCGAGACGTCCGCGGCTCACATGGCCGGTCTTGACGATGTCGTCCTTGACCTTGATCGCTTCGTTAATCGGGATCGCGAACGAAAGGCCCTGGAAGCCACCCGTCTGCGAATAGATCATCGAGTTGATGCCGATCACTTCGCCTTGCAGATTGAACAGCGGTCCGCCCGAATTACCCGGGTTCACAGGCACGTCGGTCTGGATAAACGGCGTGTAGTTCTCGTTCGGCAGCGAGCGCGACTTCGCGCTGATGATGCCCGAGGTCACCGTGTTGTCGAAACCGTAAGGCGAGCCGATCGCGACCACCCACTGGCCGACCTTGCTCTGACGCGGATCGCCGATCTTCACGGTCGGCAGACTGCTCGCGTCGATCTTCAGCACAGCGACGTCGGACTGCTTGTCGGCGCCGACCACTTTCGCCTTGAATTCACGCTTGTCAGTGAGCTTCACGGTGACGACGTTCGCGCCGTCCACCACGTGGGCGTTGGTCAGGATGTAGCCGTCGCTGCTGACGATGAATCCCGAGCCGAGGCTCGCGCTCGGCTGATCGGGCGCATCGCCGCCGTCGCCGCCTTGCATGCCCGGCATGCCGCCGAAGAAGTGCTTGTAGAACTGATAGAAGGGATCGCTCGGATCGATCGGCAACTGGTTGCCGCCGTTGGCGCCATTACCGCCGTTGCCGCGCAAGGCCGTCTGCTTGACCACGTGCTTCGCGCTGATATTGACCACGGCCGGGCCGTAGGTTTCGACCAGACCCGAGAAGTCGGGAATGCCGGTTTTCGCCGCGGCTTCGGCAGGCATCATCGCGGCCTGCGCCGGCGTGATCACCTGCGGCGCGGGCACGTCGCGATGCCCCGCCACATAGCCGGCGGAGAGCGCCACGGCGACAGCCACTGCAACAGCGCTGCGGGACAAGGTTTTCGCGTTCATCGTGTACTCCTGACTGGGAGAAAGAGGCTTTGGAATGAGATGAAGCGTACGTGGCATCGCTTAAAAGAGTCTTAAGCAGCGCCAGATCGCTTCAAGCCCATTATTGAGGCTTGTTTAAGCCTCGCTTAAGCCACGTTCGATCCACGTTCGAGTCACTTTACGAACAGAAAGCCTCACCCTCAGAAGCGCACGTCGACCTGCAAACCACCTGTGGCCGATTCGTCGAGCTTCACCGCCGCATGGTGTTGCGTGGCGATGCGGCGCACGATTGCGAGGCCGAGGCCGCTGCCCGCCACATCAGTGCGCACGCGGTTCGCACTGGCGCCGGCCCGGTAGAAGCGATCAAACACGCGCTCGCGTTCGGCCGGCTCGATGCCCGGCCCGCTATCGGCAATCCGCACCACCGGATGTCCCTCCTCCACATGCAGACTCACGTCGACACGGCCGCCTCGCGGTGTGTATTTGGTTGCGTTATCAACGAGGTTGTTGAACATGACTCGCAGCGCGTCGGCATCGCCGATCACCGTGGCGGGTTCGCTCGCCTCGATGCCGAGATCGACACCGCGGTTCTGCGCAAGCGGCGCGTACGCCACCACACAGTCCTGCAGCAGCGCGCGCAAATCGATCGCGTTCGTCGCGGCGACGCCGTCCGGCTCCGAACGCGCGAGCGCCAGCAATTGCTCGGCAAGACGCGTGGCGCGCGTGACACCCGCCTGCAGATCGGCCAGCGCTTCGCTACGCGTGGTGTCGTCTTTCGCGCGAGCCACCAGTTGCGACTGGATCTGCACGGCGGCAAGCGGCGTGCGCAATTCGTGCGCGGCATCGGCGACGAATGCTTTCTGAATATCGAGCGCAGTGGCAAGCCGTTCGAGCAGGCCATTCAACGCGCGCACGAGCGGCTGCACTTCGAGCGGCAGACGCTGATCGGGCAAGGGATCGAGCGCCTCGGGGTGACGGGCGTCGAGCGCGCTGGTCACGCGCCGCAACGGCCTCAGCCCGCGCCCGACGACGACCCACACCGCCACGCCCAATAGCGGCAGCAGCACGATCAAGGGCCACAAAGTCCGCAACGCCACATTCGCCGCCAGCCGGTTGCGCACCGAAACCGGCTGCGCCAGCTGCACGACGTTATCGCCGACGATCGCGCCGTACACACGCCAATCTCCACGTTCCGTGTGCTCGGTTGAAAACCCGAGTTCGGCGCGCGGCGCGAGGGGCGCACGCGGGCGCGAGTAGTACATCAACACGCCGTTGCGATTCCAGATCTGCAGCACGATGCCTTCGTCACCGGTGTCGCGCGAACCGAGCACCTGGGAGAACGGTTCCGACGGCAGCGCCGCGGCGATCTGCTCCAACTGGTAATCGAACAGTTCGTTGGCTTCAGCAAGCGCTTGCCGGTAAATCAGCCAACCCGCAATGCCGACGCCGAGCAACACCAACGCCAGCAGCCAGAACAACAATTGACGACGAATCGAACGCATCGGCTCAGGCGTCCTTGGCGATCATGTAACCAAGACCGCGCACATTGCGGATCAGATCCGCGCCTAGCTTCTTGCGCAGCGCATGGATGTAGACCTCGACCGTGTTGCTGCCGATTTCCTCGCCCCAGCCGTACATTTTTTCTTCGAGCTGGCTCTTTGAAAGCACTGCGCCGGGCCGTGCGATCAGCGCTTCGAGCAGAGCGAATTCACGCGCAGACAACGCGACCGGCGCGCCGTCCAGCGTGACCTGATGCGAGGCCGGATCGAGCGTCAGATTGCCGTGGCGAATCGTCGAATCGCTGCGGCCCGATTGGCGGCGAATCAGCGCGCGCATGCGGGCGCCGAGCTCGTCGAGATCGAAAGGTTTGACGAGATAGTCGTCCGCGCCGGCGTCGAGGCCTTTGACGCGATCGGCAACCGCGTCGCGCGCGGTGACGATCAGCACCGGAATGGCTTGGCCCTTGGCGCGCAGCGTCCGCAGCACGTCGAGACCGTCGCGTTTAGGCAGGCCGAGATCGAGCAGCACCAGATCGTAAGGTTGGCTGGCCGCCGCGCTGAGCGCCGCTTCGCCGTCTTCCACCCAGTCGACCGCGAAGCCTTCACCGCGTAGCGCCTTGCGTACGCCTTCGGCGATCATCCGGTCGTCTTCGACAAGCAATATGCGCATGGTTGGTACGGTCCCGAAACATTTGATGATGCCGCATTCTAGCGCCCAGCCCTGGCGTGCGCGCCACGCGACGCTTTTTCACCGCAGCGTGGCGGCATGTCTCTACAATGGGCGCTTTGCGTCGCGCCGCGGTTTTTCGCGCGCCACGCGACGCTTCGACACACTCTGGATTGCCGCGCGCCACCGCGCCCCGAAATCTTGCTTCTTCGCCTGTCCATGACGCACGCTTTTTTGTCCGCTTTTTTGCTCTCTCTCGCACGCCGTGTAGCGCTGCGTCCGCTGTCTTCTTCTGTTGCCGACTCTCTGCCTCGCCGATTCGCACCGCGCTCGGCGGCGTTGCTGCTTGCCTGCGCCGCGCTCGGCTGCGGCGGCGCGGCGTTGCCGCTTGCCGCGCAGGCGCGCATCAAGGCAACCCATCCGAGTGTCAACGTCACCACGGTGTTGCCGCAATCGGTCATGGTCGGCCTGCAGCGCGCGCACGTGCCTTTGTCGTCGATCAGCGTGGTGGTCGAGAAAGTGGGCGACCGCACGCCGATCCTCGCCTTGAACGCCGGCAAGCCGATGATGCCCGCCTCGACGATGAAACTCGTCACCACCTATTCCGGCCTGTCGATCCTCGGCCCGGAATATCGCTGGCGCACGAGCGCCTATGCGGACGGCACGCTCGACGCCAACGGCTTGCTGCACGGCAATCTGACCATTCAGGGCACGGGCGATCCGAAACTCGTGCCCGAAGAACTGATCGACCTCGTGCAGAAGATCCACAAGGCGGGGATCAACGGCATCGATGGCGCGCTGGTGCTCGACAAGCGCTATTTCGACGCCTCCACGCGCGATCTGCCGCCGTTCGACGACGACGCCACCGCGCCGTACAACGTCGGCCCCGATCCGCTGCTGTACGCCTTCAAATCGCTGTCGTTCACGCTGACGCCTTCGCCGGACGGCAGCGTCGCCATCGACGTGCTGCCCGCGCTCTCGCAGCTACAGATCGACAACCAGATGCACGCCGTCAACGGCCCGTGCCGCGGCGACGCCGCCTCCGTCTCGCCCACCGTCACGCCGCAGCCGAACGGCACCGTGGTGGCCTCGTTCGACGGCGACTACTCGGTGCGCTGCGGCCCGCGCACGATCAACGTCGCGGTGCTCGATCACTCCGCATTCTTCGCGGGCGGTTTCCTCGCCCTGTGGCAGCAAACCGGCGGCACGTTCAGCGGCGCGACCCGCGAAGGCCCGGTGCCGGTCGGCGCGCGCCTCGTCGCCACGCACCAGGGGCCGATGCTCTCCGACATCGTGCGCGACATCAACAAGTTCAGTAACAACACGATGGCGCGCAACCTGTTCCTGACGATCGGCGCCACGGAAGAAAAAGGGCCCGCCACGCCCGCGAAATCGGCGCGCGCCATCGAGGACTTTCTGCGCCGCGACAGCGTCGACATGCAATACCTGACGCTCGACAACGGCTCGGGCCTGTCGCGCGACGAGCATGTTACCGCGCTCTCGCTCGCCGATCTGCTGCAGCGGGCCAATGCGAGCCCGGTCGCCCAGGTGTTCGTGGAATCGCTGCCGATTGCGGGCGTCGACGGCACCATGCGCAACCGCTTGACCAACCAGGGCGCGGGCGGCAACGCGCACATCAAGACTGGCACCCTGCGCGACGTGCGTGCGATTGCCGGTTACGTGGCCTCGGCGGACGGCAACAGCTACGTGGTGGTGAGCCTGATCAACGACCCGCATTCGGAGGCCGCGCGCGCCGCGCACGACGCCTTGCTCGAATGGGTCTATCAGGGACCGTCCCAGGGATTCACGAAGGTCTCCGACCCCGTCGCCGAACCGCGCGTCAGCAAGCCCAGGAAAAACCCGCACAAGCGCGGCACCCATTGAGGATTCCTTCTATAGAACCCACGCGCGGCAATGCGCCCAAGCGTGTACGCTGTCGGGCAGTGTTTGAGGCGCGCGTAAAACGTTATGCGTAGCGCACGAGCCACGCAGCCGTTACGAAAGCGTGGCCCAATCAAACGATAACGACAACGTCCGCTGCGGCAAGCGCAGCGGCAAGGGACCGCGGAGGAAGACACGATGCAATTCGATGCCGAATTGCTGCTGCTCGCCATGGCGCCAGTCTTTCTCGCATGCATTGGCTGGGAGGCGTGGCACCTGCGGCGTACGCGCCCCGGCGCGCAGCTCTATAGCTGGCGCGACACGTTCTGCAACGCCGCGCTCGCGCTGATGCAGCAAGCCGCCGACAAGCTCGCGTGGCTCGTGATCATCCCCGTCTATGCATTTTTCTACGATCACTATCGCGTCTATACGTGGCAGGCGAGCTGGGTGTCGTTCGTCGTGCTGTTCGTCGCTCAGGATCTGCTCTATTACTGGTTTCACCGGTGCAGCCACCGCGTGCGCTGGCTGTGGGCCGCGCATGTCGTGCATCACTCGTCGGAGCGGATGAATTTTTCGACCGCCTTCCGCCAGAGCCTGATGTATCCGATTGCCGGCATGTGGCTGTTCTGGATTCCGCTCGCCGTGTTCGGCTTTCCGCCGAAGCAGATCGTCGCGATCGTGCTGATCAATCTCGGCTTCCAGTTTTTCGTGCACACCCAGGCGATCGGCAAACTCGGCTGGCTCGAATACGTGCTCAACACGCCGTCGATTCACCGCGTGCATCACGCACGCAACGACCGCTATATCGACCGCAACTATGCCGGTGTGCTGGTGATCTGGGATCGCCTGTTCGGCAGCTACGTCGAGGAAGATCCGCGCGATGCGCCGGTGTACGGCATCGTCGAACCGCTTCATACCTATAACCCGTTGAAGGCGACGTTTCATGAATGGGCATCGATGGCCGCCGATTTCGTGAGCGTGCAAGGCTGGCGCAACAAGTTGCGCGCGCTGTTCGCACCGCCCGCATGGGCCGCGGCTTATCACGCGGGCCGCGCTGCGGGTGTGGCTTCCAGTGGCGCTACAAGCATTGAAGATAACCATACGGCCGCGTTTCAAACACCGCGCAGGCCGTAGAAGATTCTGTAAGCTGTCGTCATGCCGCCGACGCGGTGGGCGCTGCCTGCAACACATGGCATAAGGGCCACACATACGAGGAGATGTAGTCAACATGAAACAAACAGCATCGAGGAAACGCAATTTCGTCCGCGTCACGCAGATCGCCATCGCCAGTGCGGCGTTTGCACTGCTCGCGGCTTGTGGCGGCGGCAGCGATAACAACAACAGTTCGAGCAGCAGCACGCCGGCAGGCGGCGTGAAATTGCAGGTCGTTTCGTTTGGCGACAGCTTGTCGGATGTCGGCACGTACGCGCCGGTGATTCAGTCGAGCTTCGGCGGCGGCCGCTTCACGACGAACCCGGGTGAAGTGTGGACCCAGAAGGTCGCGGAGTACTACGGCGGCACGTTGACTGCCGCGTATGTGGGCGGCTTCGGTCAACCGCTGGTTGCGACGGGCGGGTTCGGCTACGCACAAGGCGGCTCTGACGTCGTGAACGCCCAGGGCGAAGGTTGGGCACCGAACAACGCGGCGGCAACGACCGTGCCGGTGGTGACCCAGGTGGCGAACTACCTGGGCGCGCATACGAGCTTCAACGCGAACCAGCTCGTGCTGGTGAACGGCGGCGCGAACGACATCTTCCAGTTCGCTGGGACCACCGCCAACCTGACGGCGCTCGCCACCGCGCTGCAGACGCAATATCCGCTGCTCGTGCAGGCCGGCAAACTGCCGAACACTCAGGCAGGCCAGGTACAGTTCATCGCCGGCTACCTGCAGCAGCTGGCCAACCCCCAGATCGCGACAGCCGCCACGCAGCTCGCCGCGCAAATCCAGACCATCGTCAACTCGGGCGCGACCCACGTGGTGGTGTCGACGGTACCGGACATCGGCAATACGCCGCAAGGCGTTCAGGCCAACGCAGCCTCGCCTGGTGCGGCTGCGCTCCTGTCGGGGATTACCGCGGCGTATAACGGCATTCTGGTCCAAACCATGACATCCCTCGGCCTGCTGGGCACGGGCAAGGTCATCGTGGCCGACGCGTTCACGTGGATTGATCAGCAGTTGCCGAACTACCAGGCGCTGGGCTTCACGGTGTCCAACACCGGTACGGCGTGTAACCTGACGTCGATGGTGACCAACGCAACCGCGTACGCCACCGCCAATCCGAGCGCAACGAACGGGCTGACCCCGGCACAGTATGGTGCCCAGTTCGGCTCGTCGCTGTTCTGCTCGCCGCAGACTTACACGGTGGCCGGCGCTGACCAGACCTACATGTTCGCTGACCTGGTTCATCCGAGCACGCACTTGCACGCCTTGTTCGCGCAGTTCGTTCAGCAGCAGATCGCGGCCACCGGCTTGGGGAAATAAGTTGAGGGTTGCCGCATAGCGGCAGCAGGATGCGAGTTCTGCAAACGCCCGGCTTGCTGGTCAAGCCGGGCGTTTTTTATTTATGTTTGTTGCGCGCGGCACAGCGGTTGAGACGACGGGTTGCTACAACGGATTGTGGCGGCGCCGGTGAGCAAGCCGTACCAATCAGGCAGTTCCTACCCTTGCGCTTCGAATGCAGCCGCGGCCCGGCCGAGCCGATCGTTCACAGCGATCCACTCGATCGTGTCCGGCAACTTCTCGATGAGAATCCGGCTCACGTCCGCGCGATCGAGCGCCCTTAGCAGGCCATACAACTCGCGCGCATAGACGTGCGGATCTTCAGGCGCGGCAATGAAATGCACGCCCTCGGCATGAGCCCACTCTCCTGCGCGGGAAGCACGCGCTACCAAGGCCACGCGTTCGTCGCTCTGACGCGCCGCGAGCAACATCTGCAACGCATCAAAAGGCAGCAAGGCCAACGGCGTGCGCGGCGCATAGTGCGCCTTCAACGTCCCCGAAGCGCGCGGTGTCGTGGCATCCGAACCGTCGGGCAGGCGTGGCGCCTCGCCGAGCACGTCGGCGATATCCTGCGGCGTTACGCGACCAGGTCTCAACAGCGCCGGAAATCCGCGCGACAAATCCAGAATCGTCGATTCGATTCCGACGTCAGATGCGCCACCGTCCAGCACGTGAATCGCGCTGCCGAACTCGTCGCGCACGTGCTGCGCCGTAGTTGGGCTCACGTGACCAAATCGATTCGCCGAGGGCGCCGCCACGCCGCCATGTCCGCCGCGCAACGCACTGAACGCTTCGAGCAAAGCCTGCGCAACCGGATGCGACGGGCAGCGCAAACCCACTGAATCCTGGCCGCCGCTCACGGCTGCATTGATCCGCTCGGCACGCTTCAGGATCAACGTGAGCGGCCCCGGCCAGAACGCATCGATCAAACGCTGCGCTTCCGCCGGCAAATGCTCGACCCAGTAGTTCGGATCGCCCTGCGGCGCCAGATGCACGATCACCGGATGATTCGCCGGCCTGCCCTTCGCCGCGTAAATACGCGCGACCGCGTCCGGACTTTCGGCGTCGCCGCCGAGTCCGTAGACCGTCTCCGTGGGGAACGCGACGAGGCCGCCCGCGTCGAGCAGCGCGGCAGCGTGTTCGATCTGCTCGGCGCTCACAGGCAAGGCGCTTGCGGCGCCCCCTTCGGCAGGTTTGCTTTGATCCGGCATGGTGCTCGCGTCAGCCCGTGATGATATGCAGGAGCCGCGCGCAATCGCGCGCCGACGTGCGGGCTTCTTCAAGTGTCGCGGCCGTGAAGTTCACGTGACCCATCTTGCGGCCGCAACGTGCTTCTTCCTTGCCGTACAGATGCAAACGCGCCGCCGGCATCGCGGCGACTTCGTGCCACGGCGGTGTGACCGCCGCGCCCTTCGGGCCGCCTGGGAACCAGACGTCGCCGAGGATGTTCAGCATCACCGCCGGCGAATGCTGACGCGTGTCGCCGAGCGGCATGCCGGTCATGGCGCGGACCTGCTGTTCGAACTGGCTGGTCGCGCAGGCGTCGACGGTGTAATGGCCGGAGTTATGCGGACGCGGCGCCATTTCGTTGGCGACCAGCGACCCGTCTTCGAGAATGAAGAACTCGACGCACAGCACACCGACATAGCCGAGCTTGTCCGCGATTTGCAGCGCAGCCTGCTGTGCTTGCTGGACCAGCGTCGGGCTTGCATCCGGCGCAGGCACGATGGTGTGCGACAGCACGCCGTCGCGATGCGTATTCTGCGCCAGCGGATATACCACCGACGCGCCGCTCGCCGCGCGCGCGATCAGCGCGGACACTTCGAACTTCAGCGGCAAGCGCTTTTCGAGCACACACGGAACCCCTGCGAGCGACGCATGCGCCTCGCGCACTTCCTCGGCGTTGCGCACACGGATTTGACCTTTGCCGTCGTAGCCCATGCGTGCAGTCTTCAGAATGCCGGGCAGCACGGCTTCGAGCTTCGCGTTGTCGAGCGCGGCCAGCGCGTCCGACGATTCGATCACCACGTGCGGCGCCACGGTCACGCCTGACGACGCGATAAAACGCTTCTCGGCGATCCGGTCCTGCGCCACGGCGACGCAACGGCCGGCCGGGCTCACGAAGGTGGTTTTCGCCATGAAATCGAGGCTCGCCGCCGGCACATTCTCGAATTCGGTCGACACCGCCGCGCACAGCCGCGCGAGTTCGGTGAGCGACGCTTCGTCGTCGTAAGCCGCACGGATATGGCGGTCGGCAACCGTGCCCGCAGGACTGGTTTCGTCCGGGTCGAGCACGGCAACGCGATAGCCCATTGCCTGAGCGGCAAAACAGAACATGCGGCCGAGCTGGCCGCCACCGACCATGCCAAGCCATGCGCCGGGCAAAATCGGTGAAACCGGTGTGTTGTCTGGGTTCATCTTAGTGGTCGGTCGCGGCCGGGTGCTGCGTTCATGCAATAGCAGCACCCGGCCGGGGGTCAGACAGGGGGGACGTCTAAAAGCAATCAGCCTTGGCGCTTACAGCGCCGGCAGCACCATTGCGTGGGCCGCTTCGTTCTGACGCACGCGGAACGCAGCCAGCTTTTCCGCATATTCGGCGCTCGTGCCGCTCAGAATCGACACCGCGAACAACGCCGCATTCGCCGCGCCCGCTTCGCCGATTGCAAACGTGGCGACCGGCACGCCTTTGGGCATCTGCACGATCGAATGCAACGAATCGACGCCCTTCAGATACTTGCTCGCCACCGGTACACCGAGCACCGGCACCGTGGTCTTGGCGGCCAGCATGCCCGGCAGATGCGCCGCGCCGCCCGCACCCGCGATGATCGCGCGAATGCCGCGCTCACGCGCGCTCTCGGCATACGCAAACATCTCGTCGGGCATCCGGTGCGCGGACACGACTTTGGCCTCATACGGCACGCCGAATTCCTGCAGAATCGCGACGGCGTTCTTCATCACTTCCCAGTCGGAACTGGAACCCATCAGCACGCCGACAACCGGCGCGCCATGCGTATGGGCAGTTTGTGCTTCACTCATGGTACGGCTTCCTTGTTTCTTGAGCACTGCAGATATAGCCAGGTAAGCGTACTTAAGCGAGCTTGTGTCCGGTCAGGCGTTCGAGCGCTTCCTGATACTTCTCGCCTGTCTTCGTGACCACATCGTCCGGCAGCTTCGGTGCGGGCGGCTCTTTCTTCCACGGCTGGGTTTCGAGCCAGTCGCGCACGAACTGCTTGTCGAACGACGGCGGGTTGGTGCCGACCTGATACTGGTCAGCCGGCCAGAAGCGCGACGAGTCGGCGGTCAGCGCCTCGTCCATCAGATACAGCTGGCCGTGGTTGTCCAGGCCGAATTCGAACTTCGTATCCGCGATGATGATGCCGCGCGTTGCAGCATAGTCAGCGGCTTCCTTGTACAGCTTGATCGAGATGTCGCGGATCGTGGCCGACAGTTCGGTGCCGATGCGGCGTTCCATCTCGTTGTACGTAATGTTCTCGTCGTGGTGGCCCATTTCGGCCTTGGCTGCCGGCGTGAAAATCGGCTCGGGCAGTTTTTGTGCGTTTTGCAGGCCCGGCGGCAGTTCCACACCGCACACCGAACCGGTTGCCTGGTAGTCTTTCCAGCCGCTGCCGGCCAGATAGCCGCGCACCACCGCTTCAACGAGGATCGGCTCGAGACGCTTCACCACCACGGCGCGGCCCTTGACCTGCTCGACTTCGTCAGCCGCCACCACGGATTCGGGCGCCACGCCCGTGAGGTGATTCGGCACCACATGCTTGAGTTTCTCGAACCAGAAGTTCGCCATTTCGTTGAGCACGCGGCCCTTATTCGGAATCGGCTCGCCCATGATGACGTCGAACGCCGACAGACGGTCGGTCGTGACAATCAGCAACTGGTCGTTGCCCACCGCATAGTTGTCGCGGACTTTACCGCGGCCGAGCAGCGGCAGCGAGTGGAGCGTGGATTCGTAAAGGGTAGACATCGTCGTGGTTCGCTAAAAGTGGGGCAAAAAGTATGACCGGAACAAAAGGGAAACGCCGTTCCCCGGATGATGCGGGAACGGCGATCGGACGACAACCTGGCCAATCGGCCAGATGTAGAGCCTGCTTATAGCTTAGCGGACGACTTGCGCGAGCTCGCCCGATTTGTACTTCTCCGCGATTTTATCAAGCGAAACCGGCTTGATCTTGCCGGCCTGGCCTTCGCAGCCGAATTGCGTGAAACGCTCGAGACAGATCTTCATCGCGGCTTCACGCGCCGGCTTCAGGTAGTCGCGCGGATCGAACTTGCCCGGATTGGTCGCCATGTAGCGGCGGATCGCACCGGTGATCGCCAGACGCAGGTCGGTGTCGATATTGACCTTGCGCACGCCGTTCTTGATGCCTTCCTGAATTTCCTCGACCGGCACGCCGTAGGTTTCCTTCATGTCGCCGCCGAATTCGCGGATTTCCGCGAGCAGCTCCTGCGGTACCGACGACGAACCGTGCATCACCAGGTGGGTATTCGGAATGCGCTGGTGAATTTCCTTGATGCGTTGGATCGACAGGATGTCGCCCGTGGGCTTCTTGCTGAACTTGTACGCGCCGTGCGACGTACCGATCGCGATTGCCAGCGCGTCGCATTGCGTCAGCTTGACGAAGTCGGCAGCCTGCTCCGGATCGGTCAGCAGTTGCTCGCGGGTCATCGTGCCTTCCGCGCCGTGGCCGTCTTCCTTGTCGCCCTTCATGGTTTCCAGCGAACCGAGCACGCCCAGTTCCGCTTCCACCGTGATGCCGATCGAATGCGCCGCTTCAACCACCTTGCGCGACACTTCGACATTGTATTCGTACGAAGCGACCGTCTTGCCGTCGGCTTCGAGCGAACCGTCCATCATCACGCTGGTGAAACCGCTGCGGATCGCCGCCATACAGACCGCCGGCGACTGGCCGTGATCCTGGTGCATCACGACCGGAATATGCGGATACGACTCGACCGCGGCTTCGATCAGGTGGCGCAGGAACGGCTCGCCCGCGTACTTACGCGCGCCGGCCGACGCCTGCATGATGACCGGGGCGTTGACCTTATCCGCTGCGAACATGATCGCCTGCACCTGCTCCAGGTTGTTCACGTTGAATGCCGGAATGCCATAACCGTTTTCAGCGGCATGGTCCAGCAGTTGACGCATTGATACGAGAGGCATGCTTAACTCCTTAGATTGAAACGAATTCTGTGCCGTCGGCATCTTTTGGGGCGATTTTATCGCGAAGCAAGCTGCATACCCGTTCACACATTCCCTAAAGCGCTTCACCCGCGGACCTTTACCGCACGCGCAATTGAAGTCTGTGCGCCGCCTCTCGCGGGGCATGACAGCCTGCTTCGCTCAATCAAGCCTGTGCCGATCGAGCAGTCTGCTGTGTAGGGCAGAAGTAAGTGCTTTAGCAGTTACTTCCGCCATACACACAGTGCGTCAAATCAATACGGTTCACCAACGCGCACGATCTTCAGCGTATTCGTACCGCCTGCCTGACCCATCGGCTCGCCGACGGTCAGCACCACCATGTCGCCGCGCGATGCGTAGCCCTTGCCGACCACTGTTTCCAGCGCCTGCTGCAAGGCGGTGTCGCGGTCGGTGCTGGTGTCCAGATGCAGCGACGTAACGTTGCGGTAGATCGCCATCGCCCGTTCGCTGCCGACGCGCGGCGTGAGCGCGAAAATCGGCACGTGCGTCCAGTGACGCGACATCCATAGCGCGGTCGAACCCGATTCGGTCAACGCGACAATCGCCTTCGCGCCCAGGTGGAACGCCGTGAACAGCGCACCCATGGCGATGGACTGGTCGATTCGCGTAAACGTGCGGTCGAGGAAATCCTTGTCCAGCTCCGACTGCTCCGACTTTTCGGCTTCAAGGCAGATCGCGGCCATCGTCTCGATGGTCTGCACCGGGTACTTGCCCGCTGCGGATTCGGCCGACAACATCACCGCGTCCGTACCGTCCAGCACCGCGTTGGCGACGTCCGACACTTCGGCGCGGGTCGGCACCGGCGCGTAGATCATCGATTCCATCATCTGGGTCGCGGTGATCACGAACTTGTTCGATTCGCGGGCCATACGAATCATGCGCTTTTGCAGCGCAGGAACTGCGGCATTGCCCACTTCCACGGCCAAGTCGCCGCGCGCAACCATGATGCCGTCCGATGCGTCGAGGATGCCTTGCAGCGCCGGAATCGCTTCCGCCCGCTCGATCTTCGCGATCATCTTCGGCTTGATGCCATAGGGTGCACCCGCGATGTTCGCGAGCTGGCGGGCCATTTCCATGTCGGTGGCGTTCTTGGGGAACGATACCGCGACGAAATCCACACCGATCGACATCGCCGTGCGGATGTCTTCCATGTCCTTGGCCGTCAGGGCCGGCGCCGTCAGACCACCGCCCTGGCGGTTGATGCCCTTGTTGTTCGACAGATCGCCGCCGACCTTCACGGTGGTGTGGATCTCGCTACCGAGCACGCGCACGACGTCCAGCACAATCAGGCCGTCGTTGAGCAACAGCACGTCGCCCGGTTTCAGGTCGCGCGGCAGGTCTTTGTAGTCGAGGCCGACGCGATCGTCGTTGCCGAGTTCACACTCGGCGTCGAGGACGAACGGGCTGCCGGCAACCAGCGTGGTCTTGCCGTTTTCGAATTTGCCGACCCGAATCTTCGGGCCTTGCAGGTCAGCCATGATGGCAACTTCACGGCCGGCCTGGCGGGCCGCCTCGCGCACGAAATCGGCGCGCTGGCGGTGGTCGTCGGCCGTGCCGTGCGAGAAATTGAGCCGCACCACGTCGGCGCCTGCCTGAATCATTTGCAGCAGGATTTCCGGCGTACTGGAAGCCGGTCCGATGGTAGCGACAATCTTGGTGGCGCGATGCATGAGTCTCCTCGTCTGGGTGGGATCGCTGGAATGAGCGCTGCGAGTCGGATGCGGAGGCTGCGCACCGAAGGGTGCTGCTGGGGGCTGCGCGCCGGTTGAAACCAGCGTCGCTTTATGGGGTGAAGCGGTGTTCGATACCGGCACGGGGCGCGCCGGTGAGGGGGCGAGCGTAATCTCGTCGTCCGGGAGTTCTGCGGGCGAGTGGGCGGCTTGTCCGGTGGACAATTCCGCTGCCTCGCCGGCAGTGGTCAACTCCGCAAGCGCGAGAGACAACTCGGATTCCTGCTGCTGCGGGGCCGCGGCTTCAGCCACGGCCGTTGTGGCGGCGGAGCGCGCTTCGCGCTCCCCTGCCGTTGCTGCTGCGGTGTTGCGCGGCTTGCCGCCGCGCGCTTTTGCAGACTTCGCTGAGGGGGAGCGCGTCACCACGTTAAGCCCGCGATTCCAGAACTGCGACAGCGGGGAGTGTCTTGCCCTCGAGGAACTCGAGGAAGGCGCCGCCGCCCGTCGAGATGTAGCTGACCTTGTCGTGGATGCCGTACTTGGCAATCGCCGCGAGCGTATCGCCGCCGCCTGCAATCGAGAACGCCGACGATTTGGCGATCGCGTCAGCCAGCGTCTTCGTACCGTTGCCGAACTGATCGAATTCGAACACGCCGACCGGACCGTTCCACACGATCGTGCCGGCTTTTTCCAGTTGTGCGGCGAGCACCTTGGCGGTTTCCGGTCCGATGTCGAGGATCATGTCGTCGTCTTGCACGTCGGCGACGGCCTTGACTTCCGCCTTCGCGGTCGGCGAAAACTCTTTAGCCGTCACCACGTCGGTCGGGATCGGCACCGAGGCGCCGCGGGCTTTCGCTGCGTCGATGATCGTCTTGGCTTCAGCGACCAGATCGGCTTCGGCGAGCGACTTACCGATCTTCAGGCCGGCCGCCAGCATGAACGTATTGGCGATGCCGCCGCCGACGATCAACTGATCGACCTTGTCGGCCAGCGACTTCAGAATGGTCAGCTTGGTGGATACCTTCGAGCCGGCGACGATCGCCACCAGCGGACGCTTCGGCGCGCCCAGCGCCTTGCCAAGCGCTTCGAGCTCTGCCGCCAGCAGCGGGCCGGCGCAAGCGATCGGCGCGTATTTGGCGATGCCGTGCGTGGTGGCTTCGGCACGGTGCGCGGTGCCGAATGCGTCATTCACGTAGACGTCGCAGAGCTTCGCCATTTTCTGCGCGAGCTCGTCGGAATCCTTCTTTTCGCCCTTGTTGACGCGGCAGTTTTCCAGTAGCACGAGCTGGCCCGGCGCGACGTTCACGCCATTTTCGACCCAGTTGGCAACCAGCGGCACGTCACGGCCAAGCAGCTCGGCGAGGCGCTTCGCGACCGGCGCGAGCGAATCTTCCGGCTTGAACTCGCCTTCGGTCGGACGGCCCAGGTGCGACGTGACCATCACGGCGGCGCCTGCGTCCAGCGCGGCCTTGATCGCCGGCACGGAGGCGCGGATGCGGGTGTCTTCGGTGATGTTGCCTTGATCGTCCTGCGGCACGTTCAGATCGGCGCGGATGAACACGCGCTTGCCGGACAGCTTGCCTTCGGCGATCAG
This sequence comes from Paraburkholderia sp. SEWSISQ10-3 4, assembly GCF_030464785.1. NCBI lineage: Bacteria > Pseudomonadati > Pseudomonadota > Betaproteobacteria > Burkholderiales > Burkholderiaceae > Paraburkholderia > Paraburkholderia sp. SEWSISQ10-3 4. Next base: position 114,826 of record NZ_JALPRI010000008.1, read on the forward strand.
ATCGGAGAGACGCAATACCTTGTTCATGGGCGTGTATGTGCGAGTTGATGGGAAGGCGGTGGCGGACGACGCGCTGGGCCTTAAGCGCGGCAAACTCCAGCGCTTCGGCACGGCAGCGGCTCCACTGAGTCGGGCGCCGGCGGCAAAGCCGCGGCTGTCGCGCCATGCAGCGGCGCGCTTATCCCGGAAACACCCATTTTAACTTATCCACACGGCCTTCTGACCCGCAACCAGGCGAATGTCCCGTATTTGAAGAACGCGCCGCGCATGTCGCAGTGCAGCATTTTCGTTCCAATCAATTACATGAAGAGGCGCAAGAGCGTGAACACGGCCATTCCCACCACAATCGTGCCGAGCATGGTGCGGCGCCACATAAACCACGCCAGACCGGATAGCGTCGCGTAAAACTCGTGGTTCGAGGGCGCGAACGAGAGCCCCTCCGGCGTCGCCAGCACATCGGGCAGCACGACGGCGGCAAGCGCCGCGGCCGGCGCATAGCGCAGCATCCGCTGGACGCGCGCCGGCAAAACCGTGCGCTCGCCGCCGATTAGAAACATCGCGCGTGTCACCGCGGTGACGAAGGTCATGCCGATAATGGACAGCCAGATCTGTAAGGATGTCATTGGGAATCTCCGGCGCTGTTGCGGATGCGGCGCAAGTCGGCGCGCTCGACCATCAGGTCGGCGGCGCTGCCCGCGATAATCGCCGCAATCACCGCGAGCGGCAGCGCGAGCCGGTACGGCAGGTCGAAAGCGAGCAGCGACACCAGGCCGGCGATGCTGACCGCGACCAGCGTGGAGCGCGTGGCGATCGCCGACACCATGATGGGCAGCAGCGCCAGCGTGCCTGCCAGCGCGAGGCCCCAGTTGTCCGGAATCAGGCTCGCCAGCAGAATGCCGACGATCGACGAGACCTGCCACGACAACCAGCTGCACACCGCCATGCCCCAGAAGTACGCCTCCTTGCCCGGCACGTAACCGGTCTGGAAGCTCTTCTTCTGGAACAGCAGATAGATCACGTCGCCGTTGAAGTAGCCGAGCACGATGCGGCGCCACATTGGCAGATAGGAAAAATGCGGCGCGAGACCGGCACTGAAGATCACGAAACGCGTATTGACCATCGCGGCGGTGAGCAGCACGGTCCAGATCGGCAGCTTGGCGGCCAGCAACGGCAGCACGGCCAGTTGCGACGATCCGGCGTAGCAGAGCAGCGACATGGTGAGCGCCTGCGGCAGCGTGAGCACGGACTTGCTCATGGCGATGCCGGTGACGAGACCCCAGGAGAAGATCGCCATCAGCGTGGGCGAATAGTCGCGCGCGCCCTGACGAAAGGAACGGCGATCGGTATCTGACAAGCGAGCGAGCATGGGGCGAAACGCGGGCGCCAGGCGGCGGCGCAACGAAGGGAGGTCGGCGCCAGGTCGTCAAGCACCCGCTGGCGCATCCGGATGAATTATGCGTGCGCCGAATTATAGCGCCCGGCATGCGGCCAAATGCCCGTTCCTTGTGCAAAAGACGCTAAAATAACGCTCTTTCACCGCACCGCTGGAGAATCGCATGTCAATGGCCGATCGCGACGGCAAGATCTGGATGGATGGCAAGCTCATCGACTGGCGCGATGCCAAGATCCACGTGCTTACGCACACGTTGCATTACGGCATGGGCGTTTTCGAAGGCGTACGCGCCTACAAGACGGCTGACGGCGGCACGGCGATTTTTCGCCTCCATGAACATACCAAGCGTCTCCTGAATTCGGCCAAGATCTTCCAGATGGACGTGCCGTTCGGTCACGAAACGCTGGCCGCGGCACAGTGCGAAGTGGTCCGTGAAAACAAACTCGAATCCTGCTACCTGCGCCCGATCATCTGGGTCGGCTCGGAAAAGCTCGGCGTGTCGGCCAAGGGCAACACGATCCACGTGGCAATCGCCGCCTGGCCGTGGGGCGCTTACCTCGGCGAAGACGGTATCGCCAAGGGCATCCGCGTGAAGACCTCGTCGTTCACGCGCCATCACGTGAACGTGTCGATGGTCCGCGCCAAGGCCTCGGGCTGGTACGTGAACTCGATCCTCGCCAACCAGGAAGCAATTGCCGACGGTTACGACGAAGCGCTGCTGCTGGACGTGGACGGCTACGTGTCGGAAGGCTCCGGCGAGAACTTCTTCCTCGTTAATAACGGCAAGCTGTACACGCCGGATTTGTCGTCGTGCCTCGACGGCATCACGCGCGACACGATCATCACGCTGGCGCGCGACGCGGGCATCCAGGTGATCGAAAAGCGCATCACGCGTGACGAGGTCTATACCTGCGACGAAGCGTTCTTCACCGGCACCGCCGCGGAAGTCACGCCGATCCGCGAACTCGACAACCGTACGATAGGCTCCGGCGCACGCGGTCCGATCACCGAAAAGCTGCAATCCGGCTTCTTCGATATCGTGAACGGCAAGAGCGACAAGTACGCGCACTGGCTCACCAAAATCTAACGCACGCTGCGCCGCCCAAGGCCGCTGGCCTTTACCGGCGCAACGCACGCACCCTGCATACAACGAGAAACTCCTCATGAGCGAAATCAAAGAAATGCCGCTGGTCGAATTGACCGCAAAAGATCTGCCGGCGTACTGCCCGAATCCGGCCATGCCGCGCTGGAGCGCGCACCCGCGCGTCTTTATCGACGTCACGCACGGCGAAGCGAAATGCCCGTACTGCAGCACGCGTTACAAGCTGCGCGACGGCGAAGTGGTCAAGGGTCACTGAACGCAAACGCTCCGCAGTAAGGCCGCAGCCGCGGCGGGACCGGTCATGCCGGATCCGCGCCGCAAGGCTCGCGGCTTTTCCCTTTTTACCCAATCGAACGCCACGCGCATGGTTCGCGCGGCGCTTCGTTTCGACACCGGACACCCACTCTGATGCGTCGCGCGTTGGTTATCGCACCGAACTGGATCGGTGACGCATTGATGGCGCAGCCGCTGTTTGCGCGCCTCGTGAAATTGCATCCGCGCATCGTGATCGACGCGGTCGCGCCCTCGTGGGTCGCGCCTGTGCTCGAACGCATGCCCGAGATTCGCGACGTCTACGCAACCGACCTCGCGCACGGCAAGCTGCAGATGCTGCGCCGCTGGCAGCTGGCGAGCGACTTGCGCGATGTCGGCTACGACGCGGCCTACGTGCTGCCGAATTCGCTCAAGTCGGCGCTGATTCCGTGGATGGCGGGCATTCCGCTGCGCATCGGCTACACCGGCGAGAGCCGCTACGGCCTGCTGAACGTGCGTCACTCGAATCCGCGCAAAGACGAGCGCCCGCCGATGGTCGGTCATTACGCCGCCCTCGCCTACGCGCAAGGCGCCAAGGTCCCCGACGACCTGCCGATGCCGCGACTCGACGCGGATCTGAACGAAGCGTCACGGGTCTCGGCGCGCTTCAATCTGGATACCCGCGTGCCGCTGCTGGTGTTCTGCCCGGGTGCCGAGTACGGTCCGGCCAAGCGCTGGCCGCCCGAGCATTTCGCCGCGCTCGCGCAGATCGTCGGCCAGTCGTTCCCCTACACGCAGATCATCGCGCTCGGCTCGCCGAAAGACGCGCCGCTTGCCCAGGCCATCGCCGAGAAGGCGCCGAACGTGCGCAACCTGTGCGGCCAGACCGCGCTGAGCGAAGCTTGCGCGCTGATCTCGCGGGCCAACGCGGTCGTCACTAACGATTCCGGCCTGATGCACGTGGCCGCCGCGCTGCGCCGGCCGCTGGTGGCCGTGTACGGTTCGACCGATCCGCGCCACACGCCGCCCTTGTCCGAGCTCGCGAAGGTACAATGGCTTCATCTCGAATGCAGCCCCTGTTTTCAGCGCGAGTGTCCGCTCGGGCATCTGAACTGCCTGAAGCAGTTGAGTGCCGAGCAGGTGTTCGGCGATTTGCGCGGCATGTTGCTTGCGCAACGTTGAACCTGGCTGATTCGGCTGATACTTGCACGCAACACCGCACGCCTTGAGCGCGTCGCGTCATGTTCGCGCCTTGCGGCGCGGGCATCCTCGCGCTTAGGAGCGATTGTCCGGTGCTCCGGACTGTCCCGCTGACCGCTGCCCCGCAACCGCGCGCCGCGCACAAGAGACTGACGAGCCATGCCACGTTTTGCCCATATCTTCGAAGCCGCCGCCGATACGCTGAACGCCTATTACCAGGCCATCGCCGAGGTGAATATCGACAGCTTGATGGGCCTGTGGATCGATGAGGAATTCGTCAGCTGCATCTGCGCCGACGGCTCCCATCTGCACGGCCTCGACAGCATTCGCGCCGGCCTGCAAATCCAGCTTGAAACCGCGCCCGTTTCGATTGAACCACTCGATATTCGCGTCTACGACAGTCTCGGCACCGTCGTCTACGCCATCGCCGAAGCACACCGCCCAGCCGATCCTAAGGCGGCGCCCGCGATGGTGTTCACCACATACGTGATGGTCCACGAACGCGGCGAATGGAAAATTGCGCATATTCACGCGAGTCCGATGCCGAACGAAGCCGCCAGTCAGTTCGCGACCAAGATGCGGCATGGCCAAGGGTCGTTGCACTGACGCCTGACGTGCGCATTTCGCTCGTTCGGCCTGTTTCGCCGGTTCTACCTTTTTTGCTTTGACGCTGGCATGAGCACGCCCCGCAGGAAGTCACCCGTCCAGAACGAATCCCCGATAGGGGATTGGGAGACGGCGCACGATCAATCCGCCTCTACCGGCGCAGCACGCGCCGCGGCGGCGGCTGTCGAGGCCACCGTCGAACTGCTCTACCGCGCGCCGCTCTGGCTGCCGAACCGGCATGTGCAGACCATCGTCCCGGCGCTGTTTGCGCGCCGCCCGGCCATCGCGTTCCGGCGCGAACGCTGGGACACGCCGGATGGCGATTTCATCGATCTCGATTGGGTCGTGCATGACGGCAAGCCTGCCTCAGCGCTCACCCCTGCCACGCCCGCCAGAATTCCCGCAGACGACGCTCCGTTGTTCGTGCTGTTTCACGGCCTCGAAGGCAGTTCCACGTCGCACTACGCCACCACGTTGATGGCGGCCGCGCGCGAGTACGGCTGGCACGGCGTGGTGCCGCACTTTCGCAGTTGCAGCGGACCGCTGAACCGGTTGCCGCGCTTCTATCATCTCGCCGACAGCAACGAAGTCGACTGGATCCTGCGGCGTTTGCGCGCCACGCATCGCGGGCCAATCGTGGCGGCGGGCGTGTCGCTCGGCGGCAACGTGCTGCTGCGCTGGCTCGGCGAGCGGCGCGAAGATGCGTCGCCGGTGCTCTCGGCCGCCGCGGCAATTTCGACGCCGATCGACGTGCACGCCGGCGGCCGCGCGTTGTCACAGGGCTTCGGCATGATCTACACGCGCAGTTTCCTGAAGACGCTGAAGCAGAAAGCCGAGCAGAAGCTGACGCAGTTTCCGGGGCTGTTCGACCGCGACGCGATGCTGGCGAGCCGCACGATGTACGACTTCGACAACGTGGTGACGGCGCCGCTGCACGGCTTTCGTGACACCAACGATTACTGGAGCCGCGCGACCACGCGGCCGTTGCTGTCCGGAATCACCGTGCCGACTCTGGTGCTGAACGCGCGCAACGACCCGTTCCTGCCGGCTGAAGCGTTACCGGCAAAGCATGAGGTGTCGGCGTCGGTGGAACTCGATCAACCCGAACATGGCGGCCACGCGGGCTTTATGACTGGGCCGTTCCCGGGCCGCATCGACTGGTTGTCGCAGCGCGTGCTCGGTTATCTGGAGCAGTACGTCGATCATGGATGACATCGTCAAACAGGCCTTGGCCAAATGGCCGAACGTGCCGAGTTGCACGGGATGGTTGATGTTGGACCGGCGCGGCAACTGGCGCATGCGGGATGAAGCCGCTCAGGCCAGCGGTACGCCAGGTACGGCGATCCGGCATGAAGCGTTGCTCGGATTTATCAACCGGAATTACGACGCCGACGAGCGCGGGCAGTGGTTTTTCCAGAACGGCCCGCAGCGCGTGTATATCGAGTTGGGCTACACGCCGTGGGTGGTGAGGTTGTCAGCCGATGCCGCTGGCGTGCTTTCCTTGACGGACCAGGCCGGCGGGGCTTTCGAGCCTGCGGCCGTGTTTGTCGACGACGAAGGCGGGATTCTGTTCGTCGACGGCTCGACGCCGCCGAGAGTCGCGGTTTTGCACGATCACGACCTCGAGGTTTTTTCTGACCACGCGGCGTTGGGCGATGACTCGATGAGCGGCGCGTTTCACTGGAACAATGGGCTTGTGTTGCCTTTGCAGGGCGTGCAGCGAAGTGAGGTTGCCGGGCGGTTCGGATTTGTCGAAAGTCCGGCGGCTCAGATAGCGCAAGCCAGCAACCCCTAACTCTTCTCATCAAGCCGCTCCTCTTTATAGCGGCTCTCCATTTCATGTAAGCGGGCGTCGACGGTCGCGAGATCGTAGTAGCCGATCGTCTTCAGATCCCGAGCTTCCTTCAATTGCCGGATGGCCGACGGCCACGCCCCCTCGAGCGCGAATTTTTCGGCGAGCGCCCGATGCTGCGTCAACGCATCGCCGCTGCCCGCGCTTGCCTGCGCGAGATACATCCACCAGGCAGGCTGATCGGGTTGTACTCGCGTTTCCTTCAGCGCCAAAGACTGCGCGTCGGCGAATCGCTTCAAGGTCAGCAAGGTCTGGATATGCATGTCGATTGCAGCGTTCGACTGCGGCCAGCGCTTCTGCGCAAACTCGGCGAGACGTGCCGCCTCGTCATTACGCCCGGCGCGGCGCGCGATGTCGGCCGCCAGCACGTCGAGGCTCGGCGAACTGCGCATGGGCTCGCCTTCGCCACGTTCGCCCGCGACAAATGCTGCCCGCGACGAAGCCAGCGACGCCACCGCGTCGTCGTAACGCTCGAGCAGCATCTGCCCATAGGCAATCCCGTACCAGTTCGCAGCGACGTTCACCGCGGTGCGGTCCTCGATTTCGGAGCGCAGGCGCGAAATCTCATCCGCGTATTCACTGCGCGAGCGGTCCTGCAGCAAGCGCGCCCGCGCCCGCACGAAGCCGTATTCGGAAGTCTGATGCGGTTGCCGGTAAGGCGCGCGGCGCGCACGGTCCTCCATGTCGGCGATCCGTTCGCCAGTCAGCGGGTGGGTACGCGCGTAAGCCGGTATGCCGGTGTCGCTCATCGCCGCACGATCGAGGCGACCGAAAAACGTCGTCATCGCATAGGGATCGTAGCCGGCGCCGGCCAGCAGCAGAAAGCCGACGCGGTCCGCTTCATGCTCAGCGGAGCGCGAGAAACGCAACTGGTTGTCGACCGCATAGGCCTGGCCGCCGATCGCAATCGCGCTGCCGAGGTCGCCGCTGTGCGCGAGCACGCCCGCCAGAATGCCGAACAGCAGGCCGGCAAGCGCGGCATAGCCGCTGCGCTCGCCGGTGGTAATCATCCGCGAGATGTGCCGCTGCAGGACGTGCCCCATCTCGTGGCCGAGCACGGAGGCGAGTTCGGACTCGGTTTGCGTCGCGACGATCAAACCGGTGTTCACACCGATAAACCCGCCCGGCAGCGAGAAGGCGTTGATTTGCGTATCGCGGACCGCGAACAGCTCGAAGTCCGGACGATAGCCGCCGATGTAGAGCGCGCTCGCCGCCGCCGAGAGTTTCGCGGCGACCGAGTTCAGATAGTCGCGCACGAGCCAGTCGTCGAGATAGTCGGGGTCGCGGCGCAACTCGCGCATCACGCGTTCGCCGAGCTTGCGCTCGGCTTGCGGCGTCAGCGAGCCGGAGCCGCCGTTGCCGAGGTCGGGCAATTGCTGGGTGACGATCGGGGTGCGCCAGTTGGTGGTCGCGCCTGAGTTGCCGGAGAAGCGGCTCTGCGCGCCGCCATAGACGCCGAACACGCCTTGGGCGATGTCCGGCGGCACGATGGGGTCGGCGAAAGTTTCGACCGGGCCGCTTTCCAACGGCGGTTCCGCGGACTGCATGTTGAGCGCGAGGGTCGTGCCCGTGTTGGTGTTTGCGTTCGATGCGCCGCGCGATTGCGGGTACACGCCCGGCGGCGCCGCGAGCGCGACAGACAACAACGCAGCAAGAAACCGTTTCGAGCGCATCGCGAGGTCGATATGACGAAGTCGAAAAGCGGCGCCCGCCGCTCGGACTAAGATAGCGGGCATACGGTGATTGTAATCATCTCGCCCCGCCCAATCACGCTGCTATGATAAGCGCCCTCTGAAGGAGCCCAACCATGCCTGAACTCACTCATTTCGACGCTGCCGGCCAGGCGCACATGGTGGACGTCGGCGGCAAGCAGGAGACCAAGCGCATCGCGATTGCGCGCGGCTCGATTCGCATGCTGCCTGAGACGTTCGCGCTGATCCGCGACGGCAACGCCAAGAAAGGCGACGTGATCGGGATCGCACGCATCGCGGCGATTCAAGGCTCGAAGCGCACCGCCGATCTGATCCCGCTCTGTCACCCGCTCGCGCTGACCCGCGTGAAAGTGGACTTCGAGCTCGATGAAACGTTGCCCGGCGTGCATTGCACGGTGCAAGTGGAAACACTGGGACGCACGGGTGTGGAGATGGAAGCGCTGACCGCCGTGCAGGTCGGACTGCTGACGGTGTACGACATGTGCAAGGCGGTGGATCGCGGCATGACGATCACCGATGTGAAAGTGCTGGAAAAGCACGGCGGGAAATCGGGGGATTGGGTGGCGGGTTGATGACGGGCAACGTCATCGCGCCGCTCTACTGCTACTAAGCTACAGAACGACAGCGCGGCTCAATCGTCCTCGCTGTCGTCGTCCTGATTGACGTCGCCCGCCGGCATGCCATAGCGCTTAACCAGTTCCGCCTTGAAGCCGGTCAGCGTCTTCTGTTCGTCGCACAGTTCATACACGTAGGCCAACTGCGACGGCCAGTCCTTCAACTCCTGGGCAAAAATCTTCAGACGCTCGACGGTATCGAACGCCCCCGCCGTATCGCCGCTCAATGCCTGCAGCACCGCATACCGGCGCAGCACAGTCTCGCCCGGCAGCAGCGCGATCGCCTGCTTGTGCATCGCGAGCTTGTGCTGCAGGTTCATCGAATTCATCGGCTCCAACGTCGCAAGGCCATACTCGCCCCACGCCTGGAACAGGAACGACGGGTCCGCGCGATACTGCTCGGCAGGCCGGGAACCGTAATACAGCACCTCGGCGCGCGTGTAGTCGCGATACACCGGATACAGCGCGGCGATCCCGCCGAACACGATCACGGCAAACGCGCCGAACGACAGGCGGCCAGGCACGAGCCGCAGCGACCGCGTCTCGAGCAAACCGAACACGAACATCGCCGGCAGCAGGAAGAACATGTACTGCTGCGGATATTCGACCAGCGCATGCATGACCAGCACGCCGATCAGCGCAACGCCGAACACGCGCGCGGAGCTCTGCGGCGCGCGGACCACGCGAATCAGCCAGGTGATCAGGCCGAACAGCACGATCGCAAGACCGATCAAACCCGTCTTCGCGAGCAGGTCAATGAAAATATCGTGCGAGTTATTGGCGATCTCGACGCCGCCCAGCGCCTTCACATACTCGAACTGGTAGCTCGGAAACTCGCCCCAGCCGACACCCAGCAGCGGATGCGCCTTGAACATCGTCCAGCCGTACTTCCACAGCGCGAGGCGCGGGGCGATCTGGCCGGCGTCCTTGAAACGCTCGGCCGCCGACTGCCCAAGCTCCAGGTGATAGTGCACATTGGCCCAGCGGATCAAGGCATTGATGACAAAGAACAGTACCGCCAAGCCGATCGGGATCAGCCATTCGCGATTGCTACGGCGGAGCTGCGGCTGGTTACGCATCTGCGCGAAGGCCATCCAGAAACCCGCCACCACGATCACGCCCATCTGCAGCCAGGGGCCGCGCGACACGGTCAGCGCGAGTCCAATGGCAAAAATCGTCGACACGAGCAGCCAGATGCTGACGGCAATCCGGCGCGTCTGCACGAGGAACAGCGCACCGGCCATCGCGAAAGCGATATAGGTGGCAAGGTGGTTCGCCTGCGCCATATTGCCGAACGGCCGGCGCTCGACGGTCACGTTGTAGGCGACGACCAGCGGCGACACACGCACCTCGAGGTGAAACAGCTGGATCACCTGGCAAAACACCGCAAACAGACCACCGACGATGAGTGCCCCGGCTGCCCAGCGTAGTGCTGTCTCATTCAGTTTGGCACGTGTGAAACCGTAGCCCGCGTGCGTCGCCATGAATGCGGCGAGCAGGTAAGCGCCGCCGAGCCAGTTCATCGACGGCTGCGAGACCGGCAGCAGCACCGACTGCGCCACCAGCACCAATCCGAACAGCAACGGCACCAGCGCGACCACCGGCGACGCAAACGTCACGCGCGGCCTCGCCGTCCACACCAGCAGCACGACGCCGGCGCCCGTCAGCAGATGCAGCGCGAGCGCCGTGAATTCAGCGTAGAAGGTCGGAATCGGATACGTGTGGTTGGCGACTGCATAAGGCAGCACCAACGCGAGAGCCAACAGAATGAGAGACAGGTAGCGCGCAAATGGGGTGGGCATCGAGTAACCGGGAGGGCGTCAGCAACCGGCGCACTATACAAAAAAATTCTCCTGCTGTGCGCCGGCTGGGCTGAAATATCCCGAAAATCAGTGTTTTACGTTCGGATAACAACTCACCCGAACTTTCTCCCCATTGCTTACGCGCGGCACTCCGGCGGTGCAAGATTCGACGGCAGGGAAGGCGTATCGGCTGGTGCGGGCCCGGCGCCTGGCGCAGGCAACGAAGAGGCCGTTTTGCCGCCGGCGAAACATTCCCAGGTGACCGCCCCCGACTGCACCGCGCCCTTGCTCAAGGCGATTCGCGCAGTGGGTGCGTCGGCGTTGTCCGGCACCGATGGCACCAGGGTCAGCGTGTTCGACCCGGCAGGCGCGACGCGCGTCGTGAAGGCGACGGTGATCTGCCCGGTATCGTCGTCGACGTGAACGGATTCGACGTTGCGGGTGGCAGGCGGCGACGCATAACCACCGTCGAACGCATTGCCGCTGGCGGCGTTTTCGGACACTGCAAGCCGCGCGGAGGCAGCCAGCGAGAGACCCTCGCCGACGCGACTGCGGGCCAGATAGTCCTGATACGCCGGAATCGCATAGGCGGCGATCACGCCGACGATTGCCAGCACGATCATCAGCTCGATCAGCGTAAAGCCGAAGCCGAAACTGGAACCGACGCGGCGGCAGGCACGTGCGAGGGGCACGGTCCAGCGCGCTCGTTCGAACGTGTTTCTCGGCGAGGGCGTCGATTGTGAAAAAGGGGAATACGGCAAAGTAACGGTCATCGGCAGGCTCCTGAAACGAAAAACGCCTGCCCCTCGAGTCGGGGACAGGCGTTTCAATCGTAGCCAGCGGCGCGCGTTCGACACAGTCAGCCAAATGGCTAACGTTGCGCCGAAGCAGCGGTGTTCAGGTCAGCTCGCCCAGCAGCGTCAAGCCGCCGCGCGATTCGCGTTGCGGCGCTTGAGCAGATAACCGAGGATCACGACGAACAGCGCACCGGCGATGCTCATGCCGTACTCGGCCAGCGGCGTATCGAGGATCGGCCAACGGTCGCCTGCGGGATCGTTGATGATCAGGCCGCCCGCAATCCAGCCGAGAAGCGCGGCGCCGAGCGTGATGACGATCGGAAAGCGGTCGAGCAGTTTCAGCACCAGCTGGCTGCCCCACACGATCAGCGGAATACTCACCACCAGCCCGAAAATCACCAGCGCAAGGCGATGCTCGGGGTCGGCCGCCTCGGCCGCGCCGGCAATCGCGATCACATTGTCGAGACTCATCACGGCATCCGCGATGATGATGGTCTTGATCGCCGACATCAGCTTGTCGGCCGGCTTGACGTTCTCGTGGGCATCATGCGCGGGCGCCATCAGACGCACGCCGATCCACAGCAGCAACAGGCCGCCGGCGAATTTCAGCAACGGCACGTCGAGCAGCGCCACGGCAAACGCAATCAGCGCGACGCGCAGCACGATGGCGCCGGCCGTGCCCCACAGCACGCCTTTCGTACGCTGCGCAGGCGGCAGGTTGCGGCAGGCAAGCGCGATCACGACGGCATTATCACCACCCAGCAGGATGTCGATGACGATGATCTGAATGACTGCGCCCCAATGGAGCGTGGCGAAGAACTCGAGCATGACTGAAAGAATGAGAAGGAATCGGACGCGCGGGCAATAAAAAAGCGGAGGAGTCTAGACTCCCCCGCTTTTTAGAATCGCACGCTTACGAAAGGATCTCGTAAGCGTATCAAAAAATACGCTGTACGAGCCGCAAATTTCGTTTTTACAGCATCGCCTTCAGAAGACGCGCCATTTCCGACGGGTTCTTCGTGACCTTGATACCGCATGCGTCCATGATTTCCAGCTTGGCTTCGGCCGTGTCCGCACCGCCCGAGATCAGCGCGCCGGCGTGGCCCATGCGCTTGCCCGGAGGCGCCGTAACACCGGCGATAAAGCCAACCACCGGCTTCTTCATGTTGTCCTTGATCCACTCAGCAGCATTCGCTTCGTCCGGACCGCCGATCTCGCCGATCATGATGACGGCGTCCGTTTCCGGATCGTCGTTGAACATCTTCATCACGTCGATGTGCTTCAGACCGTTGATCGGGTCGCCGCCGATACCGACTGCCGACGATTGGCCAAGGCCGATTGCCGTCAATTGGCCGACTGCTTCATACGTCAGCGTGCCCGAACGCGACACGACGCCGATGCGGCCCTTGCGGTGGATGTGACCCGGCATGATGCCGATCTTCAGTTCGTCCGGCGTGATCGTGCCCGGGCAGTTCGGTCCGAGCAGCAGCGTCTTGCTGTTCTTTGCGCGCATGCGTGCCTTGAGCTCGATCATGTCACGGACAGGAATGCCTTCCGTGATACAGATTGCGAGATCCAGGTCGGCTTCGACGGCTTCCCAGATGGCAGCGGCAGCGCCTGCCGGCGGAACGTAAATCACCGACACGGTCGCGCCCGTTTCAGCCTTGGCTTCAGCGACGCTCGCGTAGATAGGAATGCCTTCGAAATCTTCGCCGGCCTTCTTCGGGTTCACGCCTGCAACGTACGCTTCGCGGCCGTTTGCATATTCACGGCAAGCACGCGTATGGAACTGACCGGTCTTGCCGGTAATGCCCTGCGTGATGACCTTGGTGTCTTTGTTAATCAGAATCGACATGTATTGACCTCTGTTCGTTTGGCGTCATGCGGTGGCGCCGCGAAGCGGAATGTTCTCGCCCGCGTCGCTGTTGCGCCACTCACGCGCCGCCATTCGTAATCCTGGTAAACGCGCTTGGGGGTTTGGCTTACGCCTTGCCCGCAGCAGCCGCGACGACCTTCTGAGCCGCTTCTTCCATGCTGTCAGCCGCGATGATCGGCAGACCGGATTCAGCGAGCATCTTCTTGCCGAGGTCTTCGTTCGTGCCCTTCATGCGGACGACGAGCGGCACCTTCAGCGACACGGCCTTCGACGCCGCGATCACGCCTTCGGCGATCACGTCGCAGCGCATGATGCCGCCGAAAATGTTGACCAGAATCGCGGTCAGGTTCGGGTTCTTCAGCATGATCTTGAACGCTTCCGTGACCTTCTCGGTCGTGGCGCCACCGCCCACGTCCAGGAAGTTCGCCGGTTCGCCGCCGAACAGCTTGATGGTGTCCATCGTTGCCATTGCGAGGCCAGCGCCGTTCACGAGGCAGCCGATGTTGCCGTCGAGCGAGATGTAGGCGAGGTCGAACTTCGACGCTTCGACTTCAGCCGGATCTTCTTCGTCCAGATCGCGATACGCGACGATTTCCGGATGACGGAACAGTGCGTTCGAATCGAAGTTGAACTTGGCGTCCAACGCGATGACCTTGCCGTCGCCGGTCAGGATCAGCGGGTTGATTTCGGCCAGCGATGCGTCGGTTTCCCAGAATGCCTTGTACAGGCCTTGCAGGATCGCGCGTGCTTGCGGCAGCGAAGCGGCGGGCACGCCGATCTTCGTTGCGAGCTCGTCGGCTTCCGCGTCTTTCAGACCGGTCGACGGGTCGACGGCGATCTTGTGGATCAGCTCAGGCGTCTTTTCCGCGACTTCTTCGACGTCCATGCCGCCTTCGCTCGATGCCATCACGACGATCTTCTGCGAAACGCGATCGATCACGAGGCCGACATACAGTTCCTTCTTGATGTCAGCGCCTTCTTCGATCAGCAGACGATTCACCTTCTGGCCTTCCGGACCGGTCTGGTGCGTGACGAGCTGCATGCCGAGGATCTGGTTCGAGAATTCACGAACCTGTTCCAGCGACTTGGCGACTTTCACGCCGCCGCCCTTGCCACGGCCACCCGCGTGGATCTGAGCCTTCACGACCCATACCGGGCCGCCGAGCTCTTCCGCGGCCTTGACCGCATCATCCACCGAGAAGACCGGCTTGCCGCGCGGTACCGCGACGCCGAATTTCCGCAGGATTTCCTTACCCTGGTACTCGTGAATCTTCATGCGTGATTCCCTTCAGTCTGAGAGTTGGATTGAACTTCGTTTCCGCTGCCGTCGTTCATGCCGGACGCGTTGCCGCCCTCACCTGTCTGGCGGGCTGCCCCGTCGCCTGACGATGCCGCGCGATCCGCTGTATACGGAGCGCGGCCATACCAGCGCGGATAAAACTGTTGCACCGCCTCGCCGTCGAAACGCAGCGCGTGGCAGCGTCCCAACTGGAATGGCGGTTTGTTTTTGGAATGCTCGTCTGTGCTGTCTTTGCTTCTGGACTGCTCGGTCCCGGAACTCGCCGCTTCGCCCGGCGTGTCGTCATTGGTGTTCCACACGTCGCCGGCGAACGCCTGGATTGCGGCGGTCGGCAAAAGCGCGCACAACTCGGTGAGATGCGTGCAGCCAGCCGTGCCGGCCAGCAAACGGGCAGCATCGCGACGGAAGTTGTGGAACAGATTGAGCCCGATGAGGGCACGGTAGGCGGGATTGCTGGCCTGGCACAACCCTGGATAGGGCACCCAGTCGGACGACGCTTCGGCGTCGACGACGTTGAGCTTGCGATCGATGGTGATGCGAAGCCAGAGTTCATGGATCGGCTGACCATTGGGCCGGACGCCCGACGCAAGCACCACATCGCGCGGTTTTTCGTCGGTCAAGCACGCTTCCACATCCCACAGGCCATCGGCTCGCTCATAGGCTTCCGCTCTGATTGCGCGACGATGGCGCAACTGACGGGATACTGGCGGGGAGATCGGCATGCGGGAAGGAAAGGCCGGATTGGAAAACCCACGAATTTTAGCATACTGGGTATTTGAGACAGGCCGGAATGCGCAGGGCCACCCAGCAGGCCGGAGAGCGCGGCAGACGCTATCTCAAAGTGGGAAGCGCGCAGGTATGCGGCACGCGCTGTGCGCCAAACGGGATGGCGCAGCTAGCCGCCGCGTCACTCCTCGTCGAACCCTTTGAGAATTTTGCCGATCGTAGCGCCCGAGAAACCGCGCGATGCCAGAAAGCGCGCCTGCTTGGCCCGCTCGGCGGCAGTTTCTGGAAGCCGGTCGAATTTTTTCCGCCAAACGGCTTGGGCGCGCGCCAGTTCGGTCTCGCGCAGTTGCGCACTGGCTTCTTCGACCAGTGTTTGGTCGACCGCATGCTGCTTCAATTCGCCCACGATCCGGCTCGCGCCCAAGCGCGACGAGCGCCGATGGATCAGGCTTTCGGCAAAACGCGAGTCGGACAGCCAGTTTTCGGCTTCCAGCGCATCGAGCAAGGTATCGAGCGAATCGGTTTCCTCGACGAACGGCTTCAGCTTGCGTGCCAGTTCGGAGCGGCTGTATTCACGCCGGGACAAATAGCCGAGCGCACGTCCTTTTAGCGAACGGGCCGGACGTTGGGATTTTTTTGCCTCGTCCTGTTCCGGCTTCGCCTCGCCAAGCGTGCGGCGCGAGCGGGTATAGGTGGTTTCGGACGGGTCCGCGTCAGCCTGCGCGGATGGATCAGATTGCGGCTGGCGACCTGCGGCGCGATCGTGCGCGTCGAATGATTCGAAGGGATCGGCTTCGCCGGCTGCGGCAAAGGGATCGGGATCTGATGTGTATGAGCGTCTGGGGGCAGCGTTGCCGGCAGGATCACGCGGCGAACGTGAGGTGGAACGCCCGAAAGAGCTTCCAGAAGACTTGCCGAACGATGAACCGGATGAACGACTGAACGAACTGCTGGAATTGCTAGACGACTTTCCCGACGACCGCCCAAACGACCGCGTAGACCGGGAAGTCGATGAAGAGGACGACGACTCGAACGAATCGTCGCCACCGTCACGCGGGCCGTCCGCGTTGTGTCCAGCGTTGGACGGCGTCCGGCCCTTGCGTATCACGTGCTGGTTACTCTTCTTCGCCCGCGACTTCAGCGGCCGCACCGGTCGCCACTTCCGCCATGGCGTTCACGCCCAGCGATTCGCGGATGCGGTTTTCGATTTCACGAGCGATGTCCGGATTTTCGCGCAGGAATTCACGCGCGTTGTCCTTACCCTGACCAATACGTTCGCCGTTGTAGCTGTACCAGGCGCCGGCCTTGTCGACGATCTTGGCCTGCACGCCGAGGTCGATGACTTCGCCCTGACGGGAGATGCCCTCGCCATACAGAATGTCGAAAATCGCTTCGCGGAACGGCGGCGCAACCTTGTTCTTCACCACCTTCACGCGCGTTTCGTTACCGATCACTTCGTCGTTCTTCTTGATCGAACCGATCCGGCGAATGTCCAGACGCACCGACGCGTAAAACTTCAGCGCGTTACCACCCGTGGTGGTTTCCGGGTTGCCGAACATCACACCGATCTTCATACGGATCTGGTTGATGAAGATCACGAGGCAGTTGGTGCGCTTGATCGTACCGGTGAGCTTGCGCAGCGCTTGCGACATCAGACGCGCTTGCAGACCCGGCAGCGAGTCGCCCATTTCGCCTTCGATTTCGGCCTTCGGCACGAGTGCCGCGACCGAGTCGATCACGATCATGTCGATCGAGCCCGAGCGCACGAGTGCGTCAGCGATTTCGAGCGCCTGTTCACCGGTGTCCGGCTGCGAAACCAGCAGGTCGTTGACGTTCACGCCGAGCTTGCCCGCATACTGGATATCCAGCGCGTGCTCCGCGTCGATAAACGCTGCCGTGCCGCCGAGCTTCTGCATTTCGGCGACGACTTGCAGCGTCAGCGTGGTTTTACCGGACGACTCCGGACCGTAAATTTCGACCACCCGGCCACGCGGCAAACCGCCGACTCCCAGCGCGATATCGAGGCCGAGTGATCCCGTTGAGACCACCTGGATATCTTCGACCGCCTCACCTGCGCCGAGCCGCATGACCGACCCTTTGCCGAACTGCTTTTCGATCTGCGCAAGCGCGGCAGCGAGTGCCTTGCTCTTTTCAGCAGTCAGTCCAGCCGAGCCTTTCTTGCTTTCTTCCATGAATCGTCCTTTGCTATGATGAACGGCGTCTGAGGCAGATGTGCAGCCCAGTTTTCACGGACAGCACACGAAACTCAGACACTGTATAAAAAAACAGTAGTTTTGGCAAGCGCGATTCTCATGCGAACGCGCATTTTTACTGTCGCGCTGCCCAACTACCCACAATAATTTTCGGAGACCGCTGTGCGCCGGGGGGACACCCCAAGGTGCCGGCAAGGCCAGGCTTGCGCACCATGCGAATTCTGATTGCCGAAGACGACAGCATACTCGCGGACGGTCTGGTTCGATCACTCCGCCAATCGGCCTATGCCGTTGATCATGTGAAGAACGGCGTCGAGGCCGACACCGCCCTGTCGATGCAAACTTTCGACCTGCTGATCCTCGATCTGGGCCTGCCGCGCATGTCCGGGCTCGAGGTGCTGCGCCGCCTGCGCGCCCGCAACTCGACCGTGCCGGTGCTCATCCTCACGGCGGCGGACAGCGTCGACGAGCGCGTTAAAGGCCTCGATCTCGGCGCCGACGACTACATGGCCAAACCCTTCGCGCTGAACGAACTCGAGGCGCGCGTGCGCGCCCTGACCCGGCGCGGCGCGGGCGGCGGCCCGACGGTGGTGCGGCACGGTTCGCTGTCGTTCGACCAGGTTGGCCGGATTGCCTATGTCAACGAGCAGGTGATCGACCTGTCGGCACGCGAACTCGGTTTGCTCGAAGTGCTGCTGCAGCGGATCGGCCGGCTGGTGTCGAAGGAACAGCTCGTCGACCATCTGTGCGAATGGGGCGAAGAAGTCAGCAATAACGCGATCGAAGTCTACGTGCACCGGCTGCGTAAGAAGATCGAGCCGAGCGGCGTACGCATCATTACTGTGCGGGGCCTCGGATACTGCCTCGAGAAAGCCGCCCTGCCGTCGAACGTGAACGCGAACGTAAGCTCAAGCGCCAATCCGCCCGCCGAATCCGAGCCGCCCGCTTCGCCCTCCACGGCCGCGATGCCCGCGAGCCACCACTTCAAATAGAGGGCCTCCATGTCCGCACGCGCAGATCGCGCCACGGCGCACGCGGCGGACCTCGACGAGGTGCGCGACGAGCGCTACGCCAATCCGTTCGCCCCGCCCGACGAGACCGAAGCCGCCGCCGAAGCGCGCCCGCGCTCGCTGTTCGGCGAGATTCTCGACTGGATGCTGGCGCCGCTCCTGTTGCTATGGCCGATGAGCCTCGCGGTCACCTACCTGGTCGCCAAGTCGATCGCCAACGGCCCGTTCGACCGCGCGCTCGAAACCGACGCCTACGTGCTCGCCCGCCAGATCCATCCGATCAACGGCGTGGCGGAGCTGTCGCTGCCCGACTCCACCCGCGACTTTCTGCGCGCCGACAATGTCGACAGCGTGTTTTATCAGGTGCTCGGTACGCGCGGCGAACTGGTGGGCGGCGAGCGCGACATGCCGTTGCCGCACGAGGAAGACCGGCCGCCGCCGGGTCTCGTCGAATTCCGTGACGACGTGCTGCGCGGCAACGATATCCGCGTCGCCTATACGACGGTCGAGTTTCCGCAGACACCCGGCGCCCAGCCGGTGCTGGTGCAGGTCGCCGAGACGCTCGACAAGCGCAGCCAGCTTGCCAACGACATCATCAAAGGCGTGATCCTGCCGCAGTTCGTGATCCTGCCGCTGGCGATCCTGCTGGTGTGGTTCGGCCTGTCGCGTGGACTCGCGCCGCTGCACGCCCTGCAGGCGCATATTCGCGCGCGCCGCCCAGACGATCTGTCGCCGCTCGAAGCCCGCCGCGCGCCGCCGGAAATCGAGCCGCTGGTGACGTCGTTCAACGACCTGCTGACGCGCCTCGAACAGAACATGGAACTGCAGAAGCGCTTTATCGCCGACGCCGCGCATCAGATGAAAACGCCGCTTGCCGGCCTGCGCACCCAGGCTGAGCTCGCGCTGCGCCAGGATGCCTCCGAGGAAGTCCACCGCTCGCTCGAACAGATCGCCACCAGCTCCGAGCACGCGGCGCGCCTCGTCACCCAGTTGCTGGCGCTGGCGCGCGCGGAGAACCGGATGTCGGGCCAGATTTTCACGCCGGTCGAGGTGACCGAAGTAGCGCGCAGCGCGGTGCGCGACTGGGTTCAGGCCGCGCTTGCCAAGCAGATGGACCTCGGTTATGAAGCGCCCGAAAAACCGGTTGAAGTCGACGGCAATCCGGTGATGCTGCGGGAAATGCTGTCGAATCTGATCGACAACGCGATCCGCTACACACCGCCTGGCGGGCGGATCACCGTGCGGGTGCGGCACGACGTGTCCGCGCGACTCGTGCATCTGGAAGTAGAAGACACCGGGCTCGGCATTCCGGTGGCTGAGCGCTCGCGGGTGGTCGAGCGTTTTTACCGGATTCTCGGCCGCGAAGGCGACGGCAGCGGCCTCGGGCTTGCGATCGTCCGCGAGATCACGACGATGCACGGCGGGGAGATGAGCATTGACGATAACGTCTATCAAACCTCCCCGCGGCTTGCCGGAACCCTCGTGCGTGTCAGCTTGCACGTGCTCGAACGGGCACGGGACTTACCCTAAGAGCGCAAAAACCCACGCTGATCCGGCGCCATATTGAGAGACGTTTGTCAAAAATTATAAGAACTTAACCGCCAGTTGCTGAATTTTGATGGGATTTCCCTCCGCACACCGGAAACTGCCATTTCACCCCTCCACGTCAGTACGCCGTAAGTTTCCACTCCAATAATCGGTTTCACGGGAACGCCTTTGCCGGCGGACCGCGTGCACATATCAATATTGGAGACAACATATGGCTACCGTTGGCGGGCAAATCTCGCACGTGCCAATGACGAAAGAAGAGAAGCGGGTGATCTTCGCGTCGTCGCTGGGTACGGTTTTCGAGTGGTACGACTTCTATCTGGCCGGCTCACTCGCCATCTTCATCAGCAAGAGCTTCTTCTCCGGCGTCAATCCGACTGCCGCTTTCATCTTCACGCTCCTCAGCTTCGCCGCAGGTTTCGCAGTTCGGCCGTTCGGCGCGATCGTATTCGGCCGCCTCGGCGATATGGTCGGGCGCAAATACACGTTCCTCATCACGATCGTGATCATGGGTCTGTCGACCTTCCTGGTCGGCTTCCTGCCCGGCTATGCGTCGATCGGCATTGTGTCGCCAGTGATCTTCATCGCGATGCGGATGCTGCAAGGCCTCGCACTCGGCGGCGAGTACGGCGGTGCGGCCACCTACGTCGCGGAACATGCGCCGGCGGGACGCCGAGGCTTCTACACCGCATGGATCCAGACGACCGCCACGCTCGGCCTGTTCCTCTCGCTGCTGGTAATTCTCGGCGTGCGCACGGCCATGGGCGAAGACGCGTTCGGCGCATGGGGCTGGCGCATTCCGTTCATCGCATCGATCATCCTGCTCGGCGTGTCGGTGTGGATTCGTCTGCAACTGCATGAATCGCCGGTGTTCGAGCGCATCAAGGCCGAAGGCAAAACCTCGAAGGCGCCACTGTCCGAAGCGTTCGGTCAATGGAAGAACCTGAAGATTGTGATTCTCGCGCTGATCGGCCTGACCGCCGGCCAGGCCGTGGTCTGGTACACGGGTCAGTTCTACACGCTGTTCTTCCTGACGCAGACGCTGAAGGTCGACGGCGCGACGGCCAACATCCTGATCGCGATCGCGCTCCTGATCGGCACACCGTTCTTCCTGTTCTTCGGCTCGCTGTCGGACCGCATCGGCCGCAAGCCGATCATCATGGCCGGCCTGCTGATTGCTGCCTGCACGTACTTCCCGCTGTTCAAGGCGCTGAGTCACTACACGAACCCGGCGCTGGAAGCGGCCACGGCGAAGTCCCCGATTGTCGTGATCGCGAACCCGGATGAGTGTTCGTTCCAGTTCAATCCGGTCGGCACGGCGAAGTTCACGAGCTCCTGCGATATCGCCAAGAGCGCGCTCTCGAAAGCCGGCTTGAACTACGAGAACGTCGCCGCGCCTGCCGGCTCGCTGGCGGAGATCAAGGTCGGCGATACGGTGATCAACACGTATGACGGCAAGGCCGCCGACGCCAAGGACCAGGGCAAGGTGTTCGACAAGACGCTCGCGACCACGCTGAAGACTGCCGGCTATCCGCCGAAGGCCGATCCGTCGCAGATCAACTGGCCGATGAGCGTGGTGATCCTGACGATCATGATGATCTACGTGACGATGGTCTACGGGCCGATTGCTGCGATGCTGGTGGAGATGTTCCCGACGCGCATCCGCTATACCTCGATGTCGCTGCCGTATCACATCGGCAATGGCTGGTTCGGCGGCTTCCTGCCGGCGACCGCCTTCGCGATCGTGGCTGCCAAGGGCAACATCTACTCGGGGCTGTGGTATCCGATTGTGGTCGCGCTCATCACGCTCGTGATCGGCGTGCTGTTCGTGAAGGAAACCAAGGACTCGGACATCTACGCGAAGGACTGAAACGCCTGACAGCCCGGGCAATTTAAAAAAGTTGCGGGCCGGGGGTTGACAGCCTCCGGCCCTATCCTCATAATCTCGCTTCTTTCGGCGAATTAGCTCAGTTGGTTAGAGCGACGGAATCATAATCCGCAGGTCCGGGGTTCGAGTCCCTGATTCGCCACCAGTTGCAAGAAGAAGCCGCTGATCCACAAGGTCAGCGGCTTTTTTGTTTTGGCTTTCCCAAACAGCAACTTCAAGGAGGTTTCTTGATGACGTTCCGCACCGCCGCGCTTGCCGTGGCCACCGCATCCAGTACGCTTCTCGCCGCCGCATCGCCGCTCTCCGCCAGCGCTCAAACGCCACCCGACAGTCAGTGGCGCGCCAGTTCTCTCACGCTTTCAACCTTGCTGCAGGACGGCTACAAAATCGTCGCTGTTGTGAACGGCGTGCGTGGCAACGCCGGCCCAACCGATACGATCTTCGTTCAGCGCGATCAGAGCGCCTTCAAATGTCTCGACCCGTCGTCGCCCGATGCGAAATCGAAGGCTGCGTGCTTCGAACTGGTTCAGCCGTCGGGTGCCGCCCCTGAATCCAAATAGGCGGATGACTTTGCACAATCGAGCCATCGGCTTTAACGCCCGCAACTAAAAAAGAAGCTGGCTTGCGCCAGCTCCTTTGCAATGTCTTAGCCCGGTGCTGCTCTAACAAAAACGGCCAAGCCCCACGCTCACCGATCCACCAGTCGGCTGAGATTCCCGCGCACTCGTTGCAGCAGCGCGATGAGCTGCTTCGCTTCTTCGTCGGTAAAACCGTTCAGCGCTTCGAGCGCAACTTCATCGCCCACTTTGCGGGCCTTGCCGAGCGTGCGCTCGGCCTTCGGTGTCATGCGCACCTGGCGTTCGCGGCGATCCTCCGGATTGGCCGTGCGCTCGATCCAGCCGCCCTCTTCCATCCGGTCCAGCAGACGCCCCGCCGAAATCGGCGCGACTTCGAGCAGGTCCGCGAGCCGCGCCTGATTGACGTCGCCGTAATGGGCGAGATTGGCCAGCACGCGGCACTGCGCGCGCGTCAGATCGACCGATGACTTCGCGAGATCGTCGAAACGCTTGCCTGTCAGGCGGCCGACGTCGGAAATCAGAAAGCCGAAGCGCTCTTCGAGTTGGGTAGTCATGCGCCGATTATACGAAAGGGTTTCGTTTGTCATCGTCGGAATGGCTGCAAAACCGGCGCAGCGGGCGTAATTCAGGCTCCGCATAAATCCTGGTGGGCGGATGCATTTGCAGCCAATATAATAAGCATGCTTACTATATCGAAGGTCCTGCTCTCCCATGTCAACCGACTCCGCGTCGACGAGCGCCGCCCCGCTCAATCGGCCGATGATCACCGCCTCGATCATGCTCGCGACGCTGATCCAGACGCTCGACAGCACGATCGCCAACGTCGCGCTGCCGCACATGCAGGGCACGCTGTCGGCGTCGCAGGATGAGATCACGTGGGTGCTGACTTCGTACATCGTCGCGGCCGCGATCGCCACACCGCTGACCGGCTGGCTGTCGGACCGGCTGAGCGTCAAGCGGCTGCTGATCTTCTCGATCGGCGGCTTCACGGTGGCCTCGGCGCTATGCGGCTTGTCGGAAACGCTGACGCAGATCGTTGCGTCGCGTTTGCTGCAGGGGATTTTCGGGGCCTCGCTGGTGCCACTGTCGCAATCGATCCTGCTCGACATCAATCCGCGCGAAAAGCAGGGCCAGGCGATGGCGGTGTGGGGCATGGGCGTGATGGTCGGACCGATTCTCGGGCCGACGCTCGGCGGCTGGCTCACCGATAGCTACAACTGGCGCTGGGTGTTTTTCATCAACGTACCGATCGGTGCGTTCGCGCTGTTCGGCGTGGCGACCTTCCTGCCCGCGCGTGAACCGAAGCACGATGCGAAGTTCGACGCGTTCGGCTTTGCCACCCTGGGTCTCGCAATCGGCGCGCTGCAGGCGATGCTCGACCGCGGCGAGCAACTCGACTGGTTCGGCTCGAATGAGATCGTCATCGAGGCGCTGGTCGCGGCGATCAGCTTCGCGTTCTTCCTCGTGCATACGGCCACGGTCGGCAAGAAATCGTTCTTCAAATACGAATTGCTGAAGGACCCGAACTTCGCCACCGGCACGTTCTTCATCTTCGTGATCGGCGCGGTGATGTATGCGACGCGTGCGTTGCTGCCGCCGATGCTGCAAAACCTGATGAACTATCCCGTGGCGACCACGGGTCTCGTCACGGCGCCGAGCGGCGCGGGAACCATGGTGGCGATGCTGTTCGCCGGACGGCTATTGAAGCGGATCGACGCGCGGCTTCTTCTGCTCGCCGGCTTCCTGATCTCCGCGTTCGCACTGTGGCAGATGATGCAGTACACGATCGTGCTGTCGGAATCGGACATCATCTGGCCTGGCGTGATTCAGGGCTTTGGTCTCGGCCTCGTGTTCGTGCCATTGAGCGCGCTGACCTTCTCCACGCTCACGCCCGAACTGCGCGCGGACGGTACCGCGACGTACAGCCTGATGCGCAATATCGGCAGCAGTATTGGCATTTCGATCGTGCAGACGCTGATGACCCGCAACACGCAGGTCTCGCATGCCGACCTCGCAGCGAATGTCACGCCGTTCAATCCGGCAATCCAGCCGATGCTCAATAGCGGCTCGAATTACGACCTGGCCGCGCTGAATGCGTCGATTACGCAGCAGGCGTCGATGATCGCGTATCTGAATGACTTCAAGCTGATGTTCGTGGCGACGCTACTGGTCATTCCACTGCTGCTGTTGATCCGACCAGCGCGCCAGGCGCCGGATGCATCAGTGGCGCACGCGGCGATGGATTGAGAATGATGATGGCGTCAAGCGGGGGCAGCAGAGTTTTCGCGTCAAGCTCACGCTTCGATTCTTCCGCGCGTCACGCCCAGCAATCCTGCCATTGCTTCTCGCGCCGCCGTTGCGTCACGGTCGCGGATCGCTTCGAACACGGCCGTGTGTTCGGCCAGCGACGCGTTGAACACGTCGGCGCGTTTCGCGTTCAGGCGTAGCTGCGCTTCCAATGTGCGCTCGATCAGTGTGCCGAGCGGAATCAGCAATTCGTTGCTGCAGGCCGTCAGCACGCTTAGATGAAACTGCAGATCGGCGCGCACCCATTCATCGACGTTACGCGCCCCGACCATCGACGCATGCGCTGCCGCGAGCGCATTGAAGGTGCCGTCCGTATGCGAGGCCGCCGCCAGCCCCGCCGCGTATGGCTCGATCATCTCGCGCATTTCCTGCAGCTTGAGCGCGAAGGCCATCGGCTCGGCGACGCGGGAATACCAGTCGAGCACATCGACATCGAGCAGATTCCACGCATGTTTCGGCCGCACCCGCGTGCCCACCCGTGGCCGCGATTCGATCAGCCCTTTCGACGTCAGCGTACGCAGCGCTTCGCGCAACACTGTCCGGCTCACGCCGAAGGTGTCCATCAACTCCGCCTCGCGCGGCAGGATCGAATCGGGCGCGTAGTCGCCGCGCAGAATCGCGGTCGCCAGCAGATGGGCGACGCGCCCATGCAGATCATGCTGAATAGCTTTCTCCCAGCGGCCTCTCGGCGCTATTGATATTGGACCTGAGCCCGGAACGACCGCGATTATCCGGTATCTCCACTTGCCAACTTCTGAATTCAGCGCCGTTGCCGGGTTGGCATGCTCGGCGGCGTTCAGTTGCGACCTCGTCGTCGCCAGCCACTATTTGGCCAATAGTACTATTAATAGTACTTAATCGCACTTTTGTTGTAGCATGTGAATCCTCGAAATTGCCCGCACACGCAGGCACCCAGGCTGCAAGGAGACGCACACCATGAAAATCACCAAGCTCGAAACCTTTATCGTCCCGCCGCGTTGGTGTTTCCTGAAAATCGAGACGGACGAAGGCATCGTCGGCTGGGGCGAGCCGGTGGTCGAAGGCCGCGCGCATACGGTGGCCGCCGCCGTCGAGGAACTGTCCGACTATCTGATCGGCAAAGACCCGCTGCTGATCGAAGACCACTGGCAGGTGATGTATCGCTCAGGCTTCTACCGCGGCGGCCCGATCACGATGAGCGCGATCGCCGGCGTCGACCAGGCGCTGTGGGACATCAAGGGCAAGCATCATGGCGTGCCGATTCATGCGCTGCTCGGCGGCCAGGTGCGCGACAAGATCAAGGTGTATTCATGGATCGGCGGCGACCGTCCGAGCGACGTCGCAAACAATGCTCGCGCCGTGGTCGAACGCGGCTTCAAGGCCGTGAAGATGAACGGCTCCGAAGAGTTGCAGATCATCGACACCTTCGACAAGGTGCAAGGCGTCATCAACAACGTCGCCGCCGTGCGCGAAGCGGTGGGACCGAACATCGGCATCGGCGTGGACTTCCACGGCCGCGTGCATAAGCCGATGGCGAAGGTGCTGGCCAAGGAACTCGACCCATACAAGCTGCTCTTCATCGAAGAGCCGGTGCTGTCGGAAAACGCGGAAGCCTTGCGCGACATCGTCAACCAGACCAACACGCCGATCGCATTGGGCGAACGTCTGTATTCGCGCTGGGACTTCAAGCACATCCTGTCGGGCGGCTACGTCGACATCATCCAGCCGGACGCGTCGCACGCGGGCGGGATTACCGAATGTCGCAAGATCGCCTCGATGGCCGAGGCGTACGACGTCGCGCTCGCGCTGCACTGCCCGCTCGGCCCGATCGCTTTGGCCACCTGCCTGCAGATCGACGCAGTGAGCTACAACGCGTTCATCCAGGAACAGAGCCTGGGCATTCACTACAACCAGGGCAACGACCTGCTCGACTACATCAAGAACCCCGAAGTCTTCAAATACGAAGACGGCTTCGTATCGATTCCGCAAGGCCCGGGCCTCGGCATCGAAGTGAACGAAGAGAAGGTGCGCGAGATGGCGAAGGTCGGCCACCGCTGGCGCAATCCGGTGTGGCGCCATGAGGATGGCAGCGTCGCGGAATGGTAATAGCCGGCGCGCACGTTACGGCAGACGTAGCGTGCGCCGTCTCAGTTACGTAACACCACGGACCGAAGCCGCCTGAATACGCCCTTTCCGGCACTTTCCCGGCGCCGCCGCACTATCCGCAAAGCCTTATCCACAAAGGCTTTCAAGCCGTTTGTTCGGCATCAGACATACGCATGGCCCGCTCCTTGCTCAAATGCATTCAGAACGACAAATGCATCGGGGAACATCATGGGCGAATTCCTTCCAGACTATCTGATCCGCGAACAGGCCGCCGTCGGCGCACTGGTGGTGTTCGGCGTGCTTCGCATCTTCGGCGCGATGCTCGCGTATGAACGCGGCTGGCGCATCTCGGTAGTCGAAAAATGCTTTATCGCGGCCGCGGTGCTGTACTGCCTGCCGCAACTCTTCGACCTGCTCACCCACATGTATGGCTCGCGTGCCGCCGGCGCGGAACTGGAAGGCAAAGCCGCGGGCTGCGCGATCGCGCTCTTCTGCGCGCCGATTCTCGGACACCGGCTCGGCCTCGAATGATTGGTTTCGTCGAACGGACGCTCATCATGCGACTGCGAAAGAAACCTGCGAGCCCCGCGAAGCCTGCCTACCGGGCCGGCGACGTCCTGACGCTCAAATCCGGTGGACGTCCGATGACCGCCACCTGGAGCGGACCGGTGCTGTTCGCGCCGGGCAACTGGTTGATCTGCCAGTGGTTCGGCAACGACGGCGAACTGCAGCAGGAAATGTTTCCGGAAGAGACGCTGGAACGGGCGCACAACGCGTTCACCGCCTAGAGGGCAGTAACGGATCAGCCGGCCACCGCCGGGCGACCGTGTGTATTGCGCCGCACGCCTTTGCTGTGCGGCGCTTTTTTTGGCCTTAACTGCCCAACGCGGCAAATGCCGGCACGCTGTGCGACAAGACCGCCGCCGCGACAAACACGCCGATCATCGCCAGCGCTTCGAGATACAGCACGTTGACGAAGGTATGCGCGTCCATCGTCGAGGCCGTGCGGCGCAGGCGCGGCAGCGCCGAGAAGCGATTGAGCCCGCCAAGCACCAGTGCGAGTGCGACTAACGCAAGCTTCAGCGTCAGCACATGGCCCCACGTACTCATCTCGATGGCTTCGAACGAGCCGCCCGAGCCACGCACGGCGTTGAAGATCCCGGTGAGCAGCACCAGCCCGACCGCCACCACAGATACGCTCGACACCTGGGTCGCCGTGCGGATCAGCATGCCGCGTGCGGTCGACGTGCCGAGCGCGGGCAATACCGCGAGCCCCGCCGCCATCGCCAGTCCGCCCCAGACGCTCGTCACCAGCACATGCAGCGTCTGCATGCCGATCGCCGCCGAAGCCGGACCGGCATCGGCCGCATGTCCGAGCGACGCCTTGCCTGCCGCGATCGCGATCACCGCGAGCCACAGCAGCGCATTGCGCAGCATGCCCGTATGACTGGCCATGGCTGTGCCCAGCAGCACCAGCGCGCCGGCGAACGCCACGCTCCAGCCGTAACCGACATGGGTTTGCGTCAAGACAGTCGGCACCACGCCAATCGCCGCCGGCAACGCGACGCCGCTCATCGACGCCGCCTGATACAGCAGCCAGCCCAGGTCCGCGAGCACCAGCACGACGGATGCCGTCAGCATCGACCGTTGCGCGCGCAACCAGGCGGGCCGTGCGGGGTTGATCTTGCTCTGCGCGTCCTTGGCGAGCCAGGCGCTGAGCAGCGCCGAACCGACGGCAAACGCAAACGCGACATTCATGAGCGCGGCCATCGCGACCTGCCCGATCCACAGTCCGTCCATGCTCATTTGACGATGAACGCGAAGTTGCCTTGCGTACGGTGGCCGTCCGTGGCTACCGCGATCCAATGCACCGCGTAGCGGCCGGCCGTCAGTTGCGGCAGCGCCAGGTGCATCACCTTTGCGTCACTTTGGTCGACTTGCGACGCAGCCGGTGCGGCGGGCTTGCCGCTCGCGTCGCTCAGTTCGATCCGGCTGAACGCCGGTTCGAGCGGCTCGGTGAAATGGATCGTCACTTCAGTGGCAGCGGCCACTTCGGCGTTTGCCGCAGGCTCGCTCGACACCAGATGCGCATGCGCGAAAGCCGTGGACGTCATGACCAGCGCCGCGGCGCCGAACGTCAACGCATGGAGCGCCGGACGGGAAAAATTGAATAGCTTCATGTAAGGCAGATAGCTCGTGGAAAGTAAAACGGTAGACGGTGAGCCGAAGGTCGTCCGCGTCGGACGGACGCCGGCGCGCCCGGAAGTGTACGCTTCGATGGCTGGCGCGCGCGTCGGTTCAACCTGCTTTGTTATGCAAGCCGGCATGAACGCAACATGCGTCCGCGATCCCGGGGATAGAATCGGGACGCCCGCTCCGCTTGCCAGCCAACGACGCGCGTCAAACTGTCGCATCGCTGTGACACCCGGAACCTTCTCTAATGTGGCAAATAGTCACCATCACCCTTCGATGATAGAATGCTGCGTCGCCGCAGCGCCGGCTGCCCTTCACACCGAGCCGCTCGAAGTTCGGTCAGGTCCCCGATTTTGATGGAGTTACGCGTGTCTTCAAGACGCATTTTCCGCCCGTTGCTTGCCCTTCTGCTGATCGGCTCCGCGGGTGTCTATAGCGCTGCGAAAGCGCAGACTCAACCGAAGGCCCCCGATACGATGGAAGCGCGCGTGCAAGGCTGCACGGCTTGCCACGGTTCGCACGGCCAAGGTACCGACAACGACTACTTCCCGCGTCTGGCGGGCAAGCCGGCCGACTATCTGTACAACCAGTTGCAGAACTTCCGCGAAGGGCGCCGCAAGTACCCGCCCATGAACTACCTCGTCACGTATCTTTCTGACGACTACCTTCATCAAATCGCCACGTACTTCTCGCAGCAACGCCCGCCGTACCCCACACCGGCCAAGCCGACCGTGTCGGCTAGCATCGTTGCGCGCGGCCAGCAGATCGTCCTGAACGGCGACGCATCCAAACAGATTCCGGCGTGCGCGGCTTGCCACGGCAAGGCGCTGACCGGCATGGAACCCGCTATCCCGGGTCTGGTCGGCCTGCATGCTGACTACATCAGCGCGCAATTGGGCGCATGGCGTTCGGGCTCGCGCCACGCCATCGCACCGGATTGCATGCACACCATCGCCACCCGCCTGACTGACGAAGACGTGAACGCCGTTGCTGCCTGGCTTTCCACGCAAAAGGCTCCACAAAACCCCGTGCCGGCTCCGGCCCGCTCGTTGAAGACTCCGCTTGCCTGCGGCAGCGAACCGCAATAAGGCACCGGGAGAGACACTCAAATGAAACGCAAGTCTTTGTTCGCCCTCTCGGCAGTCGTCGTCGTTGCGGCTGCCGCACTCGTTCCCGTCCTGTGGTCGGGCGGCGACAACCTGCATAACGGCACGGCCATGGCGGCAACGCCCGCCGACCAGGCCGCGCTGATCAAGAAAGGCGAGTACCTCGCCCGCGCCGGCGACTGTATCGCCTGCCACACGGTGCGCGGCGGCAAGCAGTTCGCCGGCGGCCTGCCCATGCTGACGCCGTTCGGCACGATGTTCACGCCGAACATCACGCCTGACGACCAGTACGGTATCGGCAAGTGGACGCAAGACGACTTCTACCGCGCCATGCACACGGGCCGTTCGAAAGACGGCAGCCTGCTGTACCCGGGCTTCCCGTTCACGAGCTACACGAAGGTCACGCGCGCCGACTCGGACGCGATCTACGCGTACCTGCGCTCGGTTACGCCGGTCAATGTGGCGAGCCGTCCGCACGAACTGAAATTCCCGTTCAACCAGCGCAACATGCTGATCGGCTGGCGCACGCTGTTCTTCCGCGAAGGCGAGTACAAGGCTGATCCGACCAAGTCGGTCGAATGGAACCGCGGCGCGTACCTGATCGAAGGCCTCGGCCACTGCGGCATGTGCCACACGTCGATCAACGCCATGGGTGGCCCGGTCAGCTCGGCTGCGTTTGCCGGCGGCTTGATCCCGCTGCAGAACTGGTACGCACCGTCATTGACGTCGAACAAGGAAGCCGGCCTGGGCGACTGGGAAACCAAAGACATCGCCGATCTGCTGAAGACCGGTGTGTCGAACCGCGGCGCGGTGTTCGGTCCGATGGCTGAAGTGGTTCACAACAGCCTGCAGTACATGTCGGACGAAGACATCAACGCGATGGCCACGTACCTGAAGACGATTCCGCAGAAGAGCGAAGCACCGGAACCGCTGCAGCTCGAAACCTCGGAAAAGTTCGGTGGCGAACTGTTGAAGCAAGGTCAGAAGATCTACGCTGACAACTGCGCGAAGTGTCACGCGGAAAACGGTCTTGGTATGCCGCCGTCGTTCCCGCCGCTGGCGAACAACCAGTCGATCCAGATGCCGTCGGCGGTCAACCCGATCCGTATGGTGCTGAACGGCGGTTACCCGCCTAGCACGGACGCCAACCCGCATCCGTACGGCATGCCGCCGTTCGCACAGGCACTGTCGAACACGGAAGTGGCAGCCGTCGTGACGTACATTCGTATGTCCTGGGGCAACCACGGTACGGCTGTGTCGCCGCAGCAAGTGTCCGATCTGCGCTCGGCGCCGCTCGACTAAGCAGCGTCAGATGCACCCGGGGCGCGGCCTGCGAATCACGCGGCCGCGCCCTTCGTTTTTGCAGGACCGGTATCATGTGGGTATAAACCCTTATGAAACCGCGCAGGAGGAAAGAGCCGTGCATGTCGGTGAGCGTTTCAACAGCATTACCCATCTCGTCGGCGCCGTGCTGTCGGTGGCGGGGCTGGCTACGCTCGTGACAATGGGCGCGCTCGACGGCGACGCGTACAAGGTGGTGAGTTTCAGCGTCTACGGTGCGATGCTGTTCGTGCTGTATGCTATCTCCACGCTCTACCACAGCGTGCGCAACCCGCGTGTCAAAGCGGTTCTGCAAAAATGCGACCATTCGGCGATCTATCTGTTGATCGCCGGCAGCTACACCCCGTTCACGCTGGTCACTTTGCGTGGGCCGTGGGGCTGGTCGCTATTCGGCGTAAGCTGGGGGCTTGCCGCTCTCGGCATCGTGCAGGAACTGACGCTCGGGCGACGCACCCGCAGCGTTTCGATGGTGCTGTATGTCTTGATGGGATGGCTCGCGCTCGTTGCCGTCCGCCCGCTGGTTCAAGCCTTACCGGCAGCGGGTACCGCCTGGCTCGTGGCCGGCGGGGTCATCTACAGCGCCGGCATCTACTTCTTCATTAACGACGAGCGCATCCGGCACGGACATGGTATCTGGCACCTGTTCGTACTGGCGGGCAGTCTGTGTCAATTCGTCAGTGTTGCGCGCTACGTCGCGTGACATCCCACGGCGGCGAAATGCAACTTAAGGCCAGTCAACGTGTCTTCATAGCGCGTTGAAGCATTCGGCACGCATGTGAGCGTGCCGCCGATTTCTCTGCGACCGGAACTGGGCTTTGGCCTCGAACGCGCCATAGAGGCGTGTTCATGCCGTGCCTGTACCCGCTGGTACCCGCCTGGGTCCATTGGGTGCCGTCTGGTGCCGTTCGCGAAACTGCATTGCAAAGAGCATTTATGTCTTTTGATTCCCTCGGCTTGTCCGAACCGCTGGTCCGCGCTGTACACGAACTCGGCTACACCACCCCGACTCCGATCCAGACACAAGCAATCCCCGCCGTGCTCAACGGCGGCGACCTGCTGGCTGGCGCGCAGACCGGCACCGGCAAGACCGCCGGCTTCACGCTGCCGATCCTGCAGCGTCTGAACACCATGCCCGCTGTCACCACGGCGTCGGGCAAGCGCGTTGTTCGCGCACTGATCCTCACGCCGACGCGTGAGCTGGCCGCACAAGTCGAAGAAAGCGTGCGCGCCTACGGCAAGTATCTGAAGCTGAAGTCGACCGTGATGTTCGGCGGCGTCGGCATCAATCCGCAAATCGGCGCGCTGCGCAGCGGCGTGGACATCGTCGTCGCGACGCCGGGCCGTTTGCTCGACCACATGCAGCAGAAGACCATCGACCTGTCGCATCTCGAGATTCTCGTGCTCGACGAAGCGGACCGCATGCTGGACATGGGCTTCATCCATGACATCAAGCGCGTGCTCGCGAAGTTGCCGCCGAAGCGTCAGAACCTGCTGTTCTCGGCTACGTTCTCGGACGAGATCAAGACGCTCGCCGACAATCTGCTCGACTCGCCGGCGCTGATCGAAGTCGCCCGTCGCAACACGACGGCTGAACTCGTCGCACAAAAGATTCACCCGGTCGACCGCGATAAGAAGCGTGAGCTGCTCACGCACCTCATCAAGCAACATAACTGGTTCCAGGTGCTGGTGTTCACGCGCACCAAGCACGGCGCGAACCGCCTTGCCGAACAGCTGACGAAAGACGGCATCAGCGCACTGGCGATTCACGGCAACAAGAGCCAGTCGGCCCGCACGCGCGCGCTCGCCGAGTTCAAGGACGCCACGCTGCAAGTACTGGTCGCAACCGACATCGCCGCACGCGGTATCGATATCGATCAGCTGCCGCACGTGGTTAACTACGATTTGCCGAACGTGCCGGAAGACTACGTGCACCGCATCGGCCGCACGGGTCGTGCAGGCGCATCGGGCGAAGCGATTTCGCTGGTGTGCGTCGACGAACTGCAACTGCTGAAGGACATCGAGAAGCTGATCAAGCGTCAGGTGCCGCAGGAAGTGATCGCCGGTTTCGAGCCGGATCCGACTGCGAAGCCGGAGCCGATTCTGCGCCGTGGCCAGGGTGGTGGTGGCGGCGGTGGCAATCGTCAGCCGCGCCAGAGCCAGGGTGCGCCGAAGCGCGAGGGTGGCCAGCGTGACGGCGGCCGCCGCGATGGCGCGTCGTCGGCCAAGCCCGCACAACGTTCGGGTCAGCGTCCGGCGAATGGTCAGCAACAGCCGAAGCCGCAAGGTGCAAAGCCGGCCGGCAACGGCGGCCAGCCGCGCCGCGACGGTCAGCGCCATGACGGTCAGCCGCGTGCCGCGGCGCACGAAGGCAGCGCCGCACAACATGCACCGCGCAAACCGCAGGCTGCAAAGCCGCAAGGCGGCAATCCGGGTGCGTTGCTGGGTGGCGCAAAGCCGCGCAACGACGCGCCGCGTGGCGGCCAGCCGACGCGCAGCGGTCAGCGCGGCCGTTGAGTTTCAAGCACTGCCGCTCGCTCGCCGTAGTCGCAGACTATCGGCTAGCCGCAGCGGCAGCCTGCTTCAGGTGCTCGATCTGCCGTTCCCATCGATCGAGCACCGCCTTCCCTTCCCCCTCCAGTTCAAACGTAATGCCGCTCGTCAGGCGCGCATAACGCACGCTCTGCGCCTCCGCTGTGTCGATCGAGCCGATGAGGTACACAAGGCCGCTGTCGTCGCCTGCCACGCTCGCTAACGGCGTCAAACGCAACTGCACCTGATAGAACGCCTCGTCGCAGACGAACGTAAGCGCGGCCCGGCCGTTTTGCGCGATCACGCGTGCCGCCCGAGCCTGCGGCCACAATGCGATGCACAGCGAGCGCGAATCCGGCGCGTACAACTCGCCGACGCCAAGCAGCGACGTGCGCACATGGCCGTTTGCATCGACGGTGAGCAGCGACGCGGTGAACCCCGTCTTGCTCGCCAGCGACGACCCGTCGAACAGCGTGCGAACGGCGTCGGGCCATTCGTCGAACACGTTCTGTTCGAGCGGACGGTCGGGTGAAGGAGAGTCGCTCATGGTATCGATCCAGTCAGTGGCGGATTGCCGAGGTTGCGAAGGCTGCCGAGGATCAATCATGCCTCGAAAAGCAAATGGCCCGCACAAGCGGGCCATTCATCTCCATCCATGCACCGTGCACTCAGCAGAAAAACATCAGCGGAAGAACACGTGCTGCGTGATCTTGGCGAGCGGATAATGCACGCCCGGCTGAATCTTGGCCGGCAGATCGAGCGGCTTAAGCAGCATCTTCACGCACATGTCCGCCGACAGATTGCGCCGAACCAGCGCATTGATGCGCGCGGCCCGTTCGCGGTTATAGGCCGAATCGTGCACGCGTTCCGGATAACGAATCGCGAAGACATGGCGCAAGGCGATCTCCGAGTCTTCGTTCTTGATCTCCATCACACGTCGCATCAACGCGCCGAGAACCGCAAGACGGCCATTGCCTTCGATCTTGTTGTACTTCTTGAAGAACTTGAAAAAGTGCTTGTAGTGACGGACTTCGTCAGTGCGAATGTTGTCGGTGATCTGCTTGAGCACGGGCTCGTCCGAACATTCGCCAATCGCGCGATACAGCGTTGCGGTACCCGTTTCCACCACACAGCGCGCAACCATCTCGAGCGCGCGGGTCTTTTCGAAGTCTTCGACCGAGCAGGTCAGCGAATACTCCTCCATGAAATTGCGGAAGGCGGTGTCCCAATCGAACTCAGGCCAGACGTAGGCGATATACGTCTTGAGCGCCCGGCCGTGCTGCATCTCTTCCGGCTCCCATTCCTGGTTGAGCCAGGCCGAGACCTCGGGGTCGCCGTCGAAGAACGTGCTCAGATTGCTGGTGTAAAGATCGGTACCGCTTTCGATGAACGAAGCGGCGCACAGCAGAAGCAGCAGGTCCTCATTAGCGACGGCCTTCTGACGATCTATGCGGGTAAGGTCGATATCCTCGATCCGCCAGGGCATCACATGGTTCAGCTCAGTGTGCATTGTGTCTTTGCTCCGAAAACTGTATCGACTCGTGGAGCGCGCTCGAAACCGCCCACTATCGCAAGGGCGGTCCGCCGGGTCAGATACAGCACCTTGATTAGAGTTAACCCCTTGTATCCTGCATCTTAGCCGGTGTTTCACAATTCTGCAGATCACCCAGCACAGACCGTGCCGAACCGCCGCAGTTCAAATTTCACCGTAGGCGAATGCTTCAGTTGATTACAGGCGGCACACGCAAGGCACAAAAAAAGCCAGCTCGACGAGCTGGCTTTGATTTGCAAGGAGATTCCATGTCAACCACGGCAAGGCTCGCTGCGAAGCACAACGGCTGCCGGCCACGCCGTCATGCGGGCTGAACGCCTTCGAGACGCCGGACGCGCCGCATACGCCACGCGACCACCACAAGCGACAAGCCTGACAGCACGGCCGCAACCAGGACGTAGTAACTTGGCGCCAGCTTGTCACCGGTCAAGTGAATGAAGGTCTCGACAATCGTCGGCGCAAAGCCACCGAAAATCGTTACGCCGATGCTGTAACCGATTGAAAGACCCGTCGAGCGCACCTGCGTGGGAAAGATCTCAGACATCAGCGCGGGCATCGGTCCGGAGTAAGCCGCCTTGAAAATTCCAGCGGTGCCTTGCAACAGCAGCAGCCAGCCAATCGTCGGATGCGACTGCAGCAAAGCGAACATCGGATAGATCAGCAAACCCATCAGTATCGACGTCGTCAGCATGATGCGAATCCGGCCGATGCGGTCAGACAATGCGCCCATCACGGGCGACAGCAGGAACTGCAAGCCGCCATTGAGCACCACCACGCCGAACGACGCCGCAGCCGGCATGTGCAACTGCTTGACCGCGTACATCGGCATGTAGAGCTGCAACACGTACACGCCGACCGTGGATTGCGCGACGATGCCCACGGCCAGCAGCAGATTCACCCACTGGTTGCGGAACGACGCGTCCTTCGCGTCAGACGCCACCTGATGCTTGCTCGCGGACTCACGCGCTTTACGCAAGGCGAGAAACTCCGGCGTCTCGTCGAGATGCGAGCGGATGTAATAGCCCACCGGCCCGACCAGCAGACCAAAGATGAACGGAAGGCGCCAGCCCCAGCTATTGAGTTGCTCGGGTGGCATCCACGCGGTCAGGAGCGAACCGAAGGCCGCCGCGGTGATCGCGGCCAGACCCTGGCTCGCGAACTGCCAACTCGCGTAGTAGCCACGCCGTGACGCGCTGTGTTCGACCATGAAGGCCGTCGCACTGCCGAACTCGCCGCCCACCGCGAAACCTTGCACGAGCCGCGCGAGCAGGATCAACACGGGCGCCGCCAGACCGATCGATGCATACGGCGGCATCACCGCCATCGTGAAGGTGCCGACCATCATCAACGCGATGGCGAGCGTGAGCGCCGCCTTGCGGCCCTTGCGGTCGCCGTAGACGCCCAGCACGATGGCGCCCAGCGGCCGCATCAGGAACGAGATGCCGAAGGTGGCAATGGCGAGCAGCGTCGAGAGCCACTCGTCCTGCATCGGGAAGAACTCTTTCGCGATGATGGTCGCGAAGTAGCCATAGACCAGAAAATCGAACCACTCGAGCGCGTTGCCGACCGACGACGAAAACACGATACGCCGCACCATCGCTTTGGAAAGCGGTGCGGACGTGGAGCGCGGGGATGCAGTCGCGGATTGCGACGCGGGGATGTTCATTTAGAACCCCGCTGCCAGGCCATCGCGACGGCTGTCGCTTGCCGCTACATAGCCGCGGTCCGGATCGTTGCGATCGAGCTTCCAGATGTACTGGCCGGAGCCGAAGTCCATGTACGGATCGTCGACCGATTTGATCGTGTGACCCAGCTTCTGCAATGCCTCGGCAGTCTTCGGATCGAGCGTCGATTCGATGTCGATGGTGAAGTCGCGGTTAACCTTCCAGCGCGGGGCGTCGCAGGCGGCCTGCGGTTGCTGACCGTAGTCGAGCATCCGCACGATCGATTGCAGGTGGCCTTGCGGCTGCATATCGCCGCCCATCACACCAAAGCTCATCACCGCTTCCTGCTTGCCGTCCACCTGCTGCGTCAGGAACGACGGGATGATGGTATGGAACGGCCGCTTGCCGCCTTCCACCACGTTCGGCGACTTCGGGTCCATCGAGAAGCCACAGCCGCGGTTCTGCATCGCAATGCCGCTATTGGGCACCACGATGCCCGAGCCGAAGCCCATATAGTTCGACTGGATGAAGCTGACCATCATGCCGCGTTCGTCCGCCACCGACATGTAGATCGTGCCGCCGGCCTTCGGCATGCCGAAGTCGAATTGAGTGGCGCGCTTGTGGTCGATCAGCTTCGCGCGCGACGTAAGGTACGCGTCGTCGAGCATCTGCTCGGGCGTGACTTCCATCGAGCGCGGATCGGCGACGTAGCGGTAGACGTCGGCGAATGCCAGCTTCATCGCTTCGATCTGCAAATGCTGCGACTCGACGTTATCGACGGCGAGCTCTTTCACGTCGAATTTTTCGAGGATGCCCAGCGCGATCAGCGCCGCGATGCCCTGGCCGTTCGGCGGAATTTCGTGCACGGTGTAGCCGCGATAATCTTTGCCGATCGGCTCGACCCAATCCGCTTTGTAGTTGCGCAGATCGTCGAGGGTCAACGCGCCGCCGCCTTCACGCGCAAACGCCGCGATCTGTTCGGCGATCTCGCCTTCGTAGTACGCACGCGGACCTTGTTCGGCGAGCTTGCGCAACGTCTTCGCGTGGCCAGGAAAGCGCACCAGTTCGCTGACTTCCGGCGCGCGGCCGCGCGGCATGAAGGTTTGCGCGAAGCCCGGCAGGTCCTTCAATTCGGGGACGGCTGCCGCCCATTTGTAGGCGACGATGCTTGCCACCGCATGGCCGCGCTCGGCGATCTCGATCGCCGGTTCCATCAGATCGGCGAACGGCAGCGAGCCGAATTTCTGATGCAGCGCCTCCCAGCCGGCGATCACGCCCGGCACCGTCACAGCGTCCCAACCGCGCTTGGGTTGTTTGGCAAGACCGTTTTCCTCGCCGTACTTGCGCCTGAAGTAATCGACGTTCCAAGCCGCCGGCGAGACGCCCGACGCGTTCAGGCCATGCAGCTTCTTGCCGTCCCACACTAGC
The DNA here is from genome assembly GCF_030464785.1 of Paraburkholderia sp. SEWSISQ10-3 4. Classification (NCBI taxonomy): domain Bacteria; kingdom Pseudomonadati; phylum Pseudomonadota; class Betaproteobacteria; order Burkholderiales; family Burkholderiaceae; genus Paraburkholderia; species Paraburkholderia sp. SEWSISQ10-3 4. The sequence continues at coordinate 153,500 of NZ_JALPRI010000008.1, forward strand.
GCGAAAGCGTCGCCGCCAAGGCCGCACGAGACCGGCTCGACCACAGTGATGGCGGCGGCCGCCGCGATCGCCGCGTCGACGGCATTGCCGCCTTTCCACAGCATCCGCAGACCGGCTTGCGCCGCGAGCGGATGCGAAGTCGAAACGATGTTGCGCGCGAATACAGGCAGACGCGGCGTCGGATAGGGGTTTTGCCAGTTGAAGCCAGTCATGTCGAACACTCTCGAAAGCGCGGTCCGGCGTGTTCTATAACGCCGGAACCCATGGGAAACGGGTAAGACTCAGGTAAAACTCGGGTAGCACGCGGGGTAAAACGCGGAGCCTTGGATTGCAGCGCGATCCGGCACAAAAAACAAATTCATTTATCAAATGAATAAATGCGTAAATGACCTGAATAGATCGCCGCACGGTCGTCCTGAATCCGAACCATGACGCATGAGTTGGCAGACAAGACGTGCGATGGTCTTACAATACCCCCACCCTCGTTCACGCATTACCCGTCTTCCGGCTCGGCTTCTTGCGTCGGCGGCGGGCAGCGCCGATAAAAACCCACGACCCGAGACACATGACCCGAGACCCCCGCCTGACTCTCAACGCCCGGCAACAGGAACTGCTGGAGTGGGTGCAACGCGACGGCTTCGTGACCGTGGACGACCTCGCGGCCCACTTCGACGTGACACCGCAGACGATCCGCCGCGACGTCAACTGGCTCGCTGACATGAACCTGCTGCGCCGCTATCACGGCGGCGCCAGTCTACCGACCAGTTCCGAGAACGTCTCGTACACGGCGCGTCAGCGGATGTTTCACGAAGAGAAGCGGCGCATTGCGGCGCTAGTGGCCACTCACATTCCCGATCAGGCGTCCCTCTTCATCAACCTCGGCACGACGACCGAAGAAGTCGCACGAGCGCTCAACCGGCATCGCGGCCTGCGCGTGATCACCAACAATCTGAATGTCGCCAGCATGATGAGCGGCTATCCGGATTGCGAAGTGCTGGTGACGGGCGGCATCGTGCGGCCGTGGGACAAGGGCATCGTCGGCGAACTGGCGATCGACTTCATCCGGCAGTTCAAGGTGGACTTCGCGATCATCGGGACGTCCAGCATTGAAACGGATGGCACGCTGCGCGATTTCGACACCCGCGAAGTGCGCGTGGCCGAGGCGATCATCCAGCATGCACGCACCGTGTTTCTCGCCGCCGACAACTCCAAATTCGGCCGTCCGGCACTCGTTCGCCAAGGTCACCTCGATCAGATCGACGCGCTTTTCACCGACGCCGCGCCACCCGCCGAGATGAACGAAACCCTCGCCGCCGCCAACTGCCAGGTGTATATCGCCGAGTGATCCCAGGCGACTTCCGCCATGTTGCAGTGCACGCGAAACTTCGAGTGAAATCAAGGATCTGGCCGCTGCTCCAAACCGCCGCTGCGAGTCCCAATTGTCAAAGGAAAAATTTACTGGGGCCCATTTGGTGTTTGACGGGCGGTTGACTACACTCCAGTTCCCCGGCGTCCGTTCCGCGTTACGCGGAGTGCCGGCAGCGTGAACCTGTCGTGATAGCCGCACCTCCCGCCTGATCCTTTAGCGGACTCCACTGGCATCGTGCCAGTCGCCTCCAAGGCCGTCCGCGTTTGCTTGACATGGAGAGAACGATGCTGAGTCCGCATGAATTCGCCACGTTGTTGCTCGTCAAGGACGCTCCCAATCAAGTCGACATGGAGCGAGAAGAACTCGACGCCTTGCTGGAACGCCAGCTTGTGCAACTCGAACGGCTCGCGTCGGGCAACGAACAATGGCGCGTAACCGAAACCGGCGACAGTGCGCTCCGGGCCATCAAGCGTTTTTCCTAGTACCCTTGATTACCAAGCAAAGCGGCCGCGTCAACGGCCGCTTTGTTGTGCCCAATTCATTTACACAGTAAATTGACGCGACGGACCTTCTTCCTTCGCGCATGCCAAAAACGCTCTCTTCCGACGACATCCAGCAATTCCGCGAAACCATGCGGCGCGTGGCCGAAAACGCGTTCGCCACGCGCGGCGCGCAAGGCGTGACGATGCGCGAACTGGCGAAGGAGCTGGGTTGCAGCGCGATGACGCCCTATCGCTACTTCCGCGACAAAGACGAAATCCTTGCGATGGTCCGCGCGGCGGCGTTCAACCGATTCGCGGCGCGGCTCGAAGCCGTGGCAAAGGAAGCACCCGCGACCGACCGCTCCGCCGTCAGCGACGCCTACGTGGCGTTCGCACTCGACGAGCCGCATGCTTACCGCCTGATGTTCGATCTGACGCAGCAGGATGGCGCCTATCCCGAACTTCAGGCCGCATCGCACCGCGCCTGGCGCATGCTCGGGGTGCACTTCGAGCAGCTCGTGGCCGCGGGTCTTCTGGAAGGGGATCCGGAATTGATCGGTTACGCGTACTGGGCGAGCCTGCACGGCTTCACCATGCTGGCGCTCGCCAATCAGTTGCCTTTGCCACAGGCGCAGCAAGCAGCAGGGAGCAACGCGCCGACGCGTGAGGCCGTGTTCGCGCAGATTCGCCGGATGTTGTGGCGGGGGGCGCAGCCGCAGCGCGGCTAGCCCCGGGTTGGTCTATCAAATCACGCAGCGCGAATAAGCTGGCGAAACGTTCTGGGTAGGAACAAGCAGGCGCGAAACTCAGCCCGCGCGCAAGGTCGGATCGGCCGCCGCGCGCCAGCTCAACGCTTTGGCTCGCTGGTCGGTGAAGAAAGCCACCCACTGATTGCGCACTTGCGGATCAGCACTCGCACCGAGGCTCGTGTAATGCTGTGCCAGCGACGCCTGAAACGCGCAGTAATCGTCCTTCGACAACTTGCCGCGCCGGTTCGCCACGTACGCATCGAACAGCGCCGCGTAGACGCCTTGCGCGTCGTTGCCGTAGTCGACCGTCTGGGCGCTGCACATCTGCTGCAACGATGCGAACGAAGGTGCGCCCGTCGTCCCGTTCAGGCTCGGCGAGCTGATGCATCCCGTCAGGAGCGCAGTGGCCCCGATTATCCAAAGTCCACGCATGAATTCACCTCGAAATGGCTGCTGCCGAGAGTATCGTCCGTGGCCGCGCGTTACGCCACCACCTTAGCCAGGCACTAGAGGGGCGCTTAAGAAAACCGAACTTTACTTTTTCGAATATGTTCATTAAAGTTCGCAAACGAACACTATCGGTTCGATAGTTTTTCCAAACCAGTTTCCGAATACGACGCAGAGGACACAGCAGGTGACGCAAGGCTCGAGATACGATTTGCTCGTCGTGGGCGGCGGGATCAACGGCGCAGGCATCGCACGCGATGCGGCGGGCCGCGGCCTGTCAGTGCTGCTCTGCGAGCAGGACGATCTGGCGGCCCATACGTCGTCGGCCAGCACCAAGCTGATTCACGGCGGCCTGCGCTACCTCGAGTACCGCGAGTTCGGGCTGGTGCGCAAAGCCCTGCAGGAGCGCGAAACGCTGCTGCGCGCGGCGCCGCACATCATGTGGCCGCTGCGCTTCGTGATGCCGCACATGCCCGATCTGCGTCCGGCCTGGCTGATCCGCGCCGGCTTGTTCCTTTACGATCACCTCGCTAAACGCGAACTGCTGCCCGGCTCGCGCGGCATCGTGATGCGCAACCATCCTGCCGGCGCGCCGCTGGTCGATTCGATCAAGCGCGGTTTCGTGTATTCGGATGGCTGGGTGAATGACGCGCGTCTCGTCGTGCTGAACGCGCTGGATGCGAAGGAACGCGGCGCGAAGATTCTCACGCGCACCAAGCTGCTGAGCGCGGTGCGCGCCGGCGGCGAATGGCGCGCGCAACTCAAGCGTGACGACGGCACGATCCTCGACGTGCGCGCCGCTTCGATCGCGAATGCGGCTGGACCGTGGGTCGGCGAATTGCTGCATGGCGCGCTCGGGCGGGAAGCAACGCACAGCGTGCGCCTCGTGAAAGGCAGCCATATCGTCACGCGCCGTCTGTTCGAACACGATCACGCGTACATCTTCCAGAATCCGGACAAGCGGATCATCTTCGCGATTCCGTACGAACACGATTACACGCTGATCGGCACAACCGACCTCGAATATCGTGGCGACCCGTCGCAAGTGGCGATCAACGCCGACGAAACGCAGTACCTGTGCGATTCGATCAACCGCTACTTCAAAGAAAAGATCTCGCCGCAAGACGTGCGCTGGACCTACTCGGGCGTGCGTCCGCTGCTCGAGGAAGAAGGCGCGGACAATCCCTCAGCGGTTACGCGCGACTACTCGCTGGAACTCGATGCGCCTGCGGGCGAAGCACCGCTGCTGTCGGTGTTCGGCGGCAAGATCACAACCTTCCGCAAGCTGGCGGAAGAAGCCGTCGACAAACTCGCGCACGCGCTGCATAACGGCACGCCTTCGTGGACGGCCGGTGCGCCGTTGCCCGGCGGCGATATTCCGCAGGCCAACTTCGAGCGCTTCCTCGCCGGTTTCAAGCAGCAGAATGCATGGCTGCCCGCCGATCTGGCTCACCGCCTCGCGCGTGCGTACGGCACGCGTGTAAAAAACGTCATTGGCAACGCGCGCTCGGTGGCCGATCTCGGCCGCGCTTTCGCGCCGGGCCTCTACGAGGCCGAACTCACTTACCTGCGCGACACCGAATGGGCACGCAGCGCGCAAGATGTGTTGTGGCGCCGCTCGAAACTCGGACTGCACGTCGAACCGGGCACACTCGATTCGATCACACACGACATTGACGCATGGTTCGCCCGCGAACCGTTCCGACAGAGTGCCTAGCCAAACCAGCTAGTCAGGTCATTTAGCTGAGCCGCATAGCCGGACCACCCAGGTCAGGCTACCGCAACACGGCCTGGTTATGTGGATGAACCCGCGTGACCCGATTCGATTTTCACCCCCTCGGCTACTGACAAAGCCGGGACGCACAAGCTCGAACTGTTGCAACCCGCTTGAACCAACACGCCGTTCCCGTCGCCGGTCAGCAATCCGGCGATTCATAAAACACATGGAGAAGAGACAATGCAGGATCAGTACATCCTCGCGCTTGACCAAGGCACCACCAGCTCCCGCGCGATGCTGTTCGACCGGCTCGGCAATATCGTGTCGACCGCTCAGAAAGAATTCCAGCAAATCTATCCACGTCCCGGTTGGGTCGAACACGACCCGCAGGAAATCTGGTCGACGCAGGCCGGCGTCGCCGCTGAAGCCGTTACGCGCGCGGGCATGAACGGCACGTCGATCGCGGCGATTGGCATTACTAATCAGCGTGAGACCACCATCGTGTGGGACCGCGAAACCGGTCATCCAATTTATAACGCGATCGTCTGGCAAGACCGCCGCACCGCCGACTTCTGCGACCAGCTTAAAGAGCAAGGTCTCGAAGAAAAAGTCCGCGCAAAAACCGGTCTACCAATCGACTCGTACTTCTCGGCGACCAAGATCCGCTGGATTCTCGACAACGTCGAAGGCGCACGCGAAAAAGCGAAGCAAGGCCGCCTCGCCTTCGGCACGGTAGATAGCTGGCTGGTGTGGAATTTCACCAAGGGTGGTCTGCATGTCACCGACGTGACCAATGCATCGCGCACGATGCTGTTCAATATCCACACGCTGAAGTGGGACGACGAACTGCTCGAAGCGCTCGACATTCCGCGCAATATGCTGCCGGAAGTGCGTGCCTCGTCGGAAGTGTACGGGCCGACCAAGACCACCGTGTTCGCCTCCAAGATTCCGCTCGCGGGCATCGCCGGTGACCAGCACGCGGCGCTGTTCGGCCAGATGTGCACGGAGTCGGGCATGGTGAAGAACACCTACGGCACCGGCTGCTTCCTCGTGATGAACACCGGCGACAAGCCGATCGAATCGAAGAACAATCTCGTCACCACCATTGCGTGGCAGATCGGCGACCAGATCAACTATGCGCTCGAAGGCAGCATCTTCATCGGCGGCGCGGTGGTGCAATGGCTGCGCGACGGCCTCGGCATCATCAAGAACGCAGCCGAGATCGAAACGATGGCGCGCAGCGTGCCGCATAGCGATGGCGTGTATCTGGTGCCCGCATTTGCAGGCCTCGGTGCGCCGCACTGGAATGCACGGGCTCGCGGCACGCTGTTCGGCGTGACGCGTGGCACGAGTTCGGCGCACATTGCCCGCGCCGCGCTCGACTCGATCGCCTATCAGTCGCTCGACGTGCTGAAGGCAATGGAAGCCGACTCCGGCATTCGCATCGGCGAATTGCGTGTGGACGGCGGCGCTTGCGCGAACAATCTGCTGATGCAATTTCAGGCGGACATTCTCGGCGTCGACGCTGTGCGTCCGAAGGTATCGGAGACAACCGCATTGGGCGCGGCATATCTGGCCGGTCTCGCGGTCGGCTACTGGAAAGACGTGAACGAACTGAAAAGCCAGTGGGCCCTCGATCGTCGTTTCACGCCTGCCCTGCCGCACGCCGAAGTCAAGGAGTGCCTCGACGGCTGGCAGCGCGCGATCCGCGCCGCGAAGGCCTGGGCCGACACGCCCTGATTGCCGTTCATCGGTTCCTAAGACACCTTTCGACATAACGAAGCCGCCTATCCAGCGGCTTCCCTAACAACTATATTTCGGATACCAAATCATGTCTCCTTACATTGCGGAATTCATCGGCACCGCACTTCTGGTGCTGCTCGGCAACGGCGCGGTTGCCAATGTGCTGCTCGCGCGCACCAAGGGCAAAGGCGCGGACTTGATCGTGATCGTGATGGGCTGGGCGATGGCCGTGTTCATCGCCGTGTACGTCACGGCATCGTATAGCGGCGCGCACCTGAATCCTGTGGTCACGATCAGCCTCGCGCTGGCAGGCAAGTTCGCGTGGGCCAAAGTGCCGGGCTACGTCGCGGCGCAGATGCTCGGCGGAATGGCGGGCGCCCTGCTCGTGTGGCTCGCGTATCGTCAGCACTTCAACAAGGAAGGCGATGCAGACGTGAAGCTCGGCGTGTTCTGCACGTCGCCCGCAATTCGCAGCGTGCCGCATAACCTGCTCACCGAAATGATCGCGACTTTCGTGCTGATTCTCGGCGTGCTGTATCTTGCTTCGCCTCAAGTTGGCTTGGGCGCGCTCGACGCGCTGCCGGTTGGCCTGCTGGTACTCGGCATCGGTATTTCGCTCGGCGGCCCGACCGGTTACGCGATGAGCCCCGCGCGCGACCTGTCGCCGCGTCTGATGCACGCGCTGCTGCCGATTCCGGGCAAACGCGACAGCGACTGGCGTTATTCGTGGATTCCGGTGTGCGGTCCGCTGCTGGGCGGCGCGGCTGCAACAGGGCTGTATTTGTATCTGCATGCGCACTGATTCTGCAGCGCACGTGGGAGCGTATATAGGGCCCGCACGAGGCGCTCTAAAGGCGCACTGAGCGCGCTCCCACAGCGCAAATAAGCGCTGACGGCAAGCGAAGGCGCCGCGCACGCGGCGCCAAAGCACGTATCATGATGCTTTCAATCTCCGCGCATGAGCTTGCAACTGTCTTGCTCGCGTGCCTCTCGCTTTCCGTCTTAAAGCATGATCGACCACCTCATCTGTGACTGCGACGGCGTGCTCGTCGACAGCGAAATCATCGCTGACCGCGTAATGCTCGAAACGCTGTCCGCCACCTTCCCCGGCCTCGACTTCGAACCCGTCGTCAAAACGGCGTTCGGCCAGCAGACCTCGCGCTTTCTCGAAGGTATCGAGAAGTCGTTCGATATCACGCTGCCTGCCGATTTCTTCAATACGATTGAACACAATGTCGAGCTTGAGCTCGCGGCGTCGCTCAGCCCGATCAACGGCGTGCGCGAGGCCTTGCAACGCGTGACGCTGCCGGCCGCGGTTGTGTCGAACAGCCGGATGGCGCGCGTGAATGCGTCGGTGCGGCGCGCGGGTTTGCAGCAGATTTTCGGCGAGCGGATTTTCAGCGCCGAACAGGTCGCACGGCCGAAGCCTTATCCGGATGTGTATCTGTTCGCTGCAAAGACACTGAGCGTGGAACCCTCGCGCTGCGTCGTCGTGGAAGATAGCGTGGCCGGTCTGAATGCCGCGCGAGCGGCGGGCATGAAGACGATTGCCTTCGTCGGTGCAAGCCATATCCCCGACGGTTATGCAGATGCGCTGCGCAAGATGGGCATGACACGCATCATGAAGCATATGGATGAACTGCCCGCGCTGGTCGAGGCCGGTGTGCGTGGGGAGTTTGGCGACGTGCAGTCTTAACGGGCGCAGCAATAAAAAAGCCGGCTGCAAGAGTCGGCTTCAAATTCCTGAGAAACCCCGCGCTTTTCCGAGCGCGGGTTTTTTCTAACGTATCAAACCTCATCCGCGACACATTCGCGCGCCGTCGCCAGCGCCTCACGGAATTCCACCAGCTCGGCGATCGTCAGCATCGGCAGATTGTGTTGTTGAGCGAAGCGCTCCACATCCGCGCCGCGCGTCATCGTGCCGTCCGCGTTCATCAGCTCGCACAGCACGCCGGCCGGTTTCAGACCCGCGAGAATCGCCAGATCGACTGTGCCTTCGGTGTGGCCGCGACGCGCGAGCACGCCGCCGGGTTGCGCACGCAGCGGAAACACGTGGCCCGGACGCACGATGTCGGCAGGCTTCGCCGTATCGCTGATAGCTGCGCGGATTGTCGTCACGCGATCGAGCGCGGATACGCCGGTGGTCACGCCATCGCGCGCTTCGATCGAAACCGTGAACGCGGTGCCGTGACGGCTTTCGTTGTTGACAGACATCGGCGGCAGTTCGAGTGCGCGGATCTTCTCGTCAGGCAGGCACAGGCAGACGATGCCGCTGCATTCGCGAATCAGCAAGGCCATGGTTTCGACGGAAAGACGCTCGGCGGAAACGATCAGATCAGCTTCGTTCTCGCGGTCGTGATCGTCTTGCAGGACGACAGCGCGGCCATCGCGCATGGCTTGCAAGGCAGCGGCGATACGCGGCGGAACGGGCTCGGTGGCGAGCAGGGGAAGGTCAAGTGATGCGCTATCCGCAATCACCGACGGAGCAGGAAAAGTAGCAAAGGACATAGTTGAAACGCTCATCGCAAAAGTTGGGCGAAAAACGTTTCAGGGCATTGCAAACAGACAAAGACGCGCCGTTGAACGCCGCGCAAAGCGGCGCTCGCGCACCGCCCGAAACTCTGGCGGCATCACGGAAACGAACATGACTATCTGCACATCTTCTTCCATCCGGACTCTAACCGTCGGCTCTGGCTTCTCACCAGATCTGCTGACCCCGCTGCGCTTTCGATACGCTGAAAGCTGAACGACGCGGGCGCTCGCGGGCTCACCGGCTCACGCTTTCGCGCTGCCGGCATACCGCCGGTGGGGAATTTCGCCCCGCCCTGAAGACGCACTGATTGCCGGATTGACCGGCCGGCAAAGAATACAACAGTCGCGCGAAACCTGCAGCGCAACCCCTACTGACTAGACGGACATCCCGGCTTCACCGCCGATTTTGACAGCACATCCGCCTGAAAAACTGCACTCGTCAAGCCGGTCAAACCGGCGCGGCCTGGCGTGTCAAATCGTGCTGCGCGGGCACATCCCAGCGCGGCGGCGTTTCCGCCTTCAACGTGACGCGAAACGCGCGCGCTTCGGTGTCGCCGGGATTGCGCAGGCTGTGCGGCTGGTCGGCATCGAACACGATCGCGTCGCCCGTGGCCAGCAACTGGCGCTGGTCGTGCACGCTGACTTCCAGCGTGCCTTCGCTCACCACCAGATTCACCGTGGTGCCCGGCGCGCGGCGCGTGCCGGCCTCGGTGTGCAACGGCGCGATACGCAGCTCGTGAAACTCTGCGGCGGTCGGCTCGGCATCAGGATAGAGCGGCCGGGCCGAGTAGCGCCCATTCGAACTGACGAGCCGCGACGAACGCTCCGCCGGCAAATGCTCGAAGCCGTTGGTCGCATGACGCCGCAAGAACGCCGCCACCGAAACCTTCAACGCCGATGCCACTTTGCAGAGCACCTTGATCGACGGCACGCTGCGCGCGGACTCGATCTGCGCGAGCATCGCTCGCGAGACGCCGGAGGCGCGGGCCAGAGCGTCAAGCGAAAGTTGGCGCTCGGCGCGCAAACGAGCGAGATTCACGCCGACCAGATGTTCAAGAGCATCGAAAGGTTCAGCGGCACGCGGCGACGCATCGGTGTCAGCCGTGGGATCGCGAACCAGCGCAAGCGGGGAATGCATGATTGCCTCCAGGAGCGCCGCCGGACGGCGGGCAAGCGGTTAGTGGAAGCAAGATAGCACCGCGCCCCGCCGCGCCCAACGAAGTTATCTTCACACTGTTATCAGCATTGCGGAGGACGATTCTCGCAAAGCTTGTGCGAATTTTTCATATGGGCGTATTTGGGGCGGATGCGCTCACGCAGACTCAGGCGCTTTGCGCCACCGTCCTTGCCGGCGCATCCATCCGCGCCGCGAACCACGTGAGCAACAACGCCACCACGCTAACCGCCGCTGCGACCCACGGCAGCGTATCGAGCGAATGGCCATGATTGATCACCAGACCGCCGAGCCACGCGCCGCCCGCATTGCCCACGTTGAACGCACCGATGTTCAGCGTCGAAGCCAGATTCGGCGCGGCAGCAGCCTTCTCGACCACACGCATCTGCAACGGCGGCACCGTCGCAAACGCCGCAATGCCCCACACGAAAATGGTAATCGCCGCCGCCACCTGCGAGTGGCTGGTCCGCGCGAAGATCGCCATCACCACCGCGAGCGCCACCAGAATGCCCATCAGCGAAGGCATCAACGCACGATCCGCCAGCTTGCCGCCCACGGTATTGCCGATCGTGAGACCGACGCCGAACAGCACCAGAATCAGCGTCACGCCGCGCGGCGAGAAGCCGCTGACCTGCTCGAGGATCGGCGCGATATAGGTGAACACGACGAACACGCCGCCGAAACCCAGCACCGTCATTGCGAGCGCGGTCCAGACTTGCAGATCCTTTAGCACACGCACTTCGTGACCGAGGCCGACCGGGCCGGAATCATGGCGATTCGGCACCAGCAACGACACGCCGGCCAGCGACAGCACACCAAATGCGCTGACGATCCAGAACGCCGCACGCCAGCCAAACTCCTGGCCGACAAACGTCCCGAACGGCACGCCGAGCACATTCGCGAGTGTCAAACCGGTGAACATCAGCGCAATGGCGCTTGCCCGCTTTTCAGCCGGCACGAGCGAAGCCGCTACCACCGCGCCGATGCCAAAGAACGACCCATGCGCAAACGACGTCACCACGCGCGCGATCATCAGCACCGAATAGCTGGACGCAATCGCGCACAGCGTATTGCCGACGATGAACACGCCCATCAGCAACTGCAACGCGAGTTTGCGCGGCATCTTGCTGGTGACCACGGCGAGCAGCGGCGCACCGACGGCCACGCCGAGCGCATAGCCGCTCACCAGCAAACCGGCCGACGGAATCGACACAGCCAGATCGCGCGCGACCTCGGGCAGCAAGCCCATGATCACGAACTCGGTCGTGCCGATCGCGAAAGCGCTGATCGCGAGCGCCAGTAATGGAATGGGCATTTTTCTACTCCAGGTTCTAAAGTTGAGCGTGTTAGCTACGGTGGGCGTTGCGCAGCGCCGTTACGAATTCGATGACCACGCCCGGCGCGAGCGCGATAAACAACTGCTGCCCGGCTTGCTGCGGCCCCATCTGCGGCACTTCGGCAAGCCGATAAGGCAGGTCCGCCGCATGCACGCGCCGCAAGAGCGCCGCCCATTCGTCGGCACTTTCCAGCCGGAAGGCGACATGGTCGATGCGTGGCATGGCCCTGCCCGTTACGGCGGGCACCGTCGCATCGATCAGATGAATCGCCGGCCGGCCGTTCGCATACAGCCAGTAGCCGTCGATCGAAAACCGCGGACGCGCGCCCTCCGTCAGCCCGGCGACGTCGACGAAGAAACGTCGGGCGGTCTCGAGGTCGGCGGTGACGATCGTTGCGTGATCGAGTTGCATGGTGTGGGCTGCACGGAGCACAAAGGGTTTACGAGGAGTGCATTGTGAGCGGAACACGTCGATTTGATAATTGGCGTAGCATTTGAAACATTTTCAAATAACTTTGAAAGATCGCGATGGATAACCTCGGTGATATCCGCCTGTTCGTCGAAGCGGCGCAGCAGGGCAGCCTGTCGGCGGCGGGCCGCAAGATGGGCCTGACGCCGGCCGCCGCCAGCGCGCGGCTGGCCAAACTCGAAACTGGCCTGAAAACGCGCCTGTTCGAGCGCACCACCCGTCAGCTGAGGCTCACGGACGAAGGCCGCCTCTACCTGAACTGCTGCCGCCAGGCGCTGCAATCGCTCGACGACGCCGAAGCCGCGCTGCAAGCCGGCCAGGGCGTGGTGCGCGGCAAGGTGCGGATCTCCGCGACCTCGGACTTCGGCCGCAACCTGCTGATGCACTGGCTCGACGAGTTCAACGCGCTTTATCCGGAAGTCACGTTCGCGCTGACGCTGTCGGACTCGCTATCGAATCTGGTGCAGGAAGACATCGATCTGGCGATCCGCTTCGGCGTGCCGCAGGACAGCTCGCTTATCGCCCGCAAGCTGGCGTCGAACCGCCGTGTGCTGTGCGCGTCGCCGGACTACATCGCCCGCAAGGGCGAGCCGAAAGACCCGAACGATCTGGCGAATTTCGACTGCATCGTGCTCGGCACCGCATCCGGCCCGGCCAACGAATGGCGTTTCACGCGCGGCGAGGAAGTGCAGCACTACACTGTGCCGTTCGAAACGTCCCGGGAAACCAACGACGGCGCGGTCGCCCGCGAATGGGCGCGGCGCGGCTACGGGATCGTCATCAAGTCGATGTGGGACGTGGAAGCGGACTTGCGCGGCGACTGCCTGAAAATCCTGCTGCCCGAATGGCGCTACCCGGACGCGCCGCTGCACGCGCTCTACCATCGCAACCGCTTCATGGCGCCGCGTGTGCGCGTGCTGCTCGATTTTCTGAGCGAGCGCTTCGCGCAGGTGTCGGACGAACTGGAAGGCCTGCTGGGCTTGCCGCCGGAGCGGCCGCGCGCCAAGGCCGCCGCGGAAACCGCATCCGGTGAAGGGCTATAATATTGAGCTACGCTGCAAACGTGCATTGAAAGTGGACCGGAATAGGCTCAAGCGGGCTCGAGCAAGCCCCAGCGCCGCCCCGCGGCGCCGTCCGCACGTTTTCACCTCTCTCCACCTTTTAAACGACGCCCCCAGGTTAACCACTGCGACCGGCGAAAATCGATGACCAAGAAAGTTTATGTAAAGACCTACGGCTGCCAGATGAACGAGTACGACTCCGACAAGATGGTCGACGTACTCGGCGCGGCTGAAGGCCTCGTCAAAACCGACACCCCGGAAGACGCGGACGTTATTCTCTTCAACACCTGCTCGGTGCGCGAAAAAGCGCAGGAGAAAGTCTTCTCCGAACTCGGCCGTGTGCGCGAGTTGAAAGAAGCGAACCCGAATCTGATCATCGGCGTGGGCGGTTGCGTGGCGAGCCAGGAAGGCGCGTCGATCGTTGCGCGCGCACCGTATGTCGATCTGGTGTTCGGGCCGCAAACGCTGCACCGTCTGCCGCAAATGATCGACAAGCGCCGCGAAAGCGGCCGCGCTCAGGTCGACATCTCGTTCCCGGAAATCGAAAAGTTCGATCACCTGCCGCCGGCGCGCGTGGATGGCGCGAGCGCGTTCGTGTCGATCATGGAAGGGTGCAGCAAGTACTGCAGCTACTGCGTCGTGCCGTACACGCGCGGTGAAGAAGTGTCACGTCCGCTCGACGACGTGCTGACTGAAATCGCCGGACTCGCCGACCAGGGCGTGCGTGAAGTCACGCTGCTCGGCCAGAACGTAAATGCTTACCGCGCCGGCATCACGCTCGGTTCGTCGGAGATCGCCGACTTCGCCCAGCTGATCGAATACGTCGCGGACATTCCTGGCATCGAACGGATTCGCTACACCACGTCGCATCCGAAGGAATTCACGCAGCGCCTGATCGACACCTACGCCAAGGTGCCGAAGCTCGTCAGCCACCTGCATCTGCCGGTGCAGCACGGCTCCGACCGCATTCTGATGGCGATGAAGCGTGGCTACACCGTGCTCGAATACAAATCGGTGATCCGCAAGCTGCGCGCGATCCGCCCTGACCTGTCGTTGTCGACCGACATGATCGTCGGCTTCCCGGGCGAGACGGAAGAAGACTTCGACAAGATGATGGCGCTCGTGCACGAGATGAAGTACGACACCAGCTTCTCGTTCATCTACAGCCCGCGTCCCGGCACGCCGGCTGCGAATCTGCACGACGACACCCCGCGTGAAGTGAAGCTCAAACGTCTGCAATATTTGCAGGCTACGATCGAAGAGAACGTGCAGCGCATCAGCGATTCGATGGTCGGCAAGATCGAGCGGATTCTGGTCGAACGCCCGGCGCGCAAGGACCCGAACGAACTCGCGGGCCGCACCGAGAACAACCGCGTGGTGAATTTCCCGGCGCCGGTCGCGTCGCACGCACGGCTGATCGGCCAGATGGTGGACGTGAAAATCGTCCATGCGTACCCACATTCGTTACGTGGCGAGCTCGTGCTGGTACATGACGACGCGCCCGCAACCACCCACTGAGCGACGCCAGCCAGCGTCACAACCCCGACAGGATCGATCCTCCGCCTTGAAGACCACTCAGCAGCATCTGGAATTCACCGCACCGCGCGACGACAACGCGCGGCTCGCCAACCTCTGCGGACCGCTCGACGAAAATCTGCGGCAGATCGAGCAGGCGCTCGACGTGACGCTGCAACGCCGTGGCCACCGCATCACGATTCGCGGGCGCGGCGCGAAACTCGCGCTTACCGCGCTCGAAAAGTTCTACGACAACTCGCAGAAGCCCCTGTCGGTCGACGACATCCAGCTCGCGCTCGTTGAAGTGCGTCAGCCGGCACGCCATCGCGCGAACGGCAACGGCCACGGCACGGAAGCGCTGGACCCGCGCTTTCCGGGCAATCCGGATCACCCGTTCGATCAGCCCGCCGACAGCGGCGACGACGACCTCGAAGAACTCGGCCCGAAGCTGTACACGCGTCGCGCCGACCTGCGCGGCCGCACGCCGATGCAACGCGAGTATCTGAAGCAGATCATTTCGCACGACGTGACGTTCGGCATTGGTCCGGCGGGAACGGGCAAGACCTATCTCGCGGTGGCTTGCGCGGTGGACGCACTGGAGCGTGATCAGGTCAAACGCATTGTGTTGACGCGTCCGGCCGTCGAAGCGGGCGAACGTCTTGGCTTCCTGCCGGGCGATCTGGCGCAGAAGGTCGATCCGTATCTGCGTCCGTTGTATGACGCGCTGTACGACCTGCTCGGTTTCGACAAGACCGCCAAGATGTTCGAGCGCCAGATGATCGAAATCGCACCGCTCGCGTACATGCGCGGCCGCACGCTGAATCACGCGTTCATCATCCTCGACGAGGCGCAGAACACCACGCCCGAACAGATGAAGATGTTCCTTACGCGGATCGGCTTTGGCTCGAAGGCCGTGGTCACCGGCGACACGACCCAAGTCGACTTGCCGCGTGGTCACAAGAGCGGGCTGATCGAAGCGCAGCAGGTTCTCGCGGACGTGCGCGGCATTGCGCTCACGCGCTTCACGAGCGCGGACGTGGTGCGGCATCCGCTGGTCGCGCGAATTGTGGAGGCGTACGATGCGCATTCGCAGAAAACCGCCAGTCCGGCGGATTCGCGCTAGATTGCGTCGTTAATTTTGAGCCGAGCTCCACTGGACAGGCCGCAGCAAACCAGGCAACAAACCGAACAAGCATGAGCCGCGCACCGAAACTGACGTTGAATCTGCAATTCCCCGCCGCCAAGACCTGGCCGGAACATAAGGCGCTGCTGCCGCGCGCCACCGTGGCCGGCTGGATAAAGGCGGCGCTCTTCGCAGACGGCGAGCTGACCGTGCGGTTCGTCGATGCCGAAGAAGGCCGCACGCTGAACCGCACCTATCGCGGCAAAGATTACTCGACCAATGTGCTGACATTTGCGTACGCCGAATCGGAAGACGATCCGGTGACGGGCGATCTGATCCTGTGCTGTCCGGTGGTCGAAAAAGAAGCCGCCGAACAGGGTAAGCCGCTGATCGCGCACTACGCGCATCTGCTGGTGCACGGCACCCTCCATGCGCAAGGCTACGACCACGAGGTCGAGGAAGAAGCCGAGGAGATGGAAGCGATCGAAACCGAAATTCTCGGCAAGCTCGGGTTCCCGGATCCTTACCAATAGTCTTTCCCAACCTCTTTACCCTCTCAGTCAGAAACTACCGTGAGCACGTCCTCCCCTGAAACCGATACGCAACGCACGCCCTGCCCGGACTACCCGCCCGCGCTCGGCGAACCGCGGCTGCTGACTGAGGAGGAGTTGCGCACGTCGCTCGAATGCACGTTGCGTGACTGGGACCGCAAGAGCGATCTGTGGTTGTTCGGTTATGGTTCGCTGATCTGGAATCCCGGTCTGCCTAGTGTCGAAGCGGCCCGCTCGAAAGTGCATGGTTATCACCGCGGACTGTATCTGTGGTCACGCGTGAATCGCGGCACGCCCGAACAGCCGGGCCTCGTGCTCGCGCTCGATCGCGGCGGCTCATGCTCCGGCATCGCCTTCCGCCTCGCCGCCGAGGGTGCGATGCCGCATCTGGAAGCGCTGTGGCGCCGTGAAATGCCAATGGGTTCGTATCGCCCGACGTGGCTGCCCTGCGTGCTCGCCGACGGCCGCCGCGTCGACGCGCTCGCGTTCGTGATGCGGCGCGACGTGCCGACCTACACCGGCAAACTACGTGACGAGGTCGTCAAAACCGTGTTCGGCTGCGCGAGCGGCCGCTACGGCACCACGCTCGACTACGTGAGCCGCACCGTCCACGCGTTGCGCGAAAGCGGCATGCCCGACCGCGCGCTCGAAGCGCTGCTCGAGCGTTGCCGCGAGGAAAGCCGCGAGGCCGGTCATGACGCTGAGCGGCAAACGGGCCAAGGCTCGGCACAATAAGGCAAACGCAGCCGCGCCCACTTCAGCGCCCCGCTCGATCCTTACTTTTTTGCTCGAAAACGCTTTTCCTCGCGTAATCAGTTAGGATTGACCCATGCCCACCGCGCGCGGCCGGGCGGGTCATCACTGCTTCACTCATCGCCCAGCCCGGCAGGACACGGTCCTGCCATGTGCCTGGTGTATCCTTAATGCTCTGCAACAGCGCGCCCAGTCTCGCCGGGCGCACTACCATGAACGACACGTATCCCAGTCGACACCGAACTAGCGACAAACCACAGGAAAAACGCTCACTCCTCGAGCGTCTGACCGACTTCATCTCGCCCGAGCCCGACTCGCGGGCCGAACTTCTGGAAATCCTGCAGGACGCGCACGAGCGCAACCTGATCGACGCCGACTCGCTGTCGATGATCGAGGGCGTATTCCAGGTGTCCGAACTCAGCGCCCGCGACATCATGGTGCCGCGCGCTCAAATGGACGCGATCAACATCGCGGACAATCCCGCCGAATTCATCCCCTACGTGCTGGAAAAAGCGCACTCGCGCTATCCGGTATTCGAAGGCAATCGCGACAACATCATTGGTGTGCTGCTCGCGAAAGACCTGCTGCGCTACTACGCCGAAGACGAATTCGACGTGCGCGGCATGCTGCGCCCCGCCGTCTTCATCCCGGAGTCCAAGCGCCTGAATGTGCTGCTGCACGACTTCCGCGTGAATCGTAATCACCTCGCGGTGGTGGTCGACGAATACGGCGGCGTGGCAGGCCTGATCACGATTGAAGACGTGCTGGAACAGATCGTCGGCGATATTGAAGACGAATACGATTTCGACGAAGAAAGTGGCAACATCATCGCTTCGCCGGACGGCCGCTTCCGCGTGCGCGCGCTCACGGAGATCGAGCAGTTCAACGAGTCCTTCGGCACACATTTTCCGGACGACGAAGTCGATACGATCGGCGGTCTCGTCACGCATCATTTTGGACGGGTGCCGCATCGCGGCGAAAAAGTCCGCCTCGACGATCTGATCTTCGAGATTCTGCGCGGCGACGCCCGCCAGATTCACATGCTGCTGGTGCGCCGCGACCCGCTCGCGGGCCAGCGCGAGCGCGAAGCACAGCACGTGCAGACCTGATCCGCTCCTTTTCTTCGCCTCTTCAACTTCTCACGCCGACCGCGCAACAATGGCCGACCCGATTACATCCCGTTCGCGCCGCGGCGTGAGTGCCCCTGTCGCCCCTGCCACCCAGGAGGCGCGCGGCCGTGCACTGCCCCGCTGGCATTACCTCGTCGCGCTGGCCGCCGGTGCAGCCAATACGCTGTCGTTCGCGCCAACGCCGCATGGCGGCTGGCTCGAACTCGTGATCTTCGTGTTCTTTTTCGCATGGCTCACGCGCACGACCGGCTGGAAAAGCGCCGCGCTGACGGGCGGCGCATTCGGCTTCGGCAACTACGTCACCGGCGTATGGTGGCTGTACGTCAGCATGCACGACTACGGCGGCATGGCCGCACCGCTCGCGGGCGCAGCGGTCGTGTTGTTCACGTTGTATCTGGCGGTGTATCCGGCGCTGGCTGCCGGCGTCTGGTCGTTCTGCGCGGGGCACGCGCGCAACGGTGCATCCGACAACGACAAACCGTTTTCTCCGACCTGGCATGGCGCGCTGGCGTTTGCGAGCGCGTGGGCGATTGGCGAATGGTTGCGCGGCACGGTGTTCACCGGTTTTCCATGGCTCTCGAGTGGTTATGCGCAGGTAGACGGCCCGTTCGCCGGGTTTGCGCCCGTCGCGGGCGTGTACGGCGTCGGCTGGATGCTGGCGCTGGTGGCCGCATTGATCGTGCAGGCGCTGATACCGCTGTTGCCTTCGCGCGGGCAGCTCGATACCACCGATGCCGGCAACGAGGCTAAACGCAGCGTCGCACGCGTTGCTGTGCCGGGGGGAATCGCGGTTGCGCTGATCGCAGCCGGCCTGCTGCTGCCGCTCGCGCAATGGACCCTGCCGGCCAACGCGCCGCTGACGGTGCGCCTCCTGCAGGGCAACGTCAAACAGGAAATGAAGTTCGAAGTAGCCGGCATGCGCGCTGCGATCGACCAGTATCAGCAGATGATCACATCCAAGCCGGCCGATCTGATCGTCACGCCGGAAACCGCCATTCCGGTGCTCGCGCAGCAATTGCCGCCGCAGTTCGCGTCAGCAGTGCGCAACTTTTCAGACACGACCGGCACCGCGATCGTGTTCGGCGCGATCGGCGGCACGATTACGCCGGAGGGTCAGGTGGTCGACTACACGAACAGCCTGTTCGGCGTCACGCCGGGCACGCGCGACGTATATCGCTACGACAAACACCATCTCGTGCCGTTTGGTGAATTCGTGCCGTGGGGCTTTCGCTGGTTCGTGAATCTGATGAGCATTCCGCTCGGCGATTTCGCGCGCGGCGCGCCGGTGCAGAAGCCGTTCATCGTGCATAACCAGCCGGTCTCGGTCGATATCTGCTACGAGGATATTTTCGGCGAGGAGATTGCGCGGAACATTCGCGAGAGCGACACGCCCGCGGGTGTACTGGTCAACTCGACCAATCTCGCCTGGTTCGGCGACACGATCGCGCTGGATCAGCATCTGCAGATTGCGCGCATGCGTTCGCTGGAAACCGGCCGGCCCATGCTGCGCGCGACCAACACCGGCATGACCGCTGCGATCGACGCCAACGGCAAGGTGATCGGGCGCTTGACGCCGTTCACGATCGGCTCGCTCGATGTGACGGTGCAAGGCACCTCGGGCAGCACGCCTTATGTGACGAGCGGCAATAACACGGTGCTGGCCGTTTCGCTATTGCTGCTGGCGTTCGGGTTTGCATTCGGGCCGGGGATTACGCGGCGGCAAAACGGTAAGAAATAACTCGCGATAAAACGGCGTGACTGTGCGCATGCCGTTTATATGTGAAAACGCAGTGGTGAATCTCGCCTCAATAGAAAAACGCGCGCTCCGGAACCCCGTGAGCGCGCGCTTATAAGAAATCAGGCTTTACTGATTCGACGCAATTCGCTGCTGAATATGTTGTGCGCGCGCCGGTGAAGCCGGATGCGAACTCAACATGCTCGACTTGCCGCCATCCAGTTGTGCGAGCTTGTTGAACGCCGTCACCAATCCCGACGGATCGAGATTCTTCTTTTTCTGCAAGTCGAATGAATAATCGTCGGCCGCGCTTTCCTGGGTTTGCGAGAACTGCGCATTAATCAGCTTCTCGGAAAAATCGCCAAGCTGCGAACCGGACAATGCCCCCGCCACACCGCCCGCCGACGATGCCACCGTACGCGCCGCCGAAGTCGCGTACGCGACCTGCATCGCCTTCTTCGTATGGCCGAGTGCAACGTGGCCCATCTCGTGGCCGACCACGCCGCGCACTTCGTTGTCGTTCATCATGTCCATCAGGCCGCTATAGACGCGCACGCAGCCGTTGGCCATCGCCCATGCATTGACGTCCTTGGTGATGTACACCTTGTAGTTCACCGGCACGCCGTTGATGTTGTTGCCCAGTTGCGCGGCGATCTTGTTCAGGCGTTTCTGATACTTGCTGTTTGCGGGGGCAATCTGATTTTCGCTATCCAGCTGCGCGCACGACTTGTCGGTCAGCGTACGCACGTCAGCATCGCTGAGTGTGGCGGCCTGAGCGGCCTGCTGGCCGGACTGGATCAGCGCAGTCGGATTAACGTTGCTCACGTTCGAGCACGCAGCAAACAGCGCACAGGCGGAAGCGGCAATGACAAAGCGGTACGATTTCATGGTGGAAGTCTCTTTTGCGGACGTTATTAATATCGACGGCGCGTTTTAATGCACCGCCCATTCGCAATGGCCGCAGATCACGGGAGAAAAACTCCGCGTATGTCGATTGCATAAACCATTACGCCACGCGACAGACAAAAAAATGCGCCTGACGGGTAGGCGCATTTTTACCACAAACGTAAGCTTAAATTTATGCTTATGAAAGCGTGAATGACATCATTTTGCAATTTAGCGAAAATTGCGGGCGGCGCGATTCCAGACAACCGCACCGTTGAGCGGTAACGCGTACTCCGTTCAGTCCGCCGGCACCGTATCAATGAACGACTGACGCAGCGACAGTTTCTGGAAATGTTTATCCAGGTTCGGATACCCTTCGCGCCAGTTCAACTGAGGCATGCGGAAATCGAGGTAGCCCAGCGCGCAGCCCACAGCGATATCCGCGAGCGTGTAGTGATTGCCCGTACACCACGGCTTGGTGCCCAAGCCTTGGGACATGGCTATCAGGCCTTCATCGATCTTGCGCTGCTGCCGCGCGACCCACGCGTCCACGCGCTGCTCGGGCGCGCGCTGGGTGCTTTCGAGGCGAATCAGCACCGCGGCGTCCAGCATGCCGTCGGCGAGCGCTTCCCAGCAGCGCACTTCGACGCGCTCACGCCCGGACGGCGGAATCAGCTTGCCGACCGGCGACAGCGTATCCACGTATTCGCAGATCACCCGCGAGTCGAACACCGCTTCGCCGTCTTCCATCACGAGGCACGGCACCTTGCCGATCGGATTGAAGGTGTGAATCGTGGTATCCGGCGCCCAGACGTTCTCGGGCACGAGTTCGTAGTCGATCTTCTTGTCGGCCAGAACGATCCGCGCTTTGCGCACGAACGGGCTGGCGAGCGAACCGATGAGTTTCATCATTACCATCTGCCTTTTCTTGAATTCGGCGAAAGTATAAGTGGTCGGCGGCATTCCCGAGCACAGCGCAGTCGCTTCGCAAGCCGCATGGA
This sequence comes from Paraburkholderia sp. SEWSISQ10-3 4, assembly GCF_030464785.1. NCBI lineage: Bacteria > Pseudomonadati > Pseudomonadota > Betaproteobacteria > Burkholderiales > Burkholderiaceae > Paraburkholderia > Paraburkholderia sp. SEWSISQ10-3 4. The sequence goes on from NZ_JALPRI010000008.1 coordinate 175,272, forward strand.
TGCTCGCTGTGGATGGATTGCAACATTGCCGCGACGCCAGCATGCCGTCTACCCGGCCAAATGGCCAACGTGGCCGGGGCGACCACCTCTGCCCGCCAGTATCCGCGCAAAATAAGTCTCCGCATTGGGCGCTACAATCTCACGATGAACCAGCCGACCGAACCCACCATCGCCATCGACGTCTACCGCACGCGCCGCGAGCGCGTCCTCGCCGCGCTGCGCGCGACGGGTGGGGGCGTCGCCATCGTCCCCACCGCGCCGGAAAAGCTGCGCAACCGGGACGCCGACTACCCCTACCGGCACGATAGCTACTTCTACTATCTGACGGGCTTCACGGAACCCGAGGCGTGGCTGGTGCTGGACGCAAGCGCCGCATCGGGCGAACCGGCCTCGATCCTGTTCTGCCGCGAGAAAAATGTCGAGCGCGAGACGTGGGAAGGTTTCCGTTTCGGGCCGGAGGGCGCACGCGAGGCGTTCGGCTTCGACGCCGCCTTCCCCGTCGACGAAATCGACGCGCAGCTACCGCGCATTCTCGCCGACAAGCCATCGCTGCATTACGCGCTCGGCACGTCGGCGGAACTGGACGAACAGGTGCGCGGCTGGCTCGACGCGGTGCGCTCGCTGGGACGCAGCGGCGTCGCCGCGCCCACGGCCGCGCATGATCTGATCCCGTTGCTCGACGACATGCGGCTCATCAAGGATCCCCACGAACTCGCCATCATGCGCCGCGCCGGGCAGATTTCCGCGCAGGCACATCGCCGCGCGATGGCCGCCTGCCACCCCGGCGTGCGCGAGTACGAACTCGAAGCCGAGCTGCTCTACACCTTCCGCAAATTCGGCTCGCAGGCGCCGGCTTACACGTCGATCGTCGCCGCGGGCGCCAACGCCTGCGTGCTGCACTACCCGGCCGGCAACGCGATCGCCCAGGACGGCGACCTGATCCTGATCGACGCCGCCTGCGAACTCGACGGCTACGCCTCCGACATCACCCGCACCTTCCCGGCGAGCGGCCGCTTCACGCCGGCGCAGCGCGAGTTGTACGACATCGTGCTGGCCGCGCAGCAGGCTGCCGTCGACGCCACCCGCGTCGGCGCGACCTTCGACGATCCGCACCAGGCCGCCGTGCGCGTGCTGTCGCAAGGCCTGCTCGACACCGGCATCATCGACCGCGCGAAGTTCGCCTCGGTCGACCAAGTGATCGCGGAGCGCGCCTATGCGCCGTTCTACATGCACCGTACCGGCCACTGGCTCGGCATGGACGTGCACGACGTCGGCGACTACCGCGAACGCGGCGCGCCGCGCGACGAAGCGGGCGCGCTGCCGTGGCGCACGCTGCAGGTGGGGATGACGCTGACCATCGAGCCCGGTCTGTACATCCGTCCGACTGAAGGCGTGCCCGAGCGCTACTGGAACATCGGCATCCGCATTGAGGACGACGCAATCGTCACGGCGGCGGGTTGCGAGCTGATCACACGCGACGTCCCGGTGGCGGCCGACGAGATCGAGGCGCTGATGCAGGAAACCCGCGCGGCCCAGCCGCTAAAGCAGTAACCGCGGCAGTTACCCAGGCAGCAACACAAGGAAGCAAACCCGCAATGAACGACGTTTCCCAGTCGACGGTGATTCTGAAACCCGCCGCGTCCGACCATGGCTTCGATTTCGACGTGACGATCGTCGGGGCCGGGCCGGTCGGTCTGGCGCTTGCCGGCTGGCTGGCGCGCCGCAGCGCGACGCAGGCGCTGAAGATCGCGCTGATCGACGCGCGCGAACCGGAAGATTCGATTGCCGATCCACGCGCGATCGCCGTCTCGCACGGCAGCAGGATGATTCTCGAGCCGCTGCGCTGGCCTGCCGACGCCACCGCGATCCAGCGCATCCACGTCTCGCAGCGCGGCCATTTCGGCCGCACGCTGATCGACCACAGCGAGCACGGTTTGCCGGCGCTCGGCTACGTCCTGCGTTATGGCTCGATCGTGCATGGTCTCGCCGAAGCGGTTCACGCGAGCTCGGTGCACTGGTTCCGCTCCACCTCCGCCGCGGCGCCGACTCAGGACCTCGACGGCGTCACGCTGCCGATCGAAACCGCGGGTGTCACGCGCAATCTGCGCACGCGGATTCTGGTGAATGCCGAAGGGGGGCTGTTCGGCGACCAGAAACAGAAAGCCACCGGGGAGGCAGGCAGCAGCGCCGGCGGCGGTACGCGCGATTACGGGCAGACCGCGCTGGTCGGCACGGTCACCGTGTCGGCACCGCAACCGCATGTGGCGTGGGAGCGCTTCACGTCGCAAGGGCCGATCGCATTGCTGCCGATGGGCGGCGTGCGCGGCGCGAATTACGCGCTGGTCTGGTGCTGCGCCCCTGACGAAGCCGCGCGACGCGCACAACTCTCCGACGACGAATTCCTGCTTGAACTCGGCACCGCATTCGGCAACCGCATGGGCCGCTTTACGCAAATCAAGGGACGCGCATCGTTCCCGCTCGGACTGAACGCGGTCGATACGCTGGTGAACGGCCATGTCGTCGCAATCGGCAATGCGGCGCAGACGCTGCATCCGGTGGCAGGTCAGGGTCTGAATCTGGGTTTGCGCGACGCGCACGCGCTCGCCGATGCCTTGTCGGCAGAAGGTCCGACCCCGCTGGCTCTGGCGACGTTCGCGCAACGCCGCGCGCTCGACCGCCGCCTGACGATCGGCGCAACCGACACGCTCGCACGTCTATTCACCGTCGACTTCCCGCCGCTCGCCGCCTTGCGCGGCCTCGCTCTCACCGCGCTCGAATTCGTGCCGCCGGTGAAAACCGCGCTGGCGCGGCAAATGATGTTCGGCCAGCGCCGCTGAGCGCGCCGCCCGTTCGCGCCTGACGCCCTCGGCCGTTGCAGCCTTTTTAGGCACCGTACCAGGCACATACAACGGCAAATAAGCACGCACATTGGCGGCGCCACGCGAACGGTGCCGGTTCTATGGACCGGACCACTTTCATAGAAGATTTAATGAGTTACGGCAGACTCAAGTCGGGTGTCGACTATCCGTTAACGCTAAAATGGCGGTTTTCCTTCGCATTTCGCGCAATCTTCGATTGTCAGAAACTTAACAATCGGCCACAAGCGCGTCCAAGTCATGCCCACTCTCGGCCCCCACAATCTGCGTAACAACCTGTTCGTCGCCCCCATGGCCGGCGTAACCGACCGGCCGTTCCGCCAGCTGTGCAAACGGCTGGGCGCGGGCTATGCGGTGTCGGAAATGGTCGCCTCGAACGCGCAGTTGTGGAAAAGCGAAAAAACCATGCGCCGTGCCAACCACACGGGCGAAGTCGAACCGATCGCCGTGCAGATCGCCGGCGCGGATCCGACCATGATGGCCGAAGCCGCGCGCTACAACGTGGCGAACGGCGCACAGATCATCGACATCAACATGGGCTGCCCGGCCAAGAAAGTGTGCAACGTGGCCGCGGGTTCCGCCTTGCTGCAGAACGAGCCGCTGGTGCAGCGCATCGTCGAGGCCGTGGTAGGCGCGGTGGGCGTCGGCCCGGATGCCGTGCCCGTCACGCTGAAGATCCGCACCGGCTGGGATCGCGACAACAAAAACGCTTTGACGGTCGCCCGTCTGGCCGAAGCCGCCGGCATTTCCATGCTGACCGTGCACGGCCGCACGCGCGCCGACCTGTATCACGGCGACGCCGAATACGAGACCATCGCTGCCGTCAAAGCAGCGGTGCGCATTCCGGTGGTCGCCAATGGCGACATCACGTCGCCGCAAAAAGCCCGCGAGGTGCTCGCCGCCACCGGCGCCGACGCCATCATGATCGGCCGCGCCGCCCAGGGGCGTCCGTGGCTGTTCCGCGAGATCGAGTATTTCCTGCAAACGGGTGAGTTGCTGCCGCCGCCGCGCATCGACGAAATCCAGCAGGTGATGAACGAGCATCTCGAAGATCACTACGCGTTCTACGGCGAATTTACGGGCGTGCGCACTGCGCGTAAGCATATCGGCTGGTACACTCGCGGCCTTTCTGGCGCCAACGTGTTCCGGCACCGTATGAATACGCTGGACACCACGCGCGAACAACTCCTCGCCGTCAACGAATTCTTCGACGCCCAAAAGGCGATTTCCGACCGCCTCGTCTACGTCGACGAGACGCTCAGCAAGAATGACGGCGAGCCGGACCATACCGACCGACTAGCAGCATGAGCAAGAACAATATCGAACAATCCGTCCGCGACAGTCTGGGGATGTATTTCCAGGATCTCGACGGCTCCAATCCGCATGACGTCTACGACATGGTTATTTCATGCGTGGAAAAACCCTTGCTCGAAGTGGTGCTCGAGCAGGCCGGCGGCAATCAGTCGCTGGCCGCCGAGTATCTCGGCATCAACCGCAATACGCTGCGCAAGAAACTGCAACAGCACGGTCTGTTGTAGTTCGTTGTAGTTTCAGGCGCCCTGCCACGTTTCCCTTCGGCTTTTCGTCTTCATCATGATCAAGCAAGCGCTCATCTCCGTTTCCGACAAGTCCGGCATCGTCGACTTCGCCAAGTCGCTGTCGGACCTCGGCGTCAAGATCCTGTCGACCGGCGGCACCGCGAAACTGCTCGCGGACGCGGGCCTCTCCGTCACCGAAGTCGCCGACTACACGGGCTTCCCGGAAATGCTGGACGGGCGTGTGAAAACGCTGCATCCGAAGGTGCACGGCGGCATTCTCGCGCGCCGCGACCTGCCGGAACACATGGCCGCGCTTGAAAAGCACGACATTCCGACGATCGACCTGCTGGTCGTGAATCTGTATCCGTTCGTGCAGACCGTGTCGAAGGAAGAGTGCTCGCTGGAAGACGCGATCGAGAATATCGACATCGGCGGCCCGACCATGCTGCGCTCGGCCGCGAAGAATCATCGCGACGTGACCGTCGTGGTTGATCCGGCGGATTACGCGGTCGTGCTCGACGAAATGCGCGCGAACAACAACACGGTTGCCTACAAGACGAACTTCCGTCTGGCCACCAAGGTGTTCGCGCACACCGCGCAGTACGACGGTGCGATCACGAACTACCTGACAAGCCTGACCGACGAATTGCAACACTCGTCGCGCAATACTTATCCGGCTACCTTCAACCTGGCTTTCGACAAGGTGCAGGATCTGCGCTACGGCGAGAACCCGCACCAGAGCGCTGCGTTTTACCGCGATCTGTCGGTGCCGGCCGGCGCACTGGCGAATTACAACCAGTTGCAGGGCAAGGAACTGTCGTACAACAACATCGCCGATTCCGATGCAGCGTGGGAATGCGTGAAGACGTTCGACGTACCGGCTTGTGTGATCGTCAAGCACGCGAATCCGTGCGGCGTCGCAGTGGGCGCGGACGCGAACGAAGCGTATGCGAAGGCGTTCCAGACCGACCCGACCTCGGCGTTCGGCGGCATCATCGCGTTCAACCGTGAAGTCGACGAAACGGCAGCGCAAGCGGTGGCCAAGCAGTTTGTCGAAGTGCTGATCGCCCCGTCGTTCAGCGCGGCGGCTCGTCAGGTGTTCACGGCCAAGCAGAATGTGCGTCTGCTGGAAATCGCCTTGGGCGAAGGCCATAACGCGTTCGATCTGAAGCGCGTCGGCGGCGGCCTGCTGGTGCAATCGCTCGATTCGAAGAACGTGCAGCCGCACGAATTGCGCGTGGTCACGAAGCGCCACCCCACGCCGAAGGAAATGGACGACCTGCTGTTCGCATGGCGCGTTGCGAAGTACGTGAAGTCGAACGCGATCGTGTTCTGCGGCAACGGCATGACGCTCGGCGTCGGCGCGGGCCAGATGAGCCGCGTGGACTCGGCGCGTATTGCGAGCATCAAGGCGCAGAACGCTGGTTTGACGCTGACCGGCTCGGCCGTGGCGTCGGACGCGTTCTTCCCGTTCCGTGACGGTCTGGATGTGGTGGTGGCGGCAGGCGCAACCTGCGTGATTCAACCGGGCGGCTCGATGCGTGACGACGAAGTGATCGGTGCAGCAGACGAGCACAACATCGCGATGGTGTTGACCGGCGTGCGTCACTTCCGGCATTGAATTCGGCTTCGCGGGCGGCGTGAGCGTTACGCGCCGCTCGCCCGCGTAGCTTGAGCGAAACGGCTCGGTGGAGTTTTCCGCCGGGCCGTTTTGTTTTGGAACACCGCCCGCCACATGGCGCGTTCGTTGTAGTATCGCAAGCACCTGGTTTTTACCGCACGTGCGGCACCTCATGAGAATTCTCGGCATCGACCCCGGCTTGCGCGTGACCGGCTTCGGCGTGATCGATCAACACGGCCATAAGCTCAGCTACGTCGCGAGCGGCACGATTAAAACCGCCGACGCCGATCTGCCGTCGCGTCTCGGCACCATCTTCGAAGGCATTTCGACGCTGATCCGCCAGCACTCGCCGGATCAGTCGGCGATCGAAAAAGTGTTCGTCAACGTCAACCCGCAATCCACTTTGCTGCTCGGCCAGGCGCGCGGCGCGGCGATCTGTGGACTGGTGGCCGGTGGCGTGCCGGTTGCCGAATACACGGCCTTGCAGTTGAAGCAGGCCGTGGTCGGTTATGGCCGCGCGACCAAGGAACAGATGCAGCAGATGGTGGTACGGCTGCTTAACCTCTCCGGCGTGCCAGGCACCGATGCGGCCGACGCCCTCGGCATGGCGATCTGCCACGCGCATGGGGGCTCGACGCTTAGCACGCTGGGCGGCATCGCGCCGTCGCTAGCCAAGAAGGGCCTGCGAGTGCGACGCGGACGGTTGGTCGGCTAGGCCCTCAGTTTCGACTCGCCAGCGCCAAGCGGCACGCCAGTCCGGCAAACACCGTCCCCAACAAATACTGCGGCACGCGCGACGGCCTGCGCCCGGCACTGAGCTTACGGCTCAGCTTGCTCGCCATCAGAATCACGGCGCCGTTCACACAGAAGCCGATCAGATTCAGCACGGTCGCGAGCACCATAATCTGCAGCGCCACCGAGCCCGCTTCGGGCCGCACGAACTGAGGAAATAGCGCGAGCACGAACAGCGCGACTTTAGGATTCAGTAAATTGGTGAAGAGACCCTGCCGGAAGATGCGACCGACCGGATAACGGCTCATCGACGCATTCGGCGACAGCACGGTGCCTTGCGTGCGGAACGTCTTCCAGGCGAGATACAGCAGATAGGCGGCGCCGGCGAAACGCACGACGTCGTAGGCCATCGGCACGGCCAGGAACAGCTGCGACAGACCGAATGCGGCGGCTAGTGCGTGACAGTAAGTCCCGACCAGAATACCCGCCAACGAGGCGAAACCAGCGGGACGCCCCTGGCTCACGCTGCGCGAAGCGATCAGCAGCATGTCGGGGCCGGGCGTGGCGGTCAATGCGAGACACGCGCCGGCAAACAGCGCGAGAGTGGTGAGGCTCAGCATGGAAGCTCCTTCTGGTTGTGCCGGGAGAGAACCCGCCAAAAGGGATCTCGGTCTGAGGGGCTGCAACACGCTGGTCAACCGCAGTTGCGCATAATGCAGCGCGCTACTGCGCTGCTTGCCGACGCCCCATCGCGCTACCACGCCCGCGGCGCATCCACTGCGCTACACTCGCCCTTTCTCTCAAGATTGAATCCGCCATGATCGGTCGCATTGCCGGCGTTCTGCTGGAAAAAAACCCGCCGCACCTACTCGTCGACTGCAACGGGGTCGGCTACGAAGTCGATGTGCCGATGAGCACGTTCTACAACCTGCCCTCGACCGGCGAACGCGTCGTGCTGCTCACGCAAATGATCGTGCGTGAAGACGCGCATTTGCTGTACGGCTTCGGCACTGCCGAGGAACGCTCGACGTTCCGCGAATTGCTGAAGATCACCGGCATCGGCGCGCGTATGGCGCTCGCCGTGCTCTCCGGCATGAGCGTGCATGAGCTGGCGCAGACCGTCACCATGCAGGACGCCGCGCGCCTGACTCGCGTGCCGGGCATCGGCAAGAAAACAGCGGAGCGGCTGCTCCTCGAATTGAAGGGCAAGATCGGCGCCGATCTGGGCGCGCTGGCGGGCGCGGCGTCGGCATCCGACCACGCGTCCGACATCCTGAACGCACTGATCGCATTGGGTTACTCCGAAAAAGAAGCATTGGCGGCCGTCAAGAACGTGCCGGCCGGCACCGGTGTTTCCGAAGGCATCAAGCTCGCGTTGAAGGCGTTGTCCAAGGGTTAAAAGCTCGTGCCGTGACGGTGGAGCCGCGTGCGACAAGTGAAGCTTCGCACACGGCAGCGCGGCGCACACCCTGGCCGTTCGGCCGAGTTTCGCAACGGGCGGGGCGCGGTACAATGACCGCATGATCGAAACCGACAAACTCGCCGCCGAGCGCATCATCGCGGCCACGCCCGTCTCGCCGAACGAAGAAGCGTTCGAGCGCGCGTTGCGCCCGCGCCAGCTCGAAGAATATGTCGGGCAGGAAAAAGTGCGCGGTCAGCTGGAAATCTTCATCGAGGCCGCCAAGCGCCGGTCGGAATCGCTCGACCACGTGCTGCTGTTCGGGCCGCCGGGTCTCGGCAAGACCACGCTCGCGCACATCATCGCGCGGGAAATGGGTGTCAATCTGCGGCAAACGTCCGGCCCGGTGCTTGAACGCGCCGGCGACCTCGCCGCATTGCTCACCAACCTCGAAGCCAACGACGTTTTATTCATCGACGAAATCCACCGGCTCTCGCCAGTCGTCGAAGAAATTCTGTATCCGGCGTTGGAGGACTATCAGATCGACATCATGATCGGCGAAGGACCGGCCGCGCGCAGCGTGAAGCTGGATCTGCAGCCGTTCACGCTGGTCGGCGCAACTACCCGCGCGGGTATGCTGACCAATCCGCTGCGCGACCGCTTCGGTATCGTCGCACGGCTCGAGTTTTATAACGCCGAACAACTGGCGCGCATCGTCACCCGTTCGGCGTCGTTGCTGCATGCGCAGATTCACCCGGATGGCGCATTCGAAATCGCCAAGCGCGCACGCGGCACGCCGCGGATCGCGAATCGGCTGTTGCGCCGCGTGCGCGATTTCGCCGAGGTGAAAGCGGACGGCAACATCACCGCAGAAGTGGCGGACGCGGCACTCAAGATGCTCGACGTGGATGCGGTCGGCTTCGACCTGATGGACCGCAAACTGCTCGAGGCGATCCTGCACAAATTCGACGGTGGCCCGGTCGGCGTCGACAATCTGGCAGCGGCAATCGGCGAAGAGCGCGACACGATCGAAGACGTTCTCGAACCGTATCTGATCCAGCAAGGCTTCCTGCAGCGCACGCCGCGCGGCCGCGTCGCCACGTTGCTCACGTACCGGCATTTCGGCCTCGCTGCACCGGACGCTTCGAGCCCCATATCCGGCCTGTGGGACGCGGCCGCGACCTGAACCGGATGCGCGAGTTGAAATAACTCGCGCCGTTTAACGCCCCGGTTCCGGCACCCTCTTCTTGAAGCTATCGTCGTCGCTCGGTGCGTCGAGGTGCGACACGTCCGCCCACGACACGATCGTCGCCTTGCTGGCGTCGTCGGCATAATCCACTACGTTGACGCTCGTGTTCAGCAACGCGTAATCGCGCGGCGCATCGAGTGACAAACCGCACGCAAAGCGACGCACGCAATCGAGCACGCCGCCATGCGCGACGACAGCGATCCGACCGCCCGGATGCGCGGCTACTAGAGGCTCGATCGCGTGCAGCACGCGGTGATAGAGCGTGCGCTGCGACTCACCTTCAGGCGGCGCAAAACCCGGATCGCGGGTTTGCCAGTGCGCGTATTCATCAGGGAACCGGACTGCGATTTCGTCGCTGTCGTGCCCTTGGAACGCGCCATACGAACGCTCACGCAAACCCTCACGCAGTTGCAGCGGCAGGCCGAGCGCGTCGGCGATCGGCTGCGCAGTTTGCTGGGCACGTTGCAGATCGCTCGAATAGATCGCGTCGAGCCGCGCGCCCTCTTTGACCTCACCCGCGATGCGGCGTGCAAGGCGTTGCGCCTGCGCGAGGCCGGTCGTCGCGAGCGGAATGTCGATGTGACCTTGAATGCGCTTGATGCGGTTCCAGTCGGTCTCGCCGTGGCGAATGAACAGAATCTGCGTGGTCATGGGATGGACGTGGGCGCCAGTAGCCGGTTATGCCGAGCCGCTATTGTCGCAAAAAGCGGCTGGAGGAATGGATGCGTGCCGCCGAATACACCATGCGGCAGCAGTGGAAGCTCAAGCGTTCGTCTGCAGCCAGAACGTGACCGGTCCGTCATTGACGAGCGACACCTGCATATCGGCGCCGAACTCGCCCGTCTCGACGATCGGGTGCTTTGCGCGCGCCGCCGAGACGAAGTAGTCGAATAGTCGCTTGCCCTCGTCGGGCGGCGCGGCGGGTGTGAAGCTGGGGCGCAGGCCGCTATTGGTGTCGGCCGCCAGCGTGAACTGCGAAACGAGCAGCAGGCCGCCCGCGCGCCCGGCGCCGTCGAGATTCTGCACGGAGAGATTCATCTTGCCGGCCGCGTCGCTGAAGACGCGGTAGCCGAGCACCTTGGCGAGCAGCCGGTCGGCTGCGGCCTCCGTGTCGCCACGTTCGGCGCACACGAGCGCGAGCAAGCCCGCCTCGATCGCGCCGGTCACGCGCTCGTCCACGCGCACTTCCGCGCGGCGAACGCGCTGGATCAGCGCGATCATCGGCTCGACTCCGGATGCAACAACGCCCGAATCAGCATCGTTATCGCTGAGCCATCAAGCCGTCAGCGTGACGCGCGCAAAACGGCGCTTGCCGACCTGCACGACGTACTCGCCGGCTTCGACCTTCAGGCCCTTGTCCGACACGGTCGTGCCGTCGATCTTCACGCCGCCCTGCTCGATGTTGCGCAGCGCTTCGCTGGTCGACGGTACGAGATTGGCCTGCTTGAGCAACTGGCCGATTGCGAGCGGTGCGCCCGCGAGCGTCACGGCCGGAATATCGTCCGGCACGCCGCCCTTCGCGCGATGATTGAAGTCCTCGAGCGCGCGTTCGGCATCGGCTTGCGAGTGGAAGCGCGCGACGATTTCCTGACCCAGCATCACCTTGAAATCGCGCGGATTGCGGCCCGCTTCGATCTCTTTCTTGAAGCCGGCGATCTCGTCCATTGGACGGAACGACAGCAGTTCGAAGTAACGCCACATCATCACGTCGGAAATGCTCATCAGCTTGCCGAACATATCCGTCGGTTTTTCGCTGATACCGATGTAGTTGTTCTTCGACTTCGACATCTTCTCGACGCCGTCCAGGCCTTCGAGCAAGGGCATCGTCAAAATGCACTGCTGTTCCTGACCATACTGCTTCTGCAGTTCACGGCCCACCAGCAGGTTGAACTTCTGGTCCGTGCCGCCGAGCTCAAGGTCGGCGTTCAGCGCGACCGAGTCGTAGCCTTGCATCAGCGGGTACAGCAATTCGTGGATCGAGATCGGCACACCGCCCTGGAAGCGCTTGGTGAAATCTTCGCGCTCGAGAATACGCGCCACCGTGTAGCGCGAGGCGAGCTTGATCATGCCGTCGGCGCCGAGCGGCATCGACCATTCGCTGTTGTAGCGGATTTCGGTTTTTTCGCGATCGAGCACGAGCGCGGCCTGCTCGAAATATGTCTTCGCGTTCGATTCGATCTGCTCGCGCGTAAGCGGCGGGCGCGTAGCGTTGCGGCCCGACGGATCGCCGATCAGCGAGGTGAAGTCGCCGATCAGGAAAATCACCGTGTGACCGAGATTCTGCAACTGGCGCATCTTGTTCAGCACGACCGTGTGGCCGATGTGGATGTCCGGCGCGGTCGGATCGAGGCCGAGCTTGATGCGCAGGGGCACACCGGTGGCCGCGCTCTTCGCGAGCTTCTGTGCGAATTCTTCTTCGATCAGCAGTTCGTCGACGCCGCGTTTGGTGACGGCGAGTGCGTGACGGACTTCGTCGGTGATCGGGAAGGCGGGGCTGGGCTTGGTGGACTCGGTGGTCATGCTGGAAACGTGAAGTCGCGAAAAAAGGAGATTGTCCCATAGATGCGCGCCGCCGCGCCTACTGACTCGGCCACAAGCGCGCCGTCAGCGCATGATTTCGGTCTGTCGGGACGCGCCATTGGCAGCGTCACGCTTTATATTCGACCGCACTTGCACCGATAATCTGCTAAAACAGATCGCAACGAATCATCGAGAGGAGCAGCAACGTGGCGCAAGACCCCGCAGACGGCGTGTACCTGGGATTGATGTCCGGCACGAGCATGGACGGCGTGGACGGTGTTGCCGTCAGATTCGCGAAAGGAAAGCCGCCGGTGGTGCTGGCCGAAGCGTTTGTCGGTTTCGCGGCAGGCTTGCGCGACGCGCTGTTCGCGCTCCAACAGCCGGGCGACAACGAGATCGAGCGTGAGGCGCTGGCCGCCAATGCGCTCGCCACACGCTACACGGTGTGCTGCCACGAACTGCTGGGCGCGAGCCGCGTGCCGGCCTCGGAAGTCCGTGCAATCGGCGTGCATGGTCAGACGGTGCGGCATCGGCCGGAAAAGGGTTATACGCGGCAAATCAACAACCCCGCGCTGCTCGCGGAAATGATGCACATCGACGTGGTCGCCGATTTTCGCAGCCGCGACGTCGCGGCCGGCGGCCAGGGCGCGCCGCTCGTGCCGGCGTTTCACGCCACGGTGTTCGGCGCGAAAGACGAAACACGGGTGGTCTGCAATCTCGGTGGCATCAGCAATATCACGATCCTGAACGCGACCGGCGGCGTGCGCGGCTTCGACTGCGGACCAGCGAACGCGCTGCTTGACGAATGGGCGCAGCGCCATCTCGGCAAGCCTTTCGACGAAAACGGCCATTTCGCCGCAAGTGGACAGGTCGATCGTTCGTTACTGAACGCACTGCTCGACGAGCCCTTTTTCTCGGCCCAACCACCAAAAAGCACCGGCCGCGACTTGTTCAACCCGCAATGGCTGGATGCCAAGCTCCAACCATTCGCCGCCCTCGCCCCCGCCGACGTGCAAGCCACACTGGTCGCGCTGACCGCCGTAACGGTGGCTCGCGAAATCGAACGGCATGCATCGGACGCCAAGGCGGTCTATGTGTGTGGCGGCGGCGCGCGCAATCCGGAGATCCTGAAAGCATTGCATCAGGCGCTGGAGGACAGTGGCGTAAGCGGCGTGCCCGTGATGACAACCGACGCGCTCGGCGTACCGCCGAGCCAAGTCGAGCCGCTGGCCTTCGCTTGGCTGGCAATGCGCTGCGTGGCGCGCCTGCCGGGCAATTTACCGGCCGTCACCGGCGCCACCGCCGAACGCGTACTGGGGGCGATCTACCCGCGGTGATTGGGGGAATTCAGCTCAGGCAATAAAAAACGGGGCCGAAGCCCCGTTTTCTTTTACAACCTGTCGACTAATCAGCCATCAAACCGAGAACGACGAACCGCAACCACACGTGGTCGTAGCATTCGGGTTCTTGATGACGAACTGCGCGCCGTTGATGTCGTCCTTGTAGTCGATCTCAGCGCCGACCAGATACTGGTAGCTCATCGAATCGATCAGCAGCTGGACGCCGCTCTTGTTCATGACGGTGTCGTCTTCGTTGACGGCTTCGTCGAAGGTAAAACCGTACTGAAAGCCCGAGCAGCCGCCGCCCTGCACGAAAACGCGCAGTTTGAGGTCCGCATTGCCTTCTTCTTCGATCAGTTGCTTGACCTTGTCAGCCGCTGCGTCGGTAAAAACGAAGGGGGCGGGCATCTCGGTCACGGGTGTATCGGTGACTGCGTTCATTCGAACTCTCCAAAAAGCTTCTAACCGCTATTGTAGGGCTGATCTCGATATCGTGCCGAAGCCCACAAAATCAATGGGTTCTTACAGCAAATTCAACGGTCGGCCCTGATCCCGCCACCAGCTTGCCTGAGCAGACCGCGCCGGCACATCCAGCAACAAAACCCTTACTGCAAAGCTTGGCTGCAAACCAATAAAAAAAGCCGCCTTCGCGAAAGCGTTGGCGGCTTTTGCAGCATTCCAGCCCGAAAGCCGGATTGCACACGAAGCGATTAACGCTTCGAGAATTGCTTCCGGCGACGTGCCTTGTGGAAGCCGACCTTCTTACGTTCGACTTCACGAGCGTCACGCGTAACGAAGCCAGCCTTCGACAGTTCCGGCTTCAGCGTTGCGTCGTAATCCATCAGCGCGCGGGTGATGCCGTGGCGAACCGCACCGGCTTGACCCGTTTCACCGCCACCGTTCACGTTGACTTTGATGTCGAACGTGACGCCGTGGTTCGTGAGTTCCAGCGGCTGACGCACGATCATCAGCGACGTTTCGCGCGAGAAGTAATCGGCGATAGGCTTGCCGTTTACAATGATCTCGCCCTTGCCAGCCTTGATGAAGACGCGTGCGACGGCGCTCTTGCGGCGGCCCGTGCCGTAATTCCAGTTACCGATCATGTGGGCTCCCCTTAGATCTCGAGCGCTTTCGGCTGTTGTGCCGAATGCGGATGCGTTGCTTCAGCGTAGACCTTCAGCTTCTTGATCATCGCGTAGCCGAGCGGGCCCTTCGGCAGCATGCCCTTGACCGCTTTCTCGAGCGCACGGCCCGGGAAGCGTTCTTGCATCTTGCCGAACGTCGTTTCATAAATACCGCCCGGGTAACCCGAGTGACGGTAGTACTTCTTGTCAGTAGCCTTGTTGCCCGTGACCTTCAGCTTGCCGGCGTTGATAACGATGATGAAATCACCGGTGTCGACGTGCGGAGTGAATTCAGGCTTGTGCTTGCCGCGAAGACGGTGTGCCACTTCGCTGGCGACACGCCCGAGAACCTTATCCGTCGCGTCAATCACGTACCATTCACGCGTAACCTCATGGGCTTTTGCGGAAAACGTCTTCATGATCGATCCAAAAAAATTGCTGCGCCCAATGTATTTTTTCCTGCTTGTAGTGTGCGCATCGAGGCGCGTGCAGGCTCTCCCTGGTTCTTCCTCCGCGGGCGCGGATGCGGAAAAGCTCTGAATTATAAAGGAATTTGTCACGCCGAGTCAAAGCTTGCGGGGGTTTCGGCGTGAAATCGGGCGATCCGGCACCCAGATCTGGCCATTTGCCCTTCCCGTTAGCCCCGAATCCGGCGTTCGTGAGATCGAAGCTGTGGGCGAAAAAAAACCCGAACGAGCGGTTCGGGTTTAATCCACCAAAGGAGGAGGTGGAGGAGACAGCGGAGGTTGCAGAACTGCTGCAACCGATGGAATCGATTATATGAGGCGCACTTGTGCGACGCAAGAACATTTGCATTGTGAAATGCGTTTTTACAATGTGGCAGGCGAACCCGCCGATCAAAAAATTCTAAATTCCTTTTAAAATCAATCACAAAAGTCCTTTTAAGGGCTTGCATACACAGACATCATCTAGAGTAAAACCCCTAAACCCGTCAGGGCATTCCCGAATCGCCGAAACATGCCGCACCGCAACATGCAAGCGGTCATCGGGCATAAGTTCCAGCGAAAGTCCCCTCGGGCGGACGCGCAAACACCGGGCTACAATGCGTTTTCGATATAAGCGCAGCGCGGTGGAGCACAGCATGGAATGCAAAGTTAGCTGGATGGGGCAAGACGGGATGGCATTTGCGGCCGAGACGGGCAGCGGTCATCTGGTCACGATGGATGGCGCGCCGGAAGGCGGCGGCCGCAATCTCGCGCCGCGTCCGATGGAAATGGTTCTGCTCGGCACGGGCGGCTGCACGGCGTACGACGTCGTGATGATCCTGAAGAAAAGCCGCCAGGAAATCGCCGGCTGCTCGGTGACGCTGAAGGCCGAACGCGCCAGCGAAGATCCGAAGGTGTTCACGAAGATTCATTTCCACTTCACCGTGACGGGCAAGAATCTGAACCCGGCTACCGTGGAACGCGCGATCAACCTGTCGCACGACAAATACTGCTCGGCGTCGATCATGATCGCGAAGACCGCTGAGCTCACGCACTCGTTCGATATCGTCGCGGGTTGAACGCGGCGCTTCGGCCCAGGCTTCTGCGCGGATAACCGCGCATTGAGCCAAACCAGCGCGTCAAAATAAAAATGCCGACGTCCACACGGACGCCGGCATTTTTTGTTGGGTGGCAAAGCAAGCCGATAAGCCGGATTCTGTGCACGCGCCACGTCCGAAAACGCGACGCGCGTAGCAGTCATTCCTCTAGGCGCGCCATTACTGACGTGCTCAAGCTTCCTACCCGCAGACGTGACGGGGGCCCCGTCCTGCATCTCGAAGATGCTAGCCTGCCTACTTGGAATTGCTCCGGGTGGAGGTTACCGTGCCGGTCTGCCTTGCAGCAGCCGCGGTGCGCTCTTACCGCACCGTTTCACCCTTACCTGATCCCGGCTTGCGCCGGGCCATCGGCGGTTTGCTTTCTGTTGCCCTGTTCCGCGTGTCACCACGGATGGCCGTTAGCCATCACCCTGCCCTATGGAGTCCGGACTTTCCTCGCCCTCTTTGACCGAAGCCGCAGAGGCCGCGACTGCCTGGCCTGCTTTGCTGGGGCGCATTTTAACACTGCGGCGAATGGGGTGCGGCTTTAGCGCGAACGCCGTCCTGTGCGAAAGACGGAGGTGTCGTCGTAAAACGCGGGAGATTCGTTCTCTACGCACCAGCCTGGAATCCCTAGTACGGGCAGTGGCGCAAACATGCGGCTCGTCAATGCTTCGGTGCCCAATAGTGCCGTGCTGACAGACTCGTCGAGCCATGCATCGCGAGCCGCGGCGTCCCATCCAAAGTACTCGGACGGTACGTCGACGATCCACGCGTGGCCCGTGCAGGCCTTGAACGGCGCGATCAGCTTTTCCAGCAGCGCGTGACCGAAGCAGCGCACTTCGCAGCGTGCGCCCCAGGCGTCACGCTGGGCAACCATGAGCGTCTGCCAGTCAAACCCGCTCAATGCCGCGCTCAACGCCGGGTCGGCACAGGCGAACAGCAACGCGTTTTCGTCGAACAAGGTCAGCGTATCGCGCACGCCGCCGCGGGTCGGACCGACCCCTAACACGTCGATCGCCGCCGACTGTCGCGCGTTCAGCGCCGCCTTGATCCGCGGAAACGCAAACCACATCGACCCGTTGAAGAAGTCATGCAGGTTGTGGCGCGTCGGCACGCAGCCCGTCGACGCGATGTGCGCCTCGTACGCTGCACCCGGCGGCAGATCGTCCTGCGCAATGAACGCGAGGCGCTTGCCACGCCCTGTCACCTGCCGCATCTCGCCGGCATCGGCATTCATCTCTGCGAGCAAGGTCGCATAGCCCGCCAGCGCGCCCTGCTGCCAGCGCTCGCCGCGCGCCGCGAACTGTGCGAACCACGGCTTCGACCAGTCGATATCGGCGAAACCGAAGCCTACGCGCGCCGCCTCTTGCACCTGCATCTAACGCAACCTTAGACGAGGCGCCAGCCAATCGACTCACCGCCACGCAGCGGCACGACAGGCGTATCGCCGACCGGCAATTCAGCCGGCAGCGTCCATTCTTCGCGACGCAGCGTGACTTTCTCTTCGCTGCGCGGCAGACCGTAGAAATCCGCGCCGAAGAAGCTGGCGAAACCTTCGAGCTTGTCCAGCGCGCCGGCTTTGTCGAACGCTTCCGTGTAGAGCTCGAGCGCATGCAGTGCCGTGTAGCAACCCGCGCAGCCGCAGGCGTGCTCCTTCAAACCCTTCGGATGCGGCGCGCTATCCGTGCCGAGGAAGAAGCGCGGATTACCCGAGGTCGCCGCCTCGACCAGCGCCACGCGATGCGTCTCGCGCTTCAACACCGGCAGGCAGTAGTAATGCGGGCGAATGCCGCCCTGGAAGATCGCGTTGCGGTTGTACAGCAGATGGTGCGCAGTGATCGTCGCGCCCAGCAGCCCCGGCGCCACGCCGGCTTCGCGGATGTAGTCGACTGCATCTTTCGTGGTGATGTGCTCGAACACCACCTTCAGCGCCGGAAATGCGCGGCGCAGCGGCGTCATCACGCGATCGATAAACACCTTCTCGCGGTCGAACAGGTCGATCGACGAATCCGTCACTTCGCCGTGCACCAGCAGCGGCATGCCGGTTTCCTGCATCACTTCGAGCGTTTTGGCGCACTTCATGATGTCGGTAACGCCTGCGTCCGAATTGGTCGTGGCACCCGCCGGGTACAGCTTCACGCCATGCACAAAGCCGCTTTCGCGCGCGCGGCGGATTTCGTCGGGCGGCGTGTTGTCGGTCAGGTACAGCGTCATCAGCGGTTCGAACTTCGCCCCGGCCGGAATCGCGGCGACGATACGCTCGCGGTACGCCTGCGCCATTGCGGTCGTGGTGACCGGCGGCTTCAGGTTAGGCATGATGATCGCGCGGCCGAACTGGCGCGCGGTATCCGGCAGCACAGCAGCGAGCATCTCGCCGTCGCGAACGTGCAGGTGCCAGTCGTCCGGGCGGGCGAGCGTAACGGAGTCGATGGTGTCGACGGAATCGAGGGAGGCGTTGGAAGCGGTCATGGCGAGAGGGGAACGAGATTCGGCGGCAAAAAAAGCAAATCGGCGCGCTCGAAGCGGTACAAATCACAGCAATTCGCAGCGCTGGAGCCTAAACACACGTCAATTTTGCTATTTGGCGCTTCTGGCTCGGTGATATGCTTGGAAAATCATCATTGTAACGGCTCGCCCCGTTCACAGGCTTACCCGCAACATGTGCCAACTTCTCGGAATGAACTGCGCCGCGCCGACGGACGTCACGTTCTCGTTCACCGGCTTTGCGGCGCGCGGCGGCGTCACCGATCACCACGCGGACGGCTGGGGCATCGCCTTCTTCGAAGACAAAGCCTGCCGCCTGTTCATCGACCATCAATCGTCGGCCACCTCGCCGATCGCCGAGATGGTCAAGCGCTACCCGATCAAATCGAAGAACACGATCGCGCATATTCGCAAGGCAACGCAAGGGCACATCCTGCTGGAAAACTGCCATCCGTTCATGCGTGAACTGTGGGGGCGTCACTGGATCTTTGCGCACAACGGCGACCTGAAAGATTATTCGCCGGCGCTCAACGGCGTCTATCAACCCGTCGGCACAACCGATAGCGAGCTCGCCTTCTGCGCGTTGCTGCAAGGCTTGCGCAAGGCTTTTCCGGGCTGCCAGCCGCCGCTGGAAGAGCTGTTCGCGGCGCTCGAAACGCTCACGCGCGAAATCACGCAATTTGGCGTGTTCAATTTCCTGATGTCGAACGGGCAGGCGCTGTTCGCGCATTGCTCGACGCATCTGCACTACATCGTGCGGCGCTGGCCGTTCTCCACCGCGCATCTGGTCGATGCGGACGTGTCGATCGATTTCGCCAAATACACGACACCGGAAGACCGCGTCGCCGTGATTGCGACCAAGCCGCTCACCGACAACGAAGTGTGGACCGCCTTCAAACCGGGCGATCTGCTGATGTTCCAGCATGGCGAAGTGATCGGCCGGGTTAACGTGCCGGTGCCGGCTTCGGTGCTGGAGAAGCTGCTTAATCCGGCGCTGGATGCGTCGGCTTCGGCGACTACGATCGCGGCTTCGGTTGAGGCGGTGGCCACAGCCGCCGAGCTCGACCTCGAAGCCGCGGACGACACCGCCGCTTTCGAATCCTGACCCGGGTTGGGTGGCGTTCGCGAAAGCCTGAAACGTCATCAGACACAAAAAAGCCGCTTCTTTCGAAGCGGCTTTTTTTCTGCAAGGGCCACGTCAACCAACTTGGCCCAGCAATAACCTCAGTGCAGGATCTTCGCCAGAAAATCCTTCGCGCGATCCGACTTCGGATTCGCGAAGAAGTCTTCCTTCTTGTCGTCTTCCACGATCAGGCCCTTGTCCATGAAGATCACGCGGTGCGCGACCTTCTTGGCAAAGCCCATTTCGTGCGTGACGCACATCATCGTCATGCCTTCCTGCGCGAGTTCGACCATCACGTCGAGCACTTCATTGATCATTTCCGGATCGAGTGCCGAAGTCGGTTCGTCGAACAGCATCGCGATCGGGTCCATCGACAACGCGCGTGCAATCGCCACGCGCTGCTGCTGACCGCCCGACAATTGCCCCGGAAACTTGTCCGCATGCGCACGCAGGCCGACGCGATCGAGCAGCTTGTAGCCCTTGGTCGTGGCTTCGTCCTTCGAGCGGCCGAGCACCTTGACCTGTGCGAGCGTCAGGTTTTGCACGATCGACAGATGCGGGAACAGCTCAAAGTGCTGGAACACCATGCCGACCTTCGCACGCAACTTCGACAGGTTGGTTTTCTTGTCGGTCAGCGATTGGCCGTTGATGACGATCTCGCCCTTCTGGAACGGCTCGAGGCCGTTGACGGTTTTGATCAGCGTGGACTTGCCCGAGCCCGACGGCCCGCACACCACCACCACTTCACCTTTTTTGACTTCCGTCGTGCAGTCCGTCAGCACTTGAAACTGACCGTACCACTTCGAAACATTCTTGATAGAGATCATCTTGCGACCTTTTTCTGAAGACCTTTGACGAGGCTCGACGCGATCACGCAGATCACGAAATAACACGCGCCCGCGAACAGTACCATTTCAACATTCGTGCCGTCACGGTCGCCAATATTCGTGGCGGTGCGGAAGAAGTCGGCGAGGCTGATCACGTAGACGAGCGACGTATCCTGAAACAGCACGATACCTTGGGTAAGCAGCAGCGGCACCATCGCGCGGAACGCCTGCGGCAGCACGATGAGGCGCATCGCCTGCGGGTAGCTCATGCCGAGCGCAAACGCGGCGTTGACCTGCCCGCGCGGCACCGCCTGAATGCCGGCGCGGATGATCTCCGAATAGTACGCCGCCTCAAAGAGCGAGAAAGCGACCATCGCAGATGCCAGACGAATGTCGATATCCGGCGACAAGCCCAGCACGTTCTGCAGCACCTGCGGCACGATCAGGAAGAACCACAGCAGCACCATCACCAGCGGGATCGAACGGAACACCGTCACGTAGGCCTTGGCAAACCATTCGAACGGCTTGATCGGCGACAGCCTCATGATCGCGAGAAGGGTGCCCCAGACAATGCCGATCACGATCGCGATCAGCGTGATCTTGATGGTGACGATAGCGCCGGTCCACAGCGTAGGCAGTGCGCCCGGAATACCGCTCCAGTCGAAATGATGCATCACTTACCTCCGATATAGCCGGGCAACCGGGTCTTGGCTTCGACCCAGCGCATCAGTTGCATCACGACCAGATTGATCAGCACATAGGCCAGCGTGACCGCGATGAACGACTCATACGTCTGCGACGTGTAGTCGACCAGTTGGCGCGCCTGGGCCGACAGATCCAGCAAACCGATGGTCGACGCAACCGCCGAGTTCTTGAAGATGTTCAGAAACTCGGAGGTGAGCGGCGGCACGATGATCCGGTACGCAACCGGCAACAGCACGTAGCGATACGTCTGCCATTGCGTGAAACCCATTGCCAGACCCGCGGCGCGCTGGCCGCGCGGCAATGCGTTGATACCCGAGCGCACCTGCTCGCACACGCGCGCGGCGGTGAATAGTCCGAGACAGATGATCGATGACGAGAAGAACTGCGCGCCCGGCGGCAGTTGCTTGTACCAGTTCCCCATCGACGCGGGCAGCAACTCCGGTATCACCAGATACCAGATAAAGAACTGCACGATCAGCGGGATGTTGCGGAAGATCGCGACATAGAGCGTGCCGATACCCGACGCCCATTTGTTCGGCACCGTGCGCAGTACACCGAACAACGAACCGACGATCAGCGCGATCACCCATGCCGACAGCGACACGGTAATCGTCACCCAGAAGCCGGACAGCAGCCAGCCCAGATAGGTGGTCGGCTCGCCGGTGGAGACCGGACTCAGCAGAATGCCCCAGTTCCAGTGATATGACATGACCAAGACTCCAGCAAAAAGAAACGGAAGAAGCGCGTGGCCCCTTCCGTTTCGTTCAGCGTTTCAAAAAAACAGCTAAGGTTTAATCGATTGCCTTGTCATTCGGGCTCTTGTAGAGCGCCTTGATGTCATCGCTTTCCGGGAAGGCTAGGTTCAGGCCCTTCGGCGGAATCGGCGATTCGAACCACTTCTTGTAGATCTGATCGGCTTCGCCCGAGGTTTCGACCTTCGCGATCGCGTCGTCGACAACCTTCTTGAATTCCGGATCGTTCTTGCGAATCATGCAGCCGTACGCTTCATGCGATTGCGGCGTGCCGACGATCACGAAATCGCCCGGGTTGTTCGACTTGGCGCGTTCGCCAGCCAGCAGCGCGTCGTCCATCATGAACGCAGCAGCGCGGCCGGTGGAGAGCGTCAGGAACGACTCGCCGTGGTCTTTCGCGCTGATGATGTTCATGCCCATGCTCTTGTCCTGATTCATCTTGCGAAGCAGGCGCTCGGAGGTCGTGCCGGCGGTCGTGACGACCGTCTTGCCCTTCAGGTCAGCGAAGTCCTTGATGCCGGAGTCTTTCTTGGTCATCAGGCGCGTGCCGATCACGAAAATCGTGTTCGAGAACGCAGCCTGTTGCTGGCGCTCGGTGTTATTCGTGGTGGAGCCGCATTCCATGTCGACGGTGCCGTTTTGCACCAGCGGAATACGGTTTTGCGACGTGACCGGGGTGAGCTTGACCTTCAGGTTAGGCATATTTAGCTTTGCCTTGACCGCCTCCACCACCTTCAGCGCGAATTCCTGCGAGTAGCCGATGACATTCTGCTTGTCGTCGTAATACGAAAACGGGATCGACGATTCGCGGTGCCCCAGCGAAATGACACCCGTGTCCTTGATCTTTTTGAGCGTACCAGCGTCTTGCGCATGCGCGCCAACCGTAAACAGTCCGAGAGTCGCGAGCAGCAGCGCAGCTTTTTTAACCTTCATGTGTGATCTCCTTGGCAAGAACCGGCGCCAGTTTAGCAAAGTAATTATTCTGAAAGTATTGCTATAAACCATGTTTGTTGCGCCCGCGCGCCGCTACGAGATTACGGGGGCTTAACCGGGCAATGCAAACACGACGGATACGCAAAGGCGGGCGGCATCGATAGGATGCCGCCCGCCGGGTGAAACACGCGGTCTTGTGGACCACGTCAAAGCAAGGATTCGCAGCGGCCCGCGAGGTGGCGGGCCGCCGTTTCAAGCCAATCGATCAGGGGTACAGTCCGCGCAATTCGCGCGCTTCGAGGATCCGCTTACATGCGACGATAAACGCCGCCGTCCGCACGGACACCTTCTGCTCGCTCGACACTTGCCACACTGCGGCAAATGCTTCGCGCATGACGCGCTCGAGACGCTGGTTGATCTCGTCTTCCGTCCAGAAGAAGCTCGAGAAGTCCTGCACCCACTCGAAGTACGACACCGTCACGCCGCCGGCGTTGGCCACGACGTCCGGAATCACGAGGATGCCGCGGTCGTGCAGAATGTCGTCCGCTGCCGTGGTGGTCGGGCCGTTGGCGCCTTCCACGACGATCTTCGTCTTGATCTTGCCGGCGTTCTTTTCGGTGATCTGGTTTTCCAGCGCGGCCGGAATCAGGATGTCCGATTCGACGGTCCAGAATTCTTCGTTCGTGACTGCGTCGGCTTCCGGGAAACCGCCCACGCCACCGTTCTTCGCCACGTAATCCGCCAGCGCAACAGCATCGATACCGGTCGACTTGTACAGCGAGCCGGTGTGATCCTGCACCGCGACCAGCTTCGAGCCCGCTTCCTGGAACAGGCGTGCGGCGATGCCGCCGACGTTACCGAAACCCTGAACGGCAATCCGTGCGCCTTCGATGTCGACACCAATACGGCGTGCAGCTTCGGAGGCCACCACGAACACGCCACGGCCCGTTGCTTCACGGCGGCCCAGCGAACCACCCAGCGCGATCGGCTTGCCCGTCACGACGCCCGTAGCCGTTTGGCCCTGGTTCATCGAGTACGTGTCCATCATCCACGCCATGATCTGCTCGTTCGTGTTCACGTCCGGCGCGGGGATGTCGGTATTCGGTCCGATAATGATGCCGATTTCGCTCGTGTAGCGGCGCGTGACGCGCTCCAGCTCACCACGCGACAACGTACGCGGATCGACACGGATACCACCCTTCGCACCGCCGTACGGCACGTTCACAGCAGCATTCTTCACCGACATCCACGCCGACAGCGCCATCACTTCCGACAGCGTCACGTCCTGGTGATAACGCACACCGCCCTTACCCGGACCGCGCGACACGTTGTGCTGCACGCGATAGCCTTCGAAGTGCGCGACCGTGCCGTTATCGAGTTCGATAGGCACATCGACGATCAGAATGCGCTTCGGGCGCTTCAGGGTTTCGAGCCAGCGGGACAGCGAACCGAGGTACGGCGCGACACGGTCGACCTGACGCAGGTAGTTGCCCCACGGGCCGAGGTCATCTTTATTCAGGTAGGAAGGAACAGACTGCAACGTTGACGCGGATTGTGCTGCTTGTTGCTGGGATGACATGAACGCTCCGGCGTTGATCGAGTGACAGCATTGTCGAAAAACGCCGTTTTGAAATCCAATGCCGTTTCATTATCCGATTATGTTTTTTATGCATAACCATCAAAAAGCCGCAAATTCGCGTCGTGGGGAAGCAGGTTCTCAGGCCGCGCTTGCGCGTTGGGCGATCTCCTCGGACACCACATCCCACAGTTGCCGCACGAGTATCTGCCGCGCATCGTCGGTCTTCGCTACGAGCTTGTCGCGATAGAGCCGGATCTCCATGGTTAGCGTGAGTTGCCCCTCAGGCGTGCCACGGGTCGCGCGGTCGAGCCGGATCAGTTTGCCGTCGGCGACCGCGTCTTCCACGGCGCTGTGCGGCAGGAAAGCGATGCCGTGGCCGGCCAGCGCCATGGCCTTGAGCCCCTCGGCCATGTCGGTTTCGTACAAACGGTCGAGATACAGACGCTCCGGCGCGTTGGCGAGGATCACCTCGGTCATGCGGCCCAGATACGCGTTTGGCGTGTAGGACAGATAGGGCGTGGGCGCCTCGGGGGTGCCCGGCAACGTGTGACGCGCCCGGCCCGCTCGGCCCGGCGCGGAGAACGGGCTGATCGGCTCGTTGCCGAGCGTGAGCATGTCGTAGCGCGCCGGATCGAGCGCGACCGGATGACTCGGATGGTGGTAGCCCATCATCAGATCGCAGCCGCCTTCCACCAGCGACAACGCCGCATCGTGCACGTTCAACGCCCGCAGCCGGGTGTGAATCGGACCCATCTGCGCTTCGATGCGCTGCAGCCAGCGCGGGAAATACGTGAGCGACAGCGTGTGCGGCACCGCGAACTCGATCGTCGCCTGCGGCGTCGCCGTATGGCCGCGCAGTAGCGCGCGTGCCTCGTGGAACTGCGACAGCATCGTGAGCGCCTGCTCGTTGAACACCTGGCCGGCCGCAGTTAGTCGCGTCGGATAAACCGAACGGTCGATCAGTTCGGTCCCGAGCCACGCTTCGAGCGCCTGAATTCGCCGCGAAAACGCCGGTTGCGTGACATGACGCAATTCGGCCGAGCGGCTGAAACTACGCGTTTCCGCGAGCGAAACGAAGTCTTCGAGCCATTTCAGTTCCATGCGAAAGCCTGCTGCCAGCGGGAGGGAGGAAGTCAGCATTCTAGCGGCGCGGGGTGGGGCCGCCGGGTTGAGTGGTAAAATTCGCGGTTCCCTCCGTTCCCGATCCGCTCGCTGAGCGCTCGCTTTGACTCCGGCCCCCATCATGTCCGACACCCGCCCCGACACCCTGTTCGCGCTGAACGCGCTCTCCCCGCTCGACGGCCGTTACGCCTCGAAAACCGAAGCCCTGCGCGACTGGCTCTCGGAAGCCGCTTTCATGCGCAATCGCGTGACGGTTGAAATCCACTGGCTGATCGCGCTCTCGCACGCCGGTTTCGCCGAAGTGCCGCGCTTTTCCGAAGCCGCCGAACAATTCCTGCTGCAACTGGCCGAGCGCTTCACCGCGCACGATGCCGCGCGCATCAAGGACATCGAACGCGTGACGAACCACGACGTGAAAGCGGTCGAGTACTGGCTGAAGGAATCGGTGAAGGGTCAGGAAGAACTGGAACGCGCGAGCGAGTTCATCCACTTCGCCTGCACCTCGGAAGACATCAACAACACCTCGCACGGCCTGATGCTCGCCGGCGCGCGTGAACACGTGATCCTGCCGGCACTGCGCTCGGTGTATCAGCGCCTCGTTGCGCTGGCTCACGCGCAAGCCGAACAGCCGATGCTGTCGCGCACGCACGGCCAGCCGGCCAGCCCGACTACGCTCGGCAAGGAAATCGCCAACGTCGCCGCACGTCTGGAACGCGCGATCGACCGTATCGCCAAGGTCGAACTGCTGGGCAAGATGAACGGCGCGGTCGGCAACTTCAATGCGCACCTGTCCGCATATCCGGAATTCGACTGGGAAACGTTCTCGCGCGAAGTCGTCGAACAGCGCCTGAAGCTCACGTTCAATCCGTACACGATCCAGATCGAACCGCACGACTACATGGCCGAACTGTTCGACGCCGTGTCGCGCGCCAATACGATCCTGCTGGATCTGGACCGCGACGTGTGGGGCTACATCTCGGTCGGTTACTTCAAGCAACGCACGAAGGCCGGCGAAATCGGTTCGTCGACGATGCCGCACAAGGTCAATCCGATCGACTTCGAAAACTCGGAAGGCAATCTCGGTCTCGCCAACGCCACGCTGCGCCACCTCGCCGACAAGCTGCCGATTTCGCGCTGGCAGCGCGACCTGACCGACTCGACGGTGCTGCGCAATATGGGCGTCGCGTTCGGCTACTCGCTGCTCGCGTACGACTCGCTGATCCGCGGTCTGGACAAGCTCGAAGTGAACGCGCAGCGTCTGAACGAAGACCTCGACAACTGCTGGGAAGTGCTGGCCGAGCCGGTTCAAACGGTGATGCGCCGTTACGGCATCGAGAACCCGTATGAGCAGTTGAAGGAACTGACGCGCGGCAAGGGCATCACGCGTGAAGCGCTGCAAACGTTCGTGACCGGTCTCGCGATTCCGCAAGATGCGAAGGATCGTTTGCTCGCCATGACGCCGGGTTCGTATATCGGCAAGGCAGTCGAACTGGCCAAGCGGATCGCTTAAGACCCAGTCACTGCCTTGCAGCTTCGGCCATAAAAAAGGCGCTCACAAACGTGAGCGCTTTTTTTCATCCTGCAACGTCAGCGGGTTTAACTAAAACCTCACCGCTCCGTCATCTGCCTCAACACCTCGTCGACGATCGCCTCTGGCGACAACTCGATGCTCACCGTGATCGCTTCATCCGGACCCGGCTCTTCGAGCGTATCGAGCTGACTCTGCAGCAGCGACGGATCGAAGAAGTGGCCAGTGCGCGTGGTCAGCCGCTCGCGCAGCACCTCGAACGAACCCTTGAGATAGACGAAGCACACGTCCTTATCGCCGTTGCTCCCGCCGCGCAGAACATCGCGGTATGAGCGCTTCAGCGACGAGCACGTAAACACCGCCTTCTCGCCCGCCCGCTGCTTCTCTTCGATCGCGACACGGATGGTTTGCAACCACGGCCAACGGTCTTCGTCGGTCAGCGGAATGCCGTGGTGCATTTTCTCCTTGTTGGCGGCGCTGTGAAACGCGTCGCCGTCGGTGAATGCGCAGTGCAGGCGTTCCGCCAGCATTTCGCCAATCCTCGTTTTGCCGGCGCCCGACACGCCCATTGCGATCAAAATCATCAAAAACTCCTTACACGACCGTCGCGAGCGCGAAAGTCAAACCCAAGCCCATCAGGGAAATAACGGTTTCGAGGAGCGACCACGTCTTGAAGGTCTGCCCCACCGTCATACCGAAGTATTCCTTGATCAGCCAGAAACCGCCGTCATTCACATGCGAGAAAATCAGCGAGCCTGAACCGGTGGCGAGCACCAGCAATTCCGGCGTGACCTGCACGCCGCTCGCCGAAGCGATCGGCGCAACGATGCCACAGGCCGTCGTCATCGCAACGGTTGCCGAACCCGTGGCCAGACGAATCAGTGCGGCCACCAGCCAGCCGAACAGCAGCGGCGACAGATGCATCGCAGTCGCCACGTTGACGATTTCCTTCGAGATGCCGCTATCCATCAGCACGCGCCCGAAGCCGCCGCCCGCGCCCACGATCAGCGTGATGCCCGCGATCGGCGCCAGACATTCGCCGCAGAACTTCTGGATCTGCTCACGATTGAAGCCGCGGCTCGCGCCGAAGGTCCAGAAGCTGACCAGCACGGCGATCAACAGCGCGACGTCCGAGTTGCCGACGAAACGCAGCAGGTCGTTCGCCAGGGTCTTCGGCGTAAACACGAGGTCGGCCCAGCTGCCGACCAGCATCAGAATCACCGGCAGCAGAATCGTGAACAACGTGATGCCGAAGCTCGGCAACTCGCGCTTCGGCGCCGCGCTCTTCGCGTTATTCTGCGCGTCGTCACCGTGGCCGAGGAATTGCGCGGCGAGCGGATTGTTCTCCGGCAGCTTGATGTAACGGCTGATCAACAGTGCGAACAGCGGACCAGCGACGATCGCCGTCGGCACGCCCACGATCAGCCCGTACGCAATCGTCTTGCCGATGTCGGCGTGATACGCCTGCACCGCGAGCATCGCGGCCGGGTGCGGCGGAATCAGACCGTGCACGACGGACAGGCCCGCAACCATCGGCAGGCCGACCAGCAGTAGCGACTTGTTGGTGCGTTTGGCGACGTTGAACGCAATCGGAATCAACAGCACGAAGCCGACTTCAAAAAACACCGGCAAACCGACAATGATCGCCACGACCATCATCGCCCAGTGAATATGCTTCTCGCCGAACTTGTCGATCAGTGTGGTCGCAATGCGCTCGGCGCCGCCCGATTCGGCCATCATTTTGCCGAGCATGGTGCCGAGGCCGACCACGATCGCAATGTGGCCGAGCGTGTTGCCGTTGCCGGTTTCGAACGATTTGACGATCGTGCCGATCGGCATGCCGGATGCGAGACCCAACAGCAGCGAAACGATGATCAGGACGAGGAACGGGTAAACCTTGTAGCGGGTGATCAGCAGGATCAGAAGTGCGATGGCGATCACCGCGAAGACCAGCAGCGTGCTGCCGTGGACAGCTTCCATGAAGCTCCTCCTTTGCGTTATTGATTGTTGGTGCGGAACACAGCTGGCACCTGTCTCACGGCGACCTCGAGCGGTGCCTGAAAACCCGGCAAGCCGCGCGGACGCTGAATTTTACTGTTTGTTGTCTTTAAAAGCGCGTGAATCCGGCACGCACATCGCAAAGGAGCCTCGGCGCGACAGCCTGACAGGCTGTTTCGACGAGGCTCCTTTGTGTAGGACCTGGTTACTGGACTAAAGTACGGGCCGTTTCAACTCAATGGGCAGGCGCGGCCAGCTCGCTGGCGGCACGTGCGAGACGCGTAACTTCATCCCAGTTTTGCGCGGCAAGTGCGGCCTTCGGCGTCAACCACGATCCGCCCACGCAAACCACATTCGGTTGTGCGAGGAAGTTGATGGCGCTTTCGGCCGTGATGCCACCGGTCGGGCAGAATTTCAGCGTCGGGAACGGGCCGTAAAACGCCTGCAGCATCGGGATACCGCCGGCTTGCTGCGCCGGGAAGAACTTGACGATTTCGTAGCCGAGTTCGAGCGCCGCGATAATGTCGCTCGGCGTCATGACACCCGGCAGCAGCGGCAAACCTGCATCCTGCGCCGCCTTGTGCATGTCTTTCGTCAGACCTGGCGACACGCCGAATTGCGCGCCCGCTTTCTTCGCCTGAAAACAATGCTCGGGCTTCGTGATCGTGCCGACTCCAACCACGATGTCTTCGGACAGCTGGCTCGCGCGTTCGATCGCGCCGAGCCCCGCAGCCGTGCGCAGCGTGATTTCGAGCACCTTCACGCCGCCCGCATGCAGCGCGCGCGACACGTTTTCGCCCTGTTCGACCGAGTCGAACGCGAGCACCGGAATCACCGGGCCGAGGCGCACGATATCGCTTACTGTTTTCGCCGTCATAGTCAGACTCCTTGTTTCTGCAGCTCGTGGCTGGCTTGAGTGGTGCTTGAGTGTGCTTTCTTGTGTCCGCCGTGCTCGCCCACCATCGGACCGAACACCGAGGCGCCCTGCTCCGCCGGCGCTGCCGCCGCACGGAACACGCCGAACAGTTCACGGCCGAAGCCGACTTCGTTTTCCGCCTGATGCTGCGGCAACGCTTCCGGCCGCGCCGCCCATTCGGCTGCATCGATTTCGATGTCGAGCACGCCTGCGTCTGCATCGATCACCAGCATGTCGCCCGTGCGAACCTTGCCGATCGGGCCTTGCAGCAAGGCTTCCGGCGACAGGTGAATCACCGCCGGCACTTTGCCCGACGCGCCGGACATGCGTCCGTCGGTCACCAGTGCAACGTGAAAACCTTGATCCTGCAACACACCGAGCAACGGCGTCAAACGATGCAGTTCGGGCATGCCGTTTGCGCGGGCGCCCTGGAAGCGCACCACGGCGATGAAATCACGCTTGAGTTCGCCGTTGTCGAACGCCGCCTGCACGGCTTCCTGCGAATCGAACACAATCGCTGGCGCCTTCACCTTGCGATGCTGCGCTGCGACCGCCGAAATCTTGATCACGCCGCGGCCGAGTTTGCCCTGCATCAGACGCAAGCCACCGTCCGGCTGGAACGGTTCCTTGATGCCGCGCAGCACCGCCGTGTCTTCGCTCTTTTCCGTGCCCGGCACCCATTGCAGCTTGCCGTCGAGCAGCTTCGGCTCTTCGGTGTAGTGATGGAGACCCTTGCCCGCGACGGTGTTCACGTCTTCGTGCAGCAAGCCGCCTTCCAGCAGATTGCGAACCAGGAACGCGACGCCGCCCGCGGCGTGGAAGTGATTCACGTCGGCCTTGCCGTTCGGGTAAATCTTGGCGAGCAGCGGCACGGCTTGTGACAGCGTGTCGAAGTCGTCCCAGTCGATCACGATGCCTGCCGCGCGCGCGATTGCGACGAGGTGCAGCGTGTGATTGGTCGAACCGCCCGTTGCCAGCAACGCGACGATGCCGTTGACGATCGCTTTTTCGTCGACCACGTGGCCAATCGGCATGTAGTTGCCGCGATCTACCGTCAGGTCGAGCACGCGGCGTGCGGCCTGCGCGGTCAATGCGTCGCGCAGCGGCGTATGCGGGTGCACGAACGCTGAACTCGGCAGATGCAGGCCCATCACTTCCATCAGCATCTGGTTGCTGTTTGCGGTGCCGTAGAACGTGCAGGTGCCCTGGCTGTGATACGCGGCGGCTTCTGCTTCGAGCAGTGCGTCGCGGCCGCATTGGCCGGTGGCGAACAGCTGGCGTGTCTTGGCTTTGTCGTCATTCGACAGGCCGCTGCCCATCGGGCCGGCCGGCACGAAAATCGTCGGCAGGTGGCCGAATTGCAGCGCGCCGATCAACAGGCCCGGCACGATCTTGTCGCAGATGCCGAGGCACAGCGCCGCGTCGAACATGTTGTGCGTGAGGGCCACTGCGGTGCTCATCGCGATCACTTCACGCGAGAACAGCGACAGTTCCATGCCCGCGTTGCCTTGCGTGACGCCGTCGCACATGGCCGGCACACCGCCCGCGAATTGCGCGACGCCGCCGTTTTCACGCGCGGCTTCTTTGATGATGTCCGGGTAGTTTTTGTACGGCGCGTGCGCGGACAACATCTCGTTGTAGGAGGACACGATGCCGATGTTCGGCTGGCGAATCTGCTTGATGACGAGCTTGTCGTGGCCTTCAAGACCAGCAAACCCGTGCGCCAGATTGGCACACGAGAGCGCGCCGCGTGCCGGGAATTTGCCCTGGGCGTGCTCGATACGGGCCAGATACGCCTCGCGAGTGGGCTTGCTGCGCTCGACCACGCGTTGCGTGACCTTCAACAATTGCGAATGCGGGGAAACCATCGGAGCTCCTTCGTCGCTGGCGTGAGGCGTAGGCGCACTATGCCAGGCAGGTATCGCGGGGATGTCGAAACAGTCGACGTCGCAATGTTAGTAGAAAAACTACACGATCGCAATCGCGACTCCTGTTGCATTGCGACATTTTTGAATGGCCGGATTGCCTTACTGGCTTTGCTTTGGCGGTGTATGCGGCAAAAACCAGGGAATACACCTACGGCCCGATATGTAGTTTTTGTACCTTCTTCAGCAATCAGATATAGTCCACGCATTCTTCAGCATAGTGCGAGTTTTCCGATGATGCTGTCCCAGGTGGAAGAGATGCGCGATCAGTTGCGTCCGTCAGAACGCAAGCTGGCCGATTACGTGATCGAAGCACCGCGTGAGGTACTCGATCTCTCGATGACCGAAGTGGCCGCGCGCGCGGGTGTCAGTCAGCCGACCATCGCGCGGTTCTGTCATGCGCTGGGGTTTTCGGGCTTCCGCGAGTTCAAGATCCGGCTGGCGCAGGGCATAGCCGCGGAAGTGCCGGCCGTCTACCGGGATGTGCGGCCGGATGAGCCGACGCCGGGCGTCGCAGCGAAGGTGCTCGACCGGACCATCGGCGCGCTGATCCAGGTGCGCAACAATTTGTCGTCAGATAGCGTGGCGGCGGCGATCGCGCTGCTGGCGCAGGCGCGGCGCATTGAGTTTTACGGCGCGGGCGGTTCGGGTATTGCTGCGCTGGATGTGCAGCACAAGTTTTTTCGCCTCGGCATGCCGAGCGTTGCGTATTCGGATCCGCACACGTTTCTGATGTCGGCGGCGCTGCTGGGTGAAGGGGATGTGGTGGTGGCGATCTCGAATACCGGACGTACGCGCGATATCGTGGACGCAGTGAAGTCTGCGTTGGCGGCGGGCGCGAAGGTGATTGCGATCACGCACGGCAATTCGCCTTTGGCGCGACTGGCGACGGTCGGCTTGTTTGCCAATGTCGATGAAGACACGGATATTTTTTCGCCGATGACCTCGCGCGTTTCGCATCTGGCGATCGGCGATATTCTGGCAGTGGGGGTCGCGTTGAGCCGCGGACCGGAGCTGGTCGAGAAGCTGGCGCAAGCGAAGGAAGTGATCAACCGCAGGAGGATTGATCCGAGGACGTAACACGAAACCCTATTGGCTCTGATCGCGACGAAAGCGCGGTGCGATGCAATCTGGTCTGACGAGCGCCATGTTACCGGCACCCAAAAAATAAGGCGGGCTCCCCGAAGAGAGCCCGCCTTTTTACTACCCACCTAAGACGGGTTCACGAAAAGCACCTAAGCCGCAGCGCTTTCCGCAACCATCACACGACACTTACCACTGGTACGCTGCACCCACGCCATAAGTCGTATCCGCCGAGCTCATCCCCGCACCTGCCTTGATCTTCAGGTTCTGAGTGATACGCGCCGACATGCCCAGCGATACAGCCTGATAGCCCTTGTAGTTGCCGGTACCAATGCCAACTGCGATCGTCTTGCCCGGATCGACGTCGGGAATCATCGTCAGCGCGGTAGCAGCGGCAACACCGCTATAAGCATTACGCGCGACCGAGCCGATACCCTGCTGGAACTGACGCATGTTCACGGCGTCGGTCGGGCCTTGGCCGTCGGCGACGTTCGTGATACGGCGCTCGTTGCCCGGTGAACCCACTGAAACGGTGTTGGCCTGATCTGCCACCGAGCCTGCGCCGAGTGCCACCGAGTTGTCGCCACTTGCCTGAGCGCCACCGCCCATCGCCATCGAACCGCTGCCGGTCGCCGATGCTGCCGGACCACCTGTGTCAGTCGCGATGCTGCTGCTGCCGGTCGACTGCTGGTTCTGCACCGCCTGGTTCAGGTTAGCCACTTGCTGGTTGGTATTCCACAGCTGCGCGCCAGTTACCGCATCTGAGCTCGTTGCCGACAGTTCACCGTCCTGCAAATTGGTCAGCTTCACCTTCGGCGCGCTGGCCGAACCGCCCAACGTCACCTGGTTGTGTGCCGCGCTGTCATACGACACCGCGTTCGCCACCGAGCCGCTCATCGTGCCGACAGTTGTTTGCAGGCTAGCGATGTCCGACGTGTTTTGCGTCACACGACCGTCGATGTTGGTGATTGCTGCGCCGACGCCGCTCACGGTCGTGCCACCCACGTTGTACGTGGGCATCGAGATCGTGCCGTCCTCATTGACGGTCGAACCGCCGCCCAAGGCGTCTGCCGTACTCTGGGCGTTTGCATGCAGTTGCGCGCCGTTCACCGCATCGCTGCTTGACGCATTGACCGCACCTGCCGCCACTCCCGTCACGACGCGGTTGCCCGCTGTGCCGGCCATATTGACCCGCAGACCGTCCGTCGCCGCACCGACAAGGATGTCGCGCGAGGTCTGATTTTGCGTGACCATGCCGATGCTGCCGTTGTTAATCTGCGTCTGCAGCGTCGACAGACCGTTATCGAGCGAATCGAGTGCGCCGCCGACCGTGTTCTGCGTGCCGCCTTGCACGTGGTACGTCGGGCCGGTGACCGAACCATCGGCATTGACCTGCGCACCGCCACCGAGCGACGCAACAACCGGACTCAACTGACCAACGTTGACTGCGGAGTTGCTCGTCGTGCCGGCTGCGACGCCGACCAGTTCACGCGCACCTGCGGTGCCCGCGAAGTTGACGCGCGTGCCGTCCTTGTCGCTCGCAACCGTCAGATCACGTGTGGTCTGATCCTGCTGCACCAGGCCCAGTTCGCCGTTGTTGATCTGGTTCGTGATGTTGCTCACCGAACCTTCAACGTTCGTCACACGCGAATCGATCTTCGTGATGTCGCCTGCGTTCTTCGCGATGTC
Source organism: Paraburkholderia sp. SEWSISQ10-3 4 (assembly GCF_030464785.1). Lineage (NCBI taxonomy): Bacteria > Pseudomonadati > Pseudomonadota > Betaproteobacteria > Burkholderiales > Burkholderiaceae > Paraburkholderia > Paraburkholderia sp. SEWSISQ10-3 4. Next base: position 209,881 of record NZ_JALPRI010000008.1, read on the forward strand.
GCTGGTGTTCTGGGCGATGTCCGATGCGTTCTGCGCGATGTCACCCGAGTTCTTCGTGATGTCGCTCGTGTTCTGCGCAACGTTCTGGTTCGTCGTGTACAGCTGTGAACCATTCACCGCGTCCGTGCTCGTCGCGCTCAGCTCGCCAACCGACAGACCGGTCAGCTTGCGCGTACCTGCCGTGCCAGTAAAGTCCACTACCGAGCCGGCAGCACCCTTCGCCACCGTGATGTTGCCCGAGTCGGAATCCTGCTGCACCAGACCGATCTCACCGCTGTTGAGCTGGTTCGTGATGTCGGTCACCGAACCTTCAACGTTCGTCACACGCGAATCGATCTTCGTGATGTCGCCTGCGTTCTTCGCAATGTCGCTGGTGTTCTGGGCGATGTCCGAAGCGTTTTGCGCGATATCACCCGTGTTCTTCGAAATGTCGCTCGTGTTCTGGGCGATGTCCGAAGCGTTTTGCGCGATTTCACCCGTGTTCTTCGTGATGTCGCTCGTGTTTTGGGCGATATCAGAAGCGTTCTGCGCGATATCACCCGTGTTCTTCGAAATGTCGCTCGTGTTCTGGGCAATATCCGAAGCGTTCTGGGCGATGTCACCCGTGTTCTTCACGATGTCGCTCGAGTTCTGCGCAACGTTCTGGTTCGTCGCGTACAGCTGTGAACCATTCACCGCGTCCGTGCTCGTCGCGCTCAGCTCGCCAACCGACAGACCGGTCAGCTTGCGCGCACCCGCCGTGCCGGTGAAGTCCACCACCGTGCCGGCAGCATCCTTCGCCACCGTGATGTTGCCCGACGTCACATCCTGCTGCACCAGGCCCAGTTCGCCGTTGTTGATCTGGTTCGTGATGTTGCTCACCGAACCTTCAACATTGGTCACCCGCGAATCGATGTTCGTGATGTCGCCTGCGTTCTTCGCAATATCGCTGGTGTTCTGGGCGATGTCCGAAGCGTTCTGCGCGATGTCACCCGCGCTCTTCGAAATGTCGCTCGTGTTCTGAGCGATATCCGACGTGTTTTTGGCGATGTCGCTTGTGTTCTGCGTAACGTTCTGGTTCGTCGTGTACAGCTGTGAACCATTCACCGCGTCCGTGCTCGTCGCGCTCAGCTCGCCAACCGACAGACCGGTCAGCTTGCGTGCACCCGCCGTGCCGGTGAAGTCCACCACCGCGCCGGCAGCATCCTTCGCCACCGTGATGTTGCCCGACGTCACATCCTGCTGCACCAGGCCCAGTTCGCCGTTGTTGATCTGGTTCGTGATGTTGCTCACCGAACCTTCAACATTGGTCACCCGCGAATCGATGTTCGTGATGTCGCCTGCGTTCTTCGCAATATCGCTCGTGTTCTGAGCGATATCCGACGTGTTTTTGGCGATGTCGTTGCTGTTCTGCACAACGTTCTGGTTCGTCGTGTACAGCTGCGAGCCGTTCACCGCATCGCTGCTCGAGTCCGACAGCGCGCCTGCCGCAACGTTCGTCATCGTCGTGCCGGCGTTACCACCGCCCAGCGTGACCTTACCTTTGGTCGCATCGTTATAGGCGATGAACGCGTTGGTGACGTTACCGCTCGCGTCCGTCGTGAGACCCGCGGTCTTCAACTGCCCAATATTCACTGCGTCAGTATTCGCGACACCCGCCGCTACACCCTTCAATTGACGCGCGCCCGCCGTGCCGGTGAAATCCACGGTCGTGCCCGCGGTCGCGGTCGCGATCGTAATCGCATTGCTCGTCGCGTCCTGTTTTATCAGGCCAACCGATGCGTTCAGCGCGGCGACGTTCTGGTTCGTCGTCCACAGCTGTGAGCCGTTCACCGCTTCCGTGCTCGTCGATGAAACCGCGCCTGCCGCCACATTGGTGATCTTTGTGTTGGACATATCGGCGCCGGCCTTGAAGGTCGCCAACCCGGATGTCGTAGTGGCTCCGTTTAGCGCGATTCCGCTAGGACCGTAAAGGGTAACTGTTCCTGAACTCGTTGAATTCGTACTGCCCACGGCCAACCATGCCTTACCGGTCGTTTGGCCTGAATTACCCGTATCCTCATTGAGAATAACGCCATTTCCGCCCGAGCAGCCCGCAACGACGGCATTGTTTAAGCCCCAAGCTGAATTATTAAGACTTGAATAGCTAGCCATACTTGATGTCGTTCCGTTGCAGTTGGCTATGACCCCGGCATTGGCCACCGACGCCCCCATCGCCATTGCAAGCCCAGCAGCAGTTGACACAGCAGCCCTAACGCTTCGGCTCTTCTTTCCTTGCCCCTTTGCATTTTCTTGCGTGGCTACCCACGCTCCAGCGCTTTCATTCCATACGCTCTTGTACGACTTGTTCATGATTTCATCCTTCTGAATATCAGTTTCGGGTTTTGATGTCGCGGGAGGTGTCTTACCGAGGTCCTGCGCGCGTCACTGAGTAGCAGAAGGATTAAAAACAGGGTCGTCGCAATTGGCATTTTTTGACCATCCCATTAATCCTTCTGGAATGGAACAACTATATGGCCGGGCAATTCTTAAACTAATCGGACAGTTCTTAAATCTGGATGACGATAGGAATGCTCCTACGAAAAATTGACAAAAATAGGACCACCGAACAGGAAGCCGCCCGCTGCGCAAGGCCGGCAGAGAATGGACACACAGAGGGACTCAGCGCAAGCGCACGAGCGATATCACGCTCAGACTAAGAATAACCTGAACGACTCACCTAGTATGGAAACACTTTGACGGGAAGAGATTGACGCGAAAACAGTCAGATTAGATCAACACTTCTTGACGAATGCCAACCACCCAACATTCGATTATTGAATCACATCCCGCGCGATGTTAAACACCACGCAGATGGATAAACAAACCTGAACAATAAAAATAAATAGGAGAATTCCTATTTATTAAAACGGCTTAATAACAACCAACGCGACAGCTGCCAGCATCCCCAACACCGGCAGTTCATTGAACATCCGATACCACTTATCCGAGCGGCGATTCTCGCCACGCTCGAACGTCCGCAGCAACACCCCGCAGTACGCGTGATAAATGATCAGCAGCACCACCACACCGACCTTCGCGTGAATCCAGCCCTGTCCGCGTCCGATACCGACCGCGAGCCACAGCCACAGACCGCAAGCGAGTGCCGGCACCGCGATAAACGTCATGAAGCGGAACAGCTTGCGCGCCATCGTCAGAAGGCGCGCGGTAGCGGCGGGTTCCGTCTCCATCGCCAGATTGACGAAGATGCGCGGCAGATAGAACAGGCCGGCAAACCAGGAAGCAATCAGAACGATGTGAAACGTTTTTACCCAAAGCATCAGCGGTCCTTGTACTTCGTGTCAGCGTGGAGATGAGCAGTAGCCGCCGGCGCACTGAACGGAAAGCTCGTGGCCATCCCAGTGATGACGAAAGCGCGCCAAAAGCGAACCGTTATTGCCGGCCTTCGCCGTGCCCCAGCACAATGTATTTCAACGACGTCAGCCCTTCCAGCCCCACCGGCCCACGCGCATGCAGCTTGTCGTTCGAGATGCCGATCTCCGCACCCAAACCAAATTCGAAGCCATCGGCAAAGCGCGTCGACGCATTGACCATGACGCTCGCCGAGTCGACTTCGCGCAGGAAGCGCATCGCGCGGTCGTGGTCTTCGGTAACGATCGCGTCGGTGTGCTGCGAGCTGTAGGTGTTGATATGGTCGATGGCCGCATCGAGGTCGTCCACCACCTTGATCGCCAGCACCGGTGCGAGATATTCGGTGCGCCAGTCTTCTTCGGTGGCATCGACGAGCGGGCCCACGCCTGCATCCGACAACACCGCGCGCGTTGCCGCGTCCACGCGTAGCTCGACTTCCTTGTCGCGATACAGCTTGCCCAAAGGCGGCAGCACTTCAGCCGCAATGCCGCGCGCCACCAGCAGCGTTTCCATCGTGTTGCAGGTGCCGTAGCGGTGCGTCTTGGCGTTATCGCAGACGGTCAACGCCTTCGCCACATCGGCGCGATCGTCGACATAGACATGGCAGATGCCGTCGAGGTGCTTGATCATCGGCACGCGCGCTTCATTCATCAGCCGCTCGATCAGGCTCTTGCCACCGCGCGGCACGATTACGTCGACGTATTCGGTCATCGTGATCAGCTTGCCAACCGCGGCGCGGTCCGACGTTGCCACCACTTGCACCGCATCCTGCGGCAAACCGGCGGCTTCCAGCCCTTCACCGATCAACTTGGCCAACGCCGTGTTGCACTCCAGCGCTTCCGATCCGCCGCGCAAAATCGTCGCATTGCCCGATTTCAGACACAGCGCGGCCGCGTCGATGGTCACGTTCGGGCGCGACTCGTAGATTATGCCGATCACACCGAGCGGCACGCGCATCTGACCGACCTGAATCCCGCTCGGCCGGTACTTCAGATTGCTGATCTCACCAATCGGATCGGCCAGCGCGGCAACCTGCCGCAAGCCTTCGACCATCGTCCCGAGCGCCTTGTCCGACAGCGTCAAACGATCGATGAATGCCGCATCGAGCCCTTTTTCGCGGGCACGGGCAACGTCGCGCGCGTTGGCGTCCTTCAGCAACGCGGCATCGCGTTCGATCGCGTGAGCAACGGCCGCGAGCGCGGCGTTCTTTGCCGCCGTCGACGCCCGCGCCATCGCACGCGATGCGTGGCGGGCGCGGCGGCCGAGGTCGGTCATGTACTGGTCGATATCCATGGTAAGTCTCATAGCGCCGCGCACGTCGAGGTGCGGCGGACAAGCAGAATTAGCGAAAGATCAAACGATTGTAAGTCGGGTGGCGGAGCTTTGCTCGCCGCCACAAGCCGTGTCGGCTGGCTAGATCAGGCCAGCCTGCGAGCAGGCGCTGCACCCGCTGGGCGAGGTCGCGGCGGCGGCACGGGCGCCGCTTTTGCTGGCGAAGCGACTGTCATTGCCAGTTCGAACAAGCCGTCCCACGGATCGGGCGGCGGATCGTTGCGATGATTGCCTGGCGTGCCGCCAGACAACCCCTTCACCTGCCGATCCAGTCGCGCCGCCAAAGCGAGCGCCTTTTCAAGCGCGCCCTCGGTGACGCGCGACAGTGCCGGCCCGATCAGCCGTTCGCGCGGACCCCAGACGCGGTTCTCGCGCACCAGCATGGCAAGCGGCTTGCCCGCCGCGACGCCGCGCTTGATCCGCAACAACGTGCGCACTTCTTCGACCACCGCCCACAGCACCAACACGGCGGCCTCGCCTTCTCCGCGCAAGCCGTCGAGCATGCGTGACAAGCGGCCGACATCGCCCGCCAGCATCGCCTCGTTCAGCTTGAAAACGTCATAACGGGCGACGTTCAGCACAGCGTCCTGGATCTGTTCGAAGCTCAACGAGCCTGCCGGATACAGCAGCCCGAGCTTCTGGATTTCCTGATGCGCCGCCAGCAGATTGCCTTCCACGCGCTCGGCGATGAACGCAAGCGCGCGCCGCCCTTCTTCACCAGCAACAACCCGCTGGCCCTGAGCCGCGAGTCGCTGGCCGACCCAATTCGGCAACTGCGCGCGCTCGACCGGATCGATTTTCAACGCGACGCCAGCCTCGGACAGCGCGGTGAACCACGCAGACTTTTGCGTGGCCGCATCGAGCCGCGGCAGTGTGACCATCGTCAACACGTCGTCATTCACAGCAGCCGCGAGCGCTTTCAGCGCATCCGCGCCTTCCTTGCCGGGCTTGCCCGACGGAATGCGCAACTCAACCAGTTGACGGTCGCCGAACAGCGACATCGACTGACTCGCGCCCAGCAGCGAACTCCAGTCGAACCCACGCTCGACGGTGAACACCGAGCGATCGGTAAAACCGGCTGCACGCGCCGTCGCCCGAATCCGGTCGCACGCCTCCTGCGCGAGCAGGTGCTCGTCGCCGTACACGACGTACAGTCCGGCGAGTCCCTTCGCGAGATGCGCTTCGAGCGCGTCAAGTCGCAGTTGCATGGCTACCGATCGGCGAGGTTGAACGAGTGAATGAGCAAGCGCAGCTCACTAAACAACGACACAGCACACCGCTCACAGCGGCGGCGGCGGCAACGGCGCGCGCGGCGCAACGCCCGGCACCTGCTCACCCGGCGCCGGATGCAGCGAGCGCACCAGCGACAGACGGCGCGTCAACTGGTCGATTGCGTCGTTTTCCATATCCGCGAACAGAAGGTCGGCTTCCGCAGCCTTGGCCTGCGAGAACTGATCGCTGTAAGTCATCGCGCGGTTCAGCGCGATCGTGCTCGTCGGAATCAGCACCGTGCCGTCCTTGCCGACCAGCGTGTAGTTCATCGAAAGATTCATCGCATATTCTTCGACGACACCGAGCGAGTTCAGCGTGAGCGTACTGATGCCGCGGCCTTCGGTGATCTGCAGCGTTGCGTCGGCATTCGCGACCGAAGTAACCACCACCGTGTCGCTTCCGCCCTGCACGATACGCGTGAGCCGTGCGCCGGCTGCTGCCGAACCGCCGGAGATAAAGAGTCGTTTGAATGCGTAGTCCTGCTGGCCGCGCAACTGGAAGCCGCAAGCGGACAACATCAGCACGCTGCACACCAGCGTCAATAACGATCTGCGAGTCACATTGGCTCCTGGTTCGCAGTAAATTCCGTGGCGCGGGACTTGCGCCGCCGTGAGCGGCGGCGTCTCGCCAGCTGTCATGTTTCGGTGGACTGTCAAACGACCACGTTCACGAGACGGCCCGGCACCACGACGATCTTCTTCGGTGCCTTGCCTTCGCTGAACTTCTCGACCGCCTCATGCGCAGCGGCAAGCTGTTCGATCGCTTCACGTGTCGCGTCTTTCGACACCGTGAGCGCGCCGCGCACCTTGCCGTTCACCTGCAGCACGAGTTCGATTTCGGCCTGTTCGAGCGCCTGTTCGTCGACCTTCGGCCATGCTGCGTCGAGCAGCGAGCCGAATTCGTCGGCATAACCAAGTTCCTGCCACAACTGGAACGTCTGATGCGGCACGACCGGGTACAGCACGCGCAGCATCACGCTGTACGTCTCGCGCAGCACTGCCGGTTGCGCGCCCTTCGCGCTGTCGAGCGCGTTGAGCATCTTCATCGCCGCCGACACCACCGTGTTGTACTGCAAACGCTGATAGTCGAAGTCGGCCTGCTTCAGCACGCTGTAGATCTCGCGGCGCAGCACCTTGTCGACTTCGCCGAGTTGCGCGGCGTCGAACTTGCCGCCGGCGCGCAGTGCTGCTTCGTTCGCGTGACCAAAGCTCCACACGCGGCGCAGGAAGCGGCTCGCGCCTTCCACGCCCGAACCCGACCATTCGAGTTGCTGCTCGGGCGGTGCGGCGAACATCACGAACAGGCGCGCGGTGTCCGCGCCGTGTTGATCGATCAGCAATTGCGGATCGACGCCATTGTTCTTCGACTTCGACATCTTCTCGACGCCGCCGAGCACTACCGGCTGGTTATCCTCGTTCAACACAGCGCCGACCGGGCGGCCCTTGTCGTCGAACGAGACGGTGACGTCAGCCGGGTTGTACCAGGTCTTTTTACCCGCTTCGTTTTCGCGGTAGTACGTTTCGTTGAGCACCATGCCCTGCGTCAGCAGGTTCTTGGCCGGCTCGCCGAACTCGATCAGGCCCATGTCGCGCATCACCTTCGCCCAGAAGCGCGAGTACAAGAGGTGCAGAATCGCGTGCTCGATGCCGCCGATGTACTGATCCATCGGCGCCCAGTAATCGGTGCGCTCGTCGACCATGGTCTTCGCGTCCGGCGCCGCGTAGCGGTAGAAGTACCAGGACGAATCGACGAAGGTGTCCATCGTGTCGGTTTCGCGCTTGGCCGCGCCGCCGCAGGTCGGGCAGGTGCAGTTCACAAACGCTTCGGACTTCGCGAGCGGATTGCCCGTGCCGTCCGGCACGAGGTCTTCCGGCAGCACTACCGGCAAATCTTTTTCCGGCACCGGCACGTCGCCGCAGGTCGGGCAGTGGATGATCGGAATCGGCGTGCCCCAGTAACGCTGGCGCGACACGCCCCAGTCACGCAGACGCCACGTGATCTGCTTGTCGCCAAGGCCGAGTTCTTTCAGATCGGCGGCGATCGCGTCAACCGCTTCCTTGTAGTTGAGCCCGTCGTACTTGCCGCTGTTGATGCAGACGCCGCCGTCCTTCTCGCCATACCATTCCTGCCAGGCGTCAGTCGAATATTCCTTGCCTTCAATGGCGACCACCTGCTTGATCGGCAGGTCGTATTTCTTCGCGAACGCGAAGTCGCGTTCGTCGTGCGAAGGCACGCCCATCACCGCGCCTTCGCCGTAGCTCATCAGCACGTAGTTGCCGATCCACACTTCGACCTGTTCCTGCGTCAGCGGATGCGTGACGTAGAAGCCGGTGGCCATGCCCTTCTTTTCCATCGTCGCCATGTCGGCTTCAGCGACGCCGCCGCGCTTGCATTCCTCGATGAAGGCCTGCAGTTCCGGCTTGTCTTGCGCGAGACGCGTGGCGAGCGGATGCTCGGCGGCGACCGCGCAGAAGGTCACGCCCATGATCGTGTCGGCACGCGTGGTGAACACGCGCAGCAGCTTCTGTTCGCCGTCGATTTCATACGGGAAACCGAAGTTCACGCCGAAGCTCTTGCCGATCCAGTTCTGCTGCATGATCTTGACGCGCTCGGGCCAGCCGAGGCCTTCGAGGTCGTTCAGCAGCTCATCCGCGTACTGCGTGATGCGCATGTAGTACATCGGGATTTCGCGCTTTTCGATCAGCGCGCCCGAACGCCAGCCGCGGCCGTCGATCACCTGCTCGTTGGCGAGCACGGTCTGATCGACCGGGTCCCAGTTCACGGTGCCGGTTTTCTTGTACGCGATGCCCTTTTCGAGCATCTTCAGGAACAGCCACTGGTTCCACTTGTAGTAATCGGGGCTGCAGGTGGCAACTTCGCGCGACCAGTCGATCGCGAGGCCCATCGACTGCATCTGCTTCTTCATGTAAGCGATGTTGTCGTAGGTCCACTTCGCCGGCGGCACGTTGTTGGCCATCGCAGCGTTTTCCGCCGGCATGCCGAACGCGTCCCAACCCATCGGCATCAGCACGTTGTAGCCGTTCATCCGCAGATAGCGGTACATCACGTCGTTGATCGTGTAGTTCCGCACGTGGCCCATGTGCAGCTTGCCCGACGGGTACGGCAACATCGAGACGCAATAGAACTTGGGTTTGTCGGTGGTTTCCGACGTCTTATACGCGTCGATGGCGCGCCATTGCCCTTGCGCGGCGGCTTCGACGTCGGAGGGAACGTATTTTTCGTGCATGGTGTGATGGAATCGCTGGGTTCGGTGCTTTCGCACCGGGCCTGGTGCTCTGCTGGATGAAATGGCATCGTTTCCCCTTCTGCAGGGGAAAGGGCTGATTATACCGTTCGCGGACGGGTGCGCCGCGTGGCATGGCGCGCGGGTTCGACAGGGTTGCGCCTGAGCGGGCGCGGTGCCGCTGGCGCCGCTACTGCGCCGCGCCCGGCGGCGGCGGGTCCGTCACGAAACCGATCCGCTCGAGCCCGGCCTGCTGCGCTGCGCCCATCACCTGTGCGATCACCTCGTAGCGCGTCGAGCGCTCGGCGCTCAGATGGATTTCCGGCTGGTCGGCCTGCGCGGCTTTGCCCGCTGCCATGAATTGCGCGCGCATCTGCTGCAGCGTAATGACGGTGCCGTTCCAGTGCAGCTTGCCGGCGGCATCGATTGAAAGAGAAATGGTTTGCGGCGTTTGCCGCGCTGGTGCGGCCGCGACTTTGGGCAAATCGAGCCGGATCGCGTGCGTGAATAAAGGCGCGGTAATGATAAAAATCACCAGCAGCACGAGCATCACGTCGATCAACGGTGTCATGTTGATCTCGGCCATCGGCGCGGCCGCCTGCTTTTTCTCGAGTCCGCCGAATGCCATGTCGCCTCCTTGAGTCTTCCAGTCGCGGCGGTGCGCCTAGTGCGTCCCGGCGTGGGCTTGCTGAGGCTGCGGGTGGGGCCGGGGCTGATCCGCCGGCGCGCACACATAGGCGTGAAGATCGTGCGCGAAGCCGTCGAGTTCCTCCGACAACTGCCGCACCATCCGCCCGAGCACGTTATAGGCGAGCACCGCCGGGATCGCCACCACGAGGCCGAAAGCCGTCATGATCAGCGCCTCGCCGACCGGTCCGGCGACATTTTCGATCTGCGCCTGACCGCTCGCCGCGATGCTGCCGAGCGCGTGATAGATGCCCCAAACCGTGCCAAGCAGGCCGACGAACGGCGCCGTGCTGCCCACCGAGGCCAGCAGCACCTGGCCGAACTCGAGCCGCCGCTGCGACGCGTTGAGGGCCTGACGCAGCGCTCTCAACACCCGCTCGCCACGTTCGACGCGGGCAAGCAGCACGCCAGGAATGTCCACTTCGGCGGCATGCAGCGCGGCCTCGGCGAGCGGCGTGAAGACGCGTTCACGGTCCGCACGCCTCATTGCGGCGACGCCGTCCGATAGCGTCGACGCCTGCCAGAACTGCGCAATCGCCGGCGTGGCCTGACGTTTGGCGCGGGTGAGTATCCAGCTTTTGACGATCAGAAAGCACCAGCTCGCAATCGACATAGCCAGCAACACGTACGCGACGCCATGCGTGATCGCGTCGCTGGTTTCCAGGTAATGGATGATGCCGCTGCTGCCTGCCATCTGACCTCGCTGTCGAAAAGTGACTACAGGGGGCGTAACGGGACCCTGCACGGGCCCCGTGGATGCTCAGCGCAGGCCGAGCACGTCCTGCATGTCGAAGAAGCCGTTCTTGTGGCCTCCGAGGAAGCGTACAGCACGAAGCGCGCCTTGCGCATATGACAGCCGGCTCGCCGATTTGTGCGTGATTTCGATGCGCTCGCCGATGCCGGCAAACAGCACCGTATGGTCGCCGACGATATCACCACCGCGAATTGCCGAAAAACCGATCGTGGACGGATCGCGTTCGCCGGTCACACCTTCGCGGCTGTAGACCGCGCAGTCGTCGAGATTGCGGCCGAGCGCGTGGGCGATCACTTCGCCCATAGTCAGCGCCGTGCCGGACGGCGCGTCGACCTTGTGGCGGTGATGCGCCTCGATGATTTCGATGTCGTAGCCGGTCGCGAAATGCTTCGCGGCGTATTCGAGCAGCTTTAGTGTGACGTTGACGCCCACGCTCATGTTCGACGAGAACATGATGGCGATCTTGTCTGCCGCGGCGCGCAGTTGCGCTTTCTGTTCGTTGTCGAAACCGGTCGTGCCGATCACCATTTTGACGTTGTGGCGCTGCGCGGCTTCCAGATGCATCAGCGTGCCTTCGGGGCGCGTGAAGTCGATCAGGTAGTCGGATTCCGCGAACACGCGCTCGACGTCGTCCGTCAGCAGCACGCCCGTCTGTTTGCCGAGAAACGCACCGGCGTCCTGACCGAGTTGCGGGGAGCCCGCACGGTCGAGCGCGCCGGACAGCGTGGCGTCAGAATCATTGAGGACGGTTTCGATGAGCATCCGGCCCATACGGCCCGATGCGCCAGCAATGGCAATTTTCATGGCTACGAGGGTTCGAAAGAGGTAAAACGCGGCGGCCGGCAGCACGCCAGGGCGCCGCACATAAAAGGTACAGCAGAACGGCTGACGGGCGCTGCGCACGGTACATTCCGGCGCAGCGCCCGTCTTAACCGTCCAAAGAGAAGGACAGCGTGCTTAGCCGCCCGTTCCCGAAGATGCGGACGAAGCGGGAGAAGCTGTCAGCGGCGCGTTCAACGTCGGGCCGCCGTTATTGCTTTGCGGGCCCGTCGGTCCCACCGGATTGTCCTGCGTACCCGGAACTTGCGGCGGCGGCGGACGATGGAACTGGAACTGCGGCTGGCCGGCGGCCGTTGGGCCTTGCGACGGAATACCACCACCATTGGCGGTCGGCGCGGTAGAGCGTACCGACGACTGCGTATTGCCAGTCGGCGACTGCACTGCATTGGTCAGGCGATTGGCGGCTTGCGCGGCTTCGGCGTTGGCGTCCGTGGACGGCACGACCACAGCGGCGGCGCCATCGACAGACGGCGAGCGCGTGGTGTCCACAGCAGCCGGCGCAGTAGCCACCGGCGCGCTGGCGCCAGTCGCAGCGCTTGCCACGTTCGGCACCGCGGCCTTTTTCTTACCGAGCTTGTCGCCGTCGATTTCCGCCAGCAACTCGAGGTTGGAAGGCAGATCTTCGCCGCCCGTCCAGCTGGCGACGCGGTCGCCCGCGAACAGGATCACGAAGTCGCGCTGCTGCACGACGTTAGTCGAGCCGCGCTTGAAATAGAACACGTAGTCCCAGCGGTCCGCGTGGAACATGTCGGTCAACAGCGGCGTGCCGAGCAACTGCTTCACCTGCGCGCGCGACATGCCGACCTGCATCTGCGCAGCCGCTTCTTTCGAGACGAAATTGCCTTGCACCACCGTAATACGGTACGGGGTAATGCTTTGGGCAACGCGCTGCGTCAAGCTGTCGTAGGTGGAACATCCGGCAAGAACCGCGACAGTCGCAACAGCGATCAAGGTACCCCGCATGCGGCTCCCCCGGTAGATCAATTGAGATTTTGAAATCATTTCACTCACCGTGCGGGCCCGCTGACGAGCCGCGCGAGTTTCATTCCATCGAAGATGACCAGAACGGCAAAAACACATTACTATGAGAGCCCAGCATTGTACTCTAGGGATCCCTTGTCATGACCAATCCAACCGATCTCAAGAATATCGGGCTCAAGGCGACCCTTCCGCGCCTCAAAATCCTTGAGATTTTCCAGCATAGCCCAGTGCGCCATCTGACTGCAGAAGACGTGTACCGCAATCTGCTGCACGAAGAGCTCGATATCGGTCTCGCAACCGTGTATCGGGTGCTGACGCAGTTCGAGCAGGCAGGCCTGCTGTCGCGCAGCAATTTCGAATCGGGCAAAGCCGTGTTCGAGCTGAACGAAGGGTCGCATCACGACCACCTCGTTTGCCTCGACTGCGGGCTCGTCGAAGAGTTTTTCGACTCCGAAATCGAAAGCCGCCAGCAATCCATCGCGAAGGAACGCGGCTTCAAGCTGCAGGAACACGCGCTGGCGCTGTACGGCGCGTGTACCAAGGAGAATTGCCCTCATCGCAAGCATTGAGGTTGAATGCTTGAGATGCCGGCCGCGCCGGGGGTGCGCGGTTCGGCGGGCAACAGAAAAACCCGGTCGATGAAAAATCGACCGGGTTTTTTTACGTGTGAGGCGCTGCGATTCCAGCCTATTCCGCCAACTCGACACTCGCTTCGAACAGCAGCCGCCGCGGCTCTGCCAACGACAATTCATCGCAGTTGGGCTGCTCGCCGCCACGATCCACCACCACGAAATCGCTCACCTGATCGAGCGCCAGCAGCGGGTGGTGCCAAACACCTTTCGCATAATTTACGCCCTGCCAGCCGTCGCTCCAGAACGCTCGCATCCGCGCCGGATCGAGCTCACCCGCCGGCGCGACGACCACCAGATAGCGGCGTGGCGTTAAGGGAATGAAAGCCTGACTGCCCAACGGATGCCGCTCCATCATCGTGATTTCGATCGGCAGCGTGCGCGGCTGCGCCCGAAACAGGTTGATCAGCGGCCGCCCGCCGTGCTCCGTTACGTCAACGTTCGCGAGGTCGTGATAGCGCTCGGTCGTGCCGCCGTTGATCGGGAAATGGCGCGCGCCATCCAGTTCGATGACGTCGCCGAACGGCGCGAAGGCCGCGCGCGTCAGGCGTTCCACGTGCAAGGTTTTCATCGACGCAACTCCGTTAGGCGATCTCGCCCCACAAGCGCAGACGCGATACGCCGCCGTCCGGAAAGATATTGAAACGAACATGCGTCACCGGGCCGAGCGAGGCGATGTCGTCCGCGAACGTGTGCACGTGGTCCATCTGCAGTTTCTGTTCGCCGAGCAGCACCGGCCAGAACATCGCCTGCGTGACGAGCGAATCGTCCGTGCCGCCCGTGACCGAAGCCGCCTGCAGCGAACAGCGGTCGGGGTAATTGCCCTTGAAGTGCGCCGTATCGACTTCGATCTTACGAATCACACCGGGGCGTGCGAGCGCGACGATCGCCCAGTCGTTGCCCGGTTCGCGACGGCGTCGCGTTTCCCAGCCGTCGCCCATATTGACGCCGCGACCCGGCATCAGCATCTGCGAGGCAGGCCCGAAATGCTGGTTGTTCGCGGCGACAAGGTACGCGCCGTTTTCGATCGCGGCGAGATCCAGCAGCGTGCCGCGCTCGACACGCTCCCAGTCGCGCTTCGGCTGCCCATATACGCGCAAACGCGCGAGACCGCCGTCCGGATAGAGATTCACGCGGAGATGGGTGAAGGCGCGGGCGTCGTCCACTTCGACGTAGTGGTGATGGTTGCCCTGCAGCGTGGTGGCCGGCACGAGCGTTTGCCAGTCGGCGTTGTCGGGCGGAACGTCGCCGTCCACGTAGCAGGCATCGATCGACGCGGCCGGCGGAAAGTTGCCGGTGAAGTGGCTCGTGTCCAGATCGACGCCGTAGACGACGCCCGGCCGCGCGAGCCGGATCACGCAATAGTCGTGGCCGGTGGTGCGCTTACGGCGCGTTTCCCAGCCATCCATCCATTTGCCGTGTTCGTCGTACTTGCCGGGGATGAACACTGCCGGTTGCGGCTCGAGCATACGTTCTTTCGGGGCGAAGAATTCGTCGCTCGCGTGGAGCGCCTGCGCACCCAGACGCGGGTCGGCGAGGTTCATGTAGCGACGGGTGAAAGCGGGAGCGTTGGGGTCGAGGATCGGATTGGCCATAGTCTCAGTCAGGCAACGAAAAGTAAGGGAAAGCCAGCGGAGTCAGCCCATCCGCCGGGGTAGAACGCGCGCTGCGTTGGCGCGCTGATGAGTAGCGATAGATCAGGCCAAAGGGCGGCCTAATCCCACTCGGTCACACGGCCGGTACATGTTCGCCGGCGGCCTGCTCGACGGCTGAGTCTTCGCCCGCAGGCACATAGCGCAGCGCTGCGTCGCGGTTTAACACACGATGGGCACGCGCCCGGTCGATATCGTTTTCCCACACGGCGACCACCACCGTCGCGACGCAATTGCCGATCAGGTTGGTCAACGCGCGGGCAATGCCGACGAACCAGTCGACCGGCAAAATCAGCACGAGGCCGAGGACGGGGATCGCCGGAATTGCGGACAGCGTCGCGGCCAGAATCACGATGGCCGAGCCGGGAATGCCGTGCGCGCCCTTCGACGTCACCAGCGACACCAGCACCACCACGATCAGGTCATGGATCGACAACGGCGTGTTGGTAGCCTGCGCGATGAAAATCACCGCAAGCGTCAGATAAATGGAGAAGCCGTCGAGATTGAAGGAGTAACCGGTCGGAATGACTAGCCCGACGGTCGAATCCTTGACGCCCATCCATTCGAGCTTGCGCATGATCTGCGGCAGCACGGCATCTGAAGAGGCGGTACCCAGCACGATCGAAAGCTCCTCGCGCAGATAGCGGATCAGCTTGAAGATGCTGAAGCCGGCCAGACGCATCACCACGCCCAGCACGACCGCGACGAACACGAAGCAGCTCGCGTAGAACACCAGCACCAGCATGCCGAGTTGCTTGAGCGACTCCACGCCATAGGTGCCTGTCGTGAACGCAATCGCGCCGAGCACGCCGAGCGGCGCGAGCTTGATGATGAAGCCCATCACGCGGAAGAACACCTGCGAAAGCTCGTCGATCAGGCTGCTGACGCGCTGCGCCTTATTGCCCAGCAACGACAGCGCCGAGCCGAACAGCACCGAAAACACGAGGATTTGCAGGATATCGCCGGTCGCGAACGCATTGATCGCCGTGTCGGGGATGATCTTCAGCAGGAAGCCGGCCGTGTCCTTGAGGCTTTTCGCGTGCTCGGTATAGGTCGACAGCGAAGCGGGGTCAAGCGAATGCAGATTGATGTTCATGCCGACGCCAGGCCGTGTCGCGTAGGCCAGCACCGCGCCGATCACGAGCGCAATCGTCGTCATGACCTCGAAGTAGATCACCGCTTTCAGGCCGACGCGGCCAACTTTGCGCAGATCGCCGGCATGCGCCATGCCGCTCACCACCACGCAGAAGACGATCGGGCCGATCACCATCTTGATCAGCTTGAGAAAGCCGTCGCCAAGCGGGCGCAGCGTTTGGGCGAAATGCGGGAACACGGCGCCGATCACAATGCCCGCCACCAGCGCTATGACGACCCGGCCAAACAGTGAATTGAAGAACTTCAACACGGCTTCCTCCTGATTAGGATTCACATCTGTTCAGACTGGTCCGACCAGTGCTGTTATGGCGAATAGTAGGAAGCCGATATACTGGCGTCAAGGATTCATTAAATAGCGTTTACCCGCTGTCTTCTGAGCATTTCCTGGCCTGATTGCACGTCTCAGACAGCGATCCGTACGAGCGTTCAGAACGCGTATTACAATGCTGGTCAGACCGCGCACCCAAAGTGAGCCACGATGAAAAACGTTCCGCATACCGTCACCGATGCCGCCATCGCGACCATCCGCGAACGGATCGAAGCGGGCGTCTATCCGGTGGGCAGTTTGCTGCCGGCGCAACGTCAGCTCTCCGAGGAACTGGCGATCAGCCGCGCCTCACTGCGCGAGGCGCTCTCGACGCTTGAGGCGCTCGGTCTGCTGATGATCCGCCCCGGTAAGGGCGTGTATGTGGAAAGCTCGCAGGCCGCGGCCGCGCAACCGTGGCGCTTCGCGGAGCAGTCGTCGCTGCCGGATACCTACCAGATGCGTTTCGCGCTAGAAGGCTTTATCGCGCGCATGGCGGCGCTGGCCGTCAGCGATTCCGACCTCGCCTGGTTCGAAGACAACATCGCGGCCATGCAGACGGCGCTCGCCTGCGACGAACTCGACGAAGCCGCCCGCCTCGACTATGACTTCCACATGCGCATCGTGAGCATTGCCGGCAACGCGGCGATCGAATCGATCCTGAGCAGTGCCGCGGAGATCATGAAGGAAAGCCAGCGGATGCCGTTTTACCGGCGCGAACTGGTGCTGTCCACGTACACCGAGCATCGGGCGATTCTCGATGCGCTTAAGGCGCGGGATTCAGCGGCGGCCGGCAAGGCGATCGAAACGCACATCTCGAACGCCGCGCAGCGCGCCGGCGTTTATTTCCCGATTCCGATGACATAAAAACGCAGACGTAAAAAAGCCGCTCCGAAGAGCGGCTTTTTTACGTTACCCCGCCACCGATCCAAAGCCGGCAGCAAAGGCACACGAAGCTAGAACAAGCTTACTTCGCGTTGGCCAGCGCCACGGCCGTGTCCAGCATGCGGTTCGAGAAGCCCCACTCGTTGTCGTACCAGCTCGACACCTTCACCAGACGGCCCGACACCTTGGTCAGCGTTGCGTCGAACGTCGACGAAGCCGGGTTGTGGTTGAAGTCGATCGACACCAGCGGCGCGTCGTTGTAACCGAGAATGCCCTTCAGCGAGCCTTCCGACGCTTCCTTCATGATCGCGTTGACTTCTTCGACCGTCGTGTCGCGTGCAGCGATAAACGACAGGTCGACGACCGACACGTTGATCGTCGGGACGCGAATCGCGTAGCCGTCCAGCTTGCCGTTCAGTTCCGGCAGCACGAGACCCACTGCCGATGCGGCACCGGTCTTGGTCGGGATCTGGCTGTGCGTGGCCGAACGCGCGCGGCGCAGGTCTTCGTGATACACGTCCGTCAGAACCTGGTCGTTCGTGTAAGCGTGGATCGTGGTCATCAGACCGTTCACGAGGCCAATCTTGTCGTTCAGCGGCTTGACGAGCGGTGCCAGGCAGTTAGTCGTGCACGATGCGTTCGAGATCACCGTGTCCGATGCCTTCAGCACGTTGTGGTTCACACCGTAGACGATCGTTGCGTCGACGTCCTTACCACCCGGCGCCGAGATGATGACCTTCTTTGCGCCGCCCTTGATGTGCGCGCTGGCCTTTTCCTTGGTCGTGAAAAAGCCCGTGCATTCCATCACGACGTCGACGTTCAGCTCGCCCCACGGCAGTTCTGCCGGGTTGCGGTTAGCCAGCACGCGGATCTTGTCGCCGTTGACGACCAGGTAGTCGCCGTCCACCGACACTTCGCCCGGGAACTTGCCGTGCGCCGTGTCGTATTGCGTCAGGTGAGCGTTGGTCTTGGCATCGCCAAGATCGTTGATGGCGACGATTTCGATATCGTGCTTCTTGCCGTTTTCATAGAAGGCGCGCAGCGTGTTGCGGCCGATCCGGCCGTAGCCGTTGATTGCGACGCGAATCGTCATGATCTATCTCCTGATGGCTGAAAAAAATCTTCCATGTTCGTCTGCCCTTGCGGCGCAACCACGCGTGGGGTGCACGCGGCTGCGCTTACCGAAGGTCAGCCGAGTGCGGCTTTGGCCGTCTCTACCACGTTCTCGACGGTGAAGCCGAAATGCTTGAACAGCACGCCAGCCGGGGCCGATTCGCCGAACGTGTCGATGCCGACCACGCCGCCTTCCAGACCCACGTACTTGCGCCAGAAATCCGTCACGCCCGCTTCGATCGCGACGCGGCGCACGCCCTTCGGCAGCACGCGTTCACGGTACTCGGCGTCCTGCTTGTCGAACACGGTGGTCGACGGCATCGACACGACGCGTGCCGCGATGCCTTCGCGAGCCAGCGGCTCAACTGCGTTCAACGCCAGTTCGATTTCCGACCCGGTGGCGATCAGGATGACCTTGCGCGCGACGATCTCGTCGTTCCAGTCGCGCAGCACGTAACCACCCTTTTCGATGTTGGCGATTTGCGCGTCAGTACGCTCCGAGAACGGCAGGTTCTGACGGCTGAAGATCAGGCACGAGGGGCCATGATGCTCGACCGCGTGGGTCCAGGCCACCGCCGTTTCGACCGTATCGGCCGGGCGCCACACTTGCAGATTCGGGATCAGACGCAGGCTTGCGACGTGTTCGATCGACTGGTGAGTCGGACCGTCTTCGCCCAGACCGATCGAGTCGTGCGTGAACACGAAGATCGACGGCGACTTCATCAGTGCGGCGACGCGCAGTGCGTTGCGGCTGTAGTCCGAGAACGTCAGGAACGTGCCGCCGAAGGCCTTGAAGCCGCCATGCAGCGCGATGCCGTTGATCGCGGCGCTCATGCCGAATTCGCGCACGCCGTAGTTCACGTAGTTGCCGGCAGCGTGGCCTTCGGCGTTCACACGCACCGGCTTGGCGGCCTTCCAGTTGGTCAGGTTCGAACCGGTCAGGTCAGCGGAGCCGCCGAGCAGTTCCGGCAATGCAGCCGACAACCCTTCGATAGCCTGTTGCGAAGCCTTACGCGTCGCGATGGTTTCCTTGCGTTCGTTCGCGCCGGCGATGATCGCCTTGGCCTTTTCCTTCCAGTCCGCGGGCAATTGCTTCGCGTCGCGACGCTTGAATTCGGCGGCTTCCTGCGGGTATTTGGCTGCGTATGCTGCAAACGCCTTGTCCCACTCGGATTCGTTGCGTGCGCCGGCTTCCGTTGCGTCCCACGCTGCGTAGACTTCCTGCGGGATCACGAACGGCTCCCACTTCCAGCCGATCGCTTCGCGCGTGGCCGCGATTTCCTTGTCGCCGAGCGGCGAGCCGTGCGAATCGTGGCTGCCCGACTTGGTCGGCGCGCCTTCGCCGATCACGGTCTTGCAGCAGATCAGCGTCGGCTTGTCCGACAGTTTGGCTTGCTTGATTGCCGCATCCACCGCGTCGACGTCATGGCCGACCACGTTCGGGATCACGTTCCAGCCGTACGCTTCGAAGCGCTTCGGCGTGTCGTCGTGGAACCAGTGCACCACTTCGCCGTCGATCGAGATGCCGTTGTCGTCGTAGAACGCGATCAGCTTGTTCAGCTTCAGCACACCAGCGAGCGAGCAGGCTTCGTGCGAGATGCCTTCCATCAGGCAGCCGTCGCCGACGAACACATACGTGTGGTGGTCGACGATCTTCGCGTCAGACTTGTTGAATTCGGTGGCAAGCAGCGACTCGGCGAGCGCCATGCCGACTGCGTTGGCCAGACCCTGGCCGAGCGGGCCGGTAGTCGTTTCGACGCCCGGCGTGATGCCGTATTCCGGATGACCCGGCGTCTTTGAATGCATTTGACGGAAGTTTTTCAGCTCTTCCATCGGCAGGTCGTAGCCGGTCAGATGCAGCAGCGAGTACAGCAGCATCGAGCCGTGGCCGTTCGACAGCACGAAGCGGTCGCGATCGGCCCATTGCGGGTTCTTCGGGTTGTGACGCAGATGGCGCGACCACAAAGCCACGCCGATTTCGGCCATGCCCATCGGCATGCCGGGGTGGCCGGAGTTCGCTTTTTGAACGGCGTCCATGGACAACGCGCGGATTGCGTTGGCCATCAGGGAAGTGTGTGCGGGAGACGGGGTCGTCATGTCGAGTCCGGAGACAGAGTCAGAAGGCGGTGCGCGCTTGAGGCCCGGATGCTCGAATGCCAGTCCACTTCGGCGCACGGTGCGGCGCCAGGAGACGCGAAACGGGCAGAGCAAACGGACAAGGCTGAAAGCGTGACATTCTAACAGAACGTTGACCGGCCCCCCTCGCGCAAAGCCGCCTGGCGGCCTGGTTTCAGGCTGGTTCCGCACGCGGGCCGGGCCCGCGCCACGCCTGCGCCTTTACAATTGAGCGACACCAACCCACCGCGCTCCCAACAGAGCCTGCCATCCGTGAGCGCTCCCCTGCTGTTCCACCCTACCGCCGACGCCGTCTACGGATTTCCGAACGCGCGGCGGCTTGCGCGCGTCGATTCGCCCTACCAGCGGATCGAAGTGTGGGACACGCCGCAGCTCGGCCGGCTGTTTACGCTCGACGGCCGCCCGATGACCTCCACCGGCGACGAATTCATCTACCACGAATGCATGGTGCATCCGGCCGCGCTGGCGCATCCATCGCCGAAGGCAGCGCTGGTGCTCGGTGGCGGCGATGGTGGCGCTGCGCGGCAATTGCTGAAGCACCGGGGCATCGAGCGGATCGTCGTGGCGGAGCTCGATGCCGACGTCGTGCGCCTGACCCGCGAGTACCTGCCAGAAGTGCACGGTGGCGCTTTCGATGATCCGCGGGTCGAACTCGTAATCGGCGATGCCGCGGATTTCGTCGCCGGGGCCGCCACAACCACAACGCCGTTTGATCTCGTCGTCTTCGACCTGACACCGCCGGACTCGCCCGCCTCAGGCCTCTACACGCCCGACTTCTACATGCAGCTCAAGCGCGTCATGAGCCCGACCGCCGCACTCTCGCTGCATCTCGGTTCTCCCTATTTCCACACGGAACGCGTCGCCGGCCTGCTCAACGATTTACGCGACAGCTTCGCCATCGTGCGCACAATGAGCACCTTCATCCCGCTCTACGGCTCGCTCTGGATGATGGCGACCGCCAGCGACACACTCGACCCCGCCGGCCTCACCGCCGAAGCACTCACCGAGCGCCTTGCCGCA
This sequence comes from Paraburkholderia sp. SEWSISQ10-3 4, assembly GCF_030464785.1. Lineage (NCBI taxonomy): Bacteria > Pseudomonadati > Pseudomonadota > Betaproteobacteria > Burkholderiales > Burkholderiaceae > Paraburkholderia > Paraburkholderia sp. SEWSISQ10-3 4. The sequence continues at coordinate 231,275 of NZ_JALPRI010000008.1, forward strand.
CGTCAAATCAGCTCCTTGAAACACTACGACCCAGCCCTCTATGCCGGACTGCTCTCGGCATCCCGGTCCGTGCGCGATAAACTAAGTCAATTCTTAAAGCCATCAAGCTAACGCGTGGGCAGAATGCACGGTCGGTTGGCGCGCGCCATCGGTGTATCGATGCGCGACCGCCCGCCTGGCCTCGCAGCATGCACCCCGCAACCCCAAAAGATCCGGAGAACCCCATGACCGCCTCCCGCCCAGCCGGTGTGCCCTGGTTGACCCCCTATCTGACGGTGCGCGACGCACGTGCCGCCACGGCATTCTTCGAAGCGGCGTTCGGCTTTGAGGTACGTGACAGCGTCCAGGACGATGGTGTCGTCATGCATGTCGAGATGACCTATCAAGGCCAGCTGATCGTGATGTTCGCGCCGGAAGGCGCGTTCGGCTCGGCGGCGAAAACACCCAAAAGCGCGGGCGCGATCGCGCCGCAATCGTTCTATGTCTATGTCGACGATGTCGACGCGGTTTACACGCGGGCGCTGGCCGCCGGCGCAAAATCGCTGAGCGAGCCACAGGATCAATTCTGGGGCGACCGGTTTGCCCAGGTCGAAGATCTGGACGGCTACCGTTGGGCGCTCGCTCGCCACCTTTCCTGAACTAATGAGTATTTTTCTGATGCCTCGCTTCTTCGTCGGTACGCCCCTCAAGCCCGACGACATCATGCCGTTGCCCGATGACGTCACGCGCCACATCCTCGTGCTGCGTTTGCAGCCGGGCGACTCGATCGTGCTTTTCAATGGCGAAGGCGGCGAATACAGCGCCGAACTCGTCGAGGTCGAACGCCGCTCAGCCAAGGTCAGAATTCACGAATTCCGCAATATCGAAGTGGAAGCGCCGTATCACCTCACCCTCGCGCAGGGCATCGCCGGCGGCGACAAGATGGACTGGCTCATCGAGAAGGCCGTCGAACTCGGGGCATCGTGTTTCGTGCCGCTGACCACCACGCGCAGCGTGGTGCGTCTTTCCGGCGAGCGCGCGCAGCGGCGCCACGTTCATTGGCAAGGCATCGTGCGCGCGTCGTGCGAGCAGTGCGGGCGCAATCGCCTGCCGGAAGTGATGCCGGTGCGTGAGATCGCCACGTGGCTCGGTGCGCTGCCTCGCACGCCTGAAGAAGGCGAAATGCGCATTCTGCTGTCGCCGCGCGCCAGCATCAGCTTTTCGGCACTGCCCGCTAATCCGCCGTTCGGGCGCGTAACCGTGCTGGTCGGCCCCGAAGGCGGTTTTTCGGCGGCGGAAGAAGCCGCTGCGACTGATCACGGATTTACCGCGGTCGGCCTCGGTCCGCGCGTGTTGCGCACGGAGACCGCCGGCATCGCAGTGCTCTCGGCATTGGCAGCCCGCTGGGGTGCCTGGTAAGCCGCAAGCAAAAACAAAAGCAAAGGCCCGCCAATTGGCGGGCCTTTCTCTTTCTTTTACAACGGTAGGTGGTGCTCAGGCCTACCTTACTTACGCAAACGAATAAAACACCCGGAACGCAACCTTGCGCTCGGCCCAAAACTCGGACGCTTCGCGGAACACGTCCAGTAGCGTCTCGCGCCCTTCCTTGTCGAACTTTTGCGCGACCGGCAACTGCTCAAGCACGATCACGAACCCGGGCTGCGCGCCTGCCTTATGGACCAGATCGGTCAGGCAATCGTAGAGCGCGTCGTAATTCTTGCCGAAATGCTTCGGAAACAGGAACGACGTAGCAATGGTCTCCAGCACTTCCTGTTTGGACTGTGCATTCGCGCAGTACGCGTACAGAAAGTGCTGGCCGAGCTGGTTGGCCTCGTCAGCGAGATCCTGCACGCGAAAGGCGCGGATCGACTGTACGATGTTCGGTCGTACGGTCTTGAAAAGACTCATGGGCTCCTCGTTCGATGAGAGCACAGTGCTGGCTTCGCTCTGGTTATCCCGGCCCTGGTCGCCGGCGCGCATTCGCATGACGCGCTGGAACAAATTGCCGTCGCCGGCCGCGAAAAGATCCGTCGCGACTCCGGAGTCGTGCGCGTAGACGTTGTCGCTCATGCCGTTCATCCCGATGTCATTCAACAATACGATTAAAACTGGTGTAATGGTCGTCCGAGTAATAGCAGTTGTCGGTCCGCTGTAGCGGACCTCCGCAGACGATGCGACGCGCCCCGCGGTTTCGTGAACGAGGCGTGGGAACGGTGTATTCGTGGTAAAAGCCGCGCCGATGCGGCGGTAGCAACCGTTCGCGATTGCCGAATACGATGCCGTCCTTCTCATACGGGTAAGGCCCGCCCGCGGCAATCAAGTTCAATGTATTGACCGCTTCGCGCGGCAACTGCGCCGCCGCGATAGTGCCCTGCACCTGAGCTTGTGTATCGGCAGATGCCGTGTAGTCGCGCGCAAACGCGCCAGGCACGGAGCCCGATACAGCGCAGAGCGTCAAAGCACCGATCAGCACGCCTTTAATGCGCAGCCACTTGCGTGCCATGAATCAAGGTTCCCCGCTGTTAGATCACGAGTTTGACGACCATGAAAGTCGTAAGGGTATCGCTAAAACCCCACAGAATCAACGTTCGCCGGACAGGCAAAAGCTTCCAATCGCGCGGGAAAGAGCCACGGAACGGGCTTTGACGACTTTTGACAGAATATTTAGCTTGTGCAGGCTAAAATTAACCCGACGAAGCAAATGAAGGCAGGCCCAAGCCCACTGGGCGCCCATTGCGCAGCCCATTCCCTCTAATGAAAGCCTTGGGGATCCGCAGTCTCTCGAAGGCGGAATGGTCTCATTCGGCCTTTTTAGGGTGGCTATCCCCTGTTCACCCGCAGGCGTGCCCATTGCGGGCACGCCTTTTTTTTGCATGGCGCCCAAATCAGGCGGCGCCACGCTTCAGTCCCGGATCAAGGATCAGCGGGCTGCGATCACGTCGGCAACCAGCAGCGCCGTCATGTTGACGATGCGGCGAACCGTGGCCGAAGCCGTCAGCACGTGCACCGGCTTGGCGGCGCCGAGCAGCATCGGACCAATCGCGATGTTGTTGCCCGCGGCGGTCTTCAGCAGGTTGTACGAGATGTTGGCCGCGTCGATGTTCGGCAGCACCAGCAGGTTCGCATCGCCTTCGAGCGTCGAGTCGGGCAGCACTTCGCGGCGCAGATTCGCGTCGAGTGCGAGGTCGCCGTGCATTTCGCCGTCCACTTGCAGGTCGGGTGCGCGCTCGCGCAGGATCGCCAGCGTGTCGCGCATTTTCTGCGCGGTCGGCGCATTGCTCGAACCGAAGTTCGAGTGCGACACCAGCGCGATCTTCGGTTCGATACCGAAGCGGCGCACTTCCTCGGCGGCCATGATCGTGATCTCAGCCAGCTGCTCCGGCGTCGGATCGACGTTCACGTGCGTGTCGACGAGGAAAATCTGGCGGTTCGGCAACACCAGCGCATTCATCGCCGCATAGACCTTCGCGCCTTGCTTCTTGCCAATGACCTGATCGATGAAGTGCAGGTGCCGATGCGTGGTGGACACCGTGCCGCAGATCATGCCGTCCGCCTCGCCCTTCTCCACCATCATCGCGCCGATCAGCGTGGTGCGGCGGCGCATTTCGAGCTTCGCCATCTGCTCGGTGATGCCCTTGCGGGACATCATCTTGTGATATTCCTGCCAGAAATCGCGGTAACGCTCGTCGTGGTCGGTGTTCACGACCGAGTAGTCCTGACCCGCGATCAGACGCAGGCCGTAACGCGCGATGCGCTGTTCGATCACCGCCGGACGGCCGATCAGGATCGGCTTCGCGAGCTTTTCGTCGACGATGATCTGCATCGCGCGCAGAACGCGCTCTTCTTCGCCTTCCGCGAACACAATGCGCTTCTTCTCCGGCTCGACGCCACGCGCCAGCTGGAAAATCGGCTTCATGGTCGTGCCGCTGTGATACACGAACTGCTGCAGATGCTGTTCGTACGCGTCCATGTCTTCGATCGGACGCTCGGCGACGCCCGAATCCATCGCGGCCTTCGCCACCGCCGGCGCGACCTTGACGATCAGGCGCGGGTCGAACGGCTTCGGAATCAGGTATTCCGGACCAAACGAAAGATCCTGGATGCCGTACGCCGTCGCGACGATATCGCTCTGCTCCTGGCGAGCCAGTTCGGCGATCGCATTGACCGCGGCGATCTCCATTTCACGCGTCACCGTCGTGGCGCCCGCATCCAGCGCGCCGCGGAACAGGAACGGGAACACCAGCACGTTGTTCACCTGGTTCGGGTAGTCCGTGCGGCCCGTGCAGAGCACCGCGTCCGGACGCACTTCGAGCGCCAGTTCCGGCAGGATTTCCGGGGTCGGGTTGGCCAGCGCCAGAATCAGCGGCTTGTCGGCCATCTGCTTGACCATGTCCTGCTTCAGCACGCCGCCGGCCGAGAGACCGAGGAAAATATCCGCACCGCCAATCGCCTCAGCGAGCGTGCGAGCGTCGGTTTCGCGTGCAAAGCGTTCCTTGTCCGGGTCCATCAGTTCGACGCGGCCCTTGTAGACCACGCCGGCCAGGTCGGTAACAGTGATGTTTTCGAGCGGCAGGCCGATGTCGACCAGCAGATCCAGACAGGCCAGCGCCGCCGCGCCCGCGCCGGACGCCACCAGTTTGACCTTCTTGATGTCCTTGCCGACCACCTTCAAGCCGTTGGTGATGGCCGCCGCGACGACGATGGCCGTACCGTGCTGGTCATCGTGGAAGACCGGAATCTTCATGCGCTTACGGCATTCGCGCTCGACGATGAAGCAGTCCGGCGCCTTGATGTCTTCGAGGTTGATACCACCGAAGGTCGGCTCCAGCGCGGCGATCACCTCGACCAGCTTGTGCGGATCGGACTCGTTCAGCTCGATATCGAATACGTCGATGCCGGCGAACTTCTTGAACAGGACGGCCTTGCCTTCCATGACCGGCTTCGAGGCGAGCGGCCCGATGTTGCCAAGACCCAGCACCGCGGTGCCGTTCGTGACGACGCCGACCAGGTTGCTGCGCGCGGTGAAACGGGCGGCGTTCAGCGGGTTTTCGACGATTTCCTCACACGCGAACGCGACGCCCGGCGAGTATGCCAACGCGAGGTCGCGCTGGTTGATCATCTGCTTGGTGGGGGCGATCGCGATCTTCCCGGGGGTCGGGAACTCGTGATAATCGAGAGCGGCTTCGCGGAGTTTGCTATTGACGGGAGTCGACATAAGGCGGGCTTCGAAGGGCGGATTAGAATAGATGTTCGACGGCATTGTAGCCCCAATTGCCGGCTCGATTCCTTCAATACGGGTACAACTGCCGCGACTGAAATATAGCGAAAGGCAGACATGGCACACGTTGGGCCAACCACTCGTTGAATCGGAGTTGAGCGCGAATAGAGTGTTTACCCGCGGGCGTCTCCGTACAATGCGCGCCGTTAGCGACTTTTCGTTGCACTTATCCGCTTACCCACTACCCCATGCTCTCTGAGTTTTCGCTGATCGATCGCTTCTTCGCCCGCCGCGCAGCCGCTGCGTCGTCCCGTACTGCTGAAGGCGAACTCGGCATCGGTGACGACTGCGCCCTGCTCGCGCCGCGCCCCGGCGAAATGCTGGCGATATCGACGGACATGCTGGTGGAAGGCCGCCATTTCTTTCCTGACGTTGATCCCGAGGCGCTCGGTCACAAGGCGCTCGCGGTGAACCTGTCGGATCTCGCCGCCATGGGCGCAAAGCCGCAGGCGTTCACCTTGGCGTTCTCCTTGCCCAAAGCCGACGAGGCGTGGCTCGCCGCCTTCAGCGATGGCCTCTTCGCGCTGGCTGGGCGCTACGGCTGCGATCTGATCGGCGGCGACACCACCGGCGGCCCGTTGAATCTGTGCATCACCGTGTTCGGCAGCGTGCCGTCGCAAGTTGCACTGCGCCGCGACGCCGCGCAACCGGGCGACGATATCTGGATCTCCGGCACGCTCGGCGACGCCCGTGCCGGGCTGGGCGTGCAGCGCGGCGAGTGGTCTGCCGATGCCAGCGACACTGCGACGTTTCGTCGCGCCCTCGAACGTCCCGAGCCGCGCATCTTCCTCGGTCTCGCGCTGCGGGGGATCGCGCATGCTGCGCTCGATCTCTCGGACGGGCTCGCCGGTGATCTGATGCACATCCTGGAACGCTCGGAGATGCAGGCCACGGTCGACGTCGACGCCGTGCCGCGTTCGGCCGCGCTACGCCGCCTCTCGCCCGAGATCCAGCAACGTTGCACGCTAGCCGGCGGCGACGATTACGAACTGTGCTTCACCGCCCCGGCCGCAGCGCGCGCCAAGGTCGAAGCAGCCGGCCGCGAGGTCGCCGTACCGGTCACCCGCATCGGTACAATAAGCGCTCTTCAAACGGCGGCCGACCGCCCGGCGATCGGCTGGCGCGATGCCGCCGGCGCGCCGCTCACTCTGACGTTGCAAGGCTTCGACCATTTCCATGCAGACTGATCCCCCGCTGGGCCCCGCCGACGATCTGATCGGCCATCCGCAGCCCAACGCGTCCGGCCCGCGCGCGCCGCGTCCTCAGCCGCGCCGCGCCACCGCGCGCTTCATGCTGTCGCATCCGCTGCACATTCTGTCGCTGGGCTTTGGCAGCGGCTTGTCGCCGGTTGCGCCGGGCACCGTCGGCACCCTGTTCGCATGGGCCTCGTTCGCCGTCCTGAGCCGTTATCTGACCGTGGTCGAATGGGGCGTGCTGATCGTCGCCGGCTTTTTCGGCGGCATTGCGATCTGCGGCTTTACCGCTAAGAAGCTGGGCACCGACGATCCGTCGCCGGTCGTCTGGGACGAAATCATCGCGTTCTGGCTGGTGCTGCTGATGGTCACGCCGGTCACGCTGACCGGGCAACTCTGGGCGTTCATCGTGTTCCGTTTCTTCGACATGGTGAAACCGCCGCCAATCGGTTATTTCGATCGCCGACTGAAAGGTGGTTTTGGCATCATGTTCGACGACCTGGTCGCCGCGTTCTTCACGTTGCTCGTGATTGCGCTCTGGCGCATGTCGGTTTAACCGTTGCCCGTCGGCTGGCGCCGGTCGGCGTTGGCCCGCCGGCTGCCGACAGCCTCCCGCAGCAGTTCCCCGTTTTCCGGATTGACGCCATGCCTACCGATTCCGTGGTTCACCAGCTTGCGATTCGCGTGAGCAACCGCCTGCGCGACGAGCGCCTGATGCTCGTCACCGCCGAATCCTGCACAGGCGGCATGGTGGCGACTGCGATCACCGATATTTCCGGCAGCAGCGGCTGGTTCGAGCGCGGCTTCGTCACGTATTCGAATCAGGCGAAGTCCGAGATGATCGGCGTGCCGGCCGACCTGATCGAAAAGCACGGCGCGGTCAGCGAACAGGTGGCGCGCGCGATGGCGGAGGGCGCGCTGCGCAACAGTCGCGCGCAGGTGTCGGTGTCGATTACCGGCGTCGCCGGCCCGGGCGGTGGAACGGAAACCAAGCCGGTCGGCATGGTGTCGTTCGGCTGGAGCAATCGGCTGCATACGTCCGTCGAAACCAAGGTCTTCAAGGGCGATCGCGAGAAGATCCGCGTGCAGGCCGCCGCGCACGCGCTGCGCGGTGTGTTGGCCCTGCTCGACGAGCGCGAACATTAACGTCTGGTTCAAAATCTGAAGCCCCGTCACGATGCCCAATATGTCGACTTCGCACGCAGCCAAAGACGAGTTGATCCGCCGCTTCGATCTGAAGCCGCATCCGGAAGGCGGTTTTTTCAGCGAGACGTATCGGTCCGCGGAGTCCGTGCGCCGCGATGACGGTTCAACGCAGACGCGCTCGGCGTCCACCGCGATTTACTACCTGCTCTGCGACGGCGCGCATTCGGCGTGGCACCGGATCAAGTCCGATGAGGTCTGGCATTTTTATGCCGGAGATCCCTTGAATGTTCACGTGCTCGACGAAACAGGCACGTTGATTACGCACACGTTGGGCAATGCGCTGACGCATCCGGATGCCGTGTTTCAGGCAGTGGTGCCCGCGGGTTTGTGGTTTGCCGCGGAATGCGCGGACCCGGCGACGTTCGCGCTGGTGGGTTGCACGGTCGCGCCGGGGTTTGAGTTCAGCGAGTTCGAACTGGCGGATGTCGAAGCGCTAAAAGCGCGGCATCCGCAGCATGCGGTGTTTATCGAGCGGCTGGGGCCGGTTACCTGACCGGCCTCACCCTCAATTACCGGAACGCATTGATCCGGTCACGCGTTTCCATCGCGGCCTTAGCCGCGGCTTCGGCGAAATCGTCATCCTTACCGGCGTAGATAATCGCCCGCGACGAGTTGATCAACATGCCCGTGCCGTTCGCCGTCCGGCCGGCGTTGACCGTCGCCTGAACATCGCCGCCTTGCGCGCCGATGCCCGGAATCAGCAACGGCATATCGCCGACGATCCGTCGCACCACTTCGATTTCCTTCGGGAAAGTCGCACCGACCACGAGCGCCAGTTGGCCGCTTGCATTCCACTTGTCCGCCGCCAGTTGCGCGACGACCTGATACAGCGGACGCCCGCCCGTCTCCAGGAACTGCAGGTCCGAGCCGCCCGCGTTCGAGGTCCGGCACAACACGATCACGCCCTTGCCCTCGTGCTCCAGATACGGCTGGATCGAATCGAAACCCATATACGGATTCACCGTCACCGCATCCGCCTGATAGCGCTCGAAGGCCTCGCGCGCGTACTGCTCGGCGGTGCTGCCGATATCGCCGCGCTTCGCGTCCAGAATCACCGGCAGGCCCGGGTGGTTCGCATGAATGTGCGCGATCAGCTGCTCGAGTTGGTCTTCCGCGCGATGAGCGGCGAAGTAGGCGATCTGCGGTTTGAACGACGACGCATAGGGCGCGGTCGCATCGACGATAGTGCGGCAGAAGTCGAAAATCGCTTCGGGACGGCCCGCGAGCGCGCCCGGGAATTTGCTGGGCTCGGGATCGAGGCCGACGCACAGCAGCGAGTTCGTGCGCTGCCAGGCGTCGTTGAGTGTCTGGATGAAATTGGACATGGTGAGTCTCGCGGCGAGCCAATAACGGAAGTGGCGCGTATTTTACCTGTCCTGCGCGACAAGCCGCGGCCACGCGTCATGCCGGTTCCGGCTGGGGCGTGACGATGCGTACGCCGTACCGCTCCGCCCTGCTCGCTCCTACTGACGCCGGCGCGAACCGCGCGCGCCCGGCATCGAGCGCAAACCCGTGCGTTCGACAGTAAAGCGAAAGGTGCGCGTGAGCCGTTCGCCGCGCGCGAGCATCGTCATCCCGTTCTCGCACGCGCCGCCCGCCAGATTCATCGCGTTGATCGGATGATCCACCGGCTCAAAGCAGAAGAAGTCTTCGCGTGGTGGCGTGTACAGCACGTAATAGTCGGTATCGGCGGCGATATTCAGCGACAGCCGCCGCTTCGGCCACACCACGGCCGCCTGTCCGCTCCAGCCCGTGAACGCGTGATTGACGATGGTTTCCGGCAGCGGATACGCCACGCCGAATTGCCACGCGGGCGGCGCCGGCACGTGACGCACCGGCAGCCAGTCGTCGCCGGAAAGCCACAGGCCGCCTGCCGCCGCCGACAGTTCGGTGTCAGCGTCACGCACAAAAAATGGATGCACGCCCAGCCCGAAAGGCAACGCCTCGCGGCCTGCATTCTCGATGTCCAGCGTGATGACGAGCGTGGGACCGTCCAGCGTATAGGTTTGCGTCGCGCGGAATGCGTACGGTTTGCCGTCGTGGCGATCGAGCGTCAGACGCACGTTTTCGCGATCCGACTCCGCGACCTGCCAGGCGGAGAGCCAACCGTCGCCATGAATCGGCAAGGCTTCGTCGGCGCGATTTTGCGGCACCTCGACACGCCGCCCAGCTACATTGAAATGACCACCGCCGATGCGATTTGAATACGGCAGCAACGGATAGCAGGCCAGCTGATTCGGCTGGGTATCCGAAGCGACGTGACGGCAGCGCCGGAAAATCGGCGTGAGCGCGCCGTCGTTACGCCAGTCGAAACGGGTGACGCCGCCGCCGAGCGTCGGCGCGACATCGAGGCGCAAATGCGCATTGGCGAGCGTGATGCACGCGAGCTCGCCGCCGCTCGTCTCACCGACCGCAACCGCAGAAGTACTGGGACCCGGAAGCACCGGATTGGCCGCCGCGTTGAGTCGCGCGCGCCGGCTCTGAGAAGAGGCGGAAACAGGATTCGCAACAGTCATATCTGGCTCCATCGAGAGGCGTAGGACGTTGCCGTCATTGCTGACGGATGCTGTTGGGCGATTTTTTTTGCACAGGTCGCCTCAGGGTCCGAACTGCATGCTGCCGATCTACTGCCGATTTGCTGGCACTTGGTTTGCGACATCAACGACTGGTTCAGTTCCAAAATCACTGCTCGACTGCACTCTGCCTTGCAACTGAGGCTGCGTCATTCTGCGCTATGTAGGCGCGCCCTGGAACACCGGTTCCGGCAAACCTTGTCGTCCGGGTGTTGCGATGAACACGCCGCCCGCATGAGAATCGCCCGCGAGCGCGGCGGCATCGAGATCGATACGCGCACTCGTGATGTACAGGGTGTCCAGTTGTACAGGCCCTGAAGGAAGTCCTCTTGAGGGGCCGCCAAACGCGACGCAACTCGGCTGCGCGGTCGGTACGTCGACACGCTCGGTTTCCACGCCATCGGGGCCATACCGCACCACTCGCCTGCCGCCCCACTGTGCGTTCCACACGCCACCATCACTGTCGACGGTCGAGCCGTCGGGCTCGCCGGTCGCGTCCGTCAATGTCGTAAAGACGCGGTCGTTGGCAACGCTGCCGTCAGCGCGATAGTCGCAGACGCGAATTTCACGCGTCGGCGAATCGCCGTAGTACATCGTCGCGCCGTCGGGACTGAACGCGATGCTGTTCGAGATCGCCGGTGCGGGCAACGGCAAACGCTCCAGCGACAAATCGTGATTCAGACGATAAAACCCGCCGATTGCCTGCAACGGCGAACCCTCGTCTTTCGTGCCGAATACGAAACGACCCTGACGATCGCAGCGGCCGTCGTTCACGCGCGTGTTCAAGCCAGGTTCGACGTCGACGATACGCCGCGTCTCGCCGGTTGTCAGATCGAAGAACGCGAGATGCGTCGCCAATCCGAGCAACAGGTAGCGCAGATCGGCGCACAACGCGAAACTCCCGAGACGCTCGGGCATGCGCCAGAACGTGCTCCCGCCGTCGCGCGGGTCATAGCGCCACAGCCGCGCGCCTTCGATGTCGTTCCAGTAGAAGCGGCCGGTTTTCGCGCACCACGTCGCGCCTTCGCCGAGCGTGCATTTCGTGTCGAGCAGCAGCGCCGCGCTATGTGCAGGCAAATCCGCCCCCGCACTCACGCCCAGCCTCCGTCGACGACGATATCCTGCGCGGTGATCATCCTGCTGTCATCGGCGGCGAGGAATAGCGCCATGCGGGCGAGATCAGCCGGCTCCAGTTCAGCATCGATACACTGACCCTCCTTGATCGAGCGACGGCCCGCATCGTCGAGCCACAAACGTTTCTGCTTTTCCGTCATCACCCAGCCCGGCACCAGCGTATTGACGCGAATATTGAAGTGACCGAGGTCGCGCGCGAGCCCGCGCGTCAGACCCTGCACTGCCGATTTCGACATCACGTACACCGGATAGCCGCCGTTCTTCAGCATCCAGCTGATCGAACCCAGGTTGATGATCGAACCCGCGTTCGCGGCTTTCATGTCCTCCATCACCGCTTGCGCCGCGAAGAACTGGTGACGGATATTCACCGCGATCCCCGCGTCGAAAAACTCGCGCGTCACGTCGCCAATCGCGTGGCGTTTGTCGTTCGCGGCGTTGTTCACCAGCACCTGAATCGGACCGAGTGCGGCCTTCACATCGGCGATCGCTTTTTGCAGCGCGTCGATGTCGGTCAGATCGCAAGGCAGGAACAGCGGCTTGTGTTTCGAGTCGCCGAGTTCGTCGGCGAGCGCTTCACCTGCGGTCGCGTCGATATCGAAGAACGCGACGCGCGCACCCTGCGCCGCAAAATGCTCGACGAACGATGCGCCGATACCGGTCGCGCCGCCCGTGATCAACACCGTTCGGTCGACGAGACTCGGATAGCGGGCAAACGCGTTGTCCGCGAGGCGGTCGTTTGCATTGGCCGGAGACGACATCGTTCGATTCCTTTTTAGAGCAAGGTGGGTGAGCCGCGGGTTTATTTCCGGGTTCAATCCCGGGTTAGTCCCGTGAGCCGCGGTTCTTCAACTGGTCGAGCAGCACAGCGGCGAGCAGGATCGCGCCACGCACGAGGTACTGATAGAACGCGTCGATGTTCATCAGGTTCATCACGTTCTCAACCGTACCCATGATCAGCACGCCGATCACGACACCGGAGATCGTTGCACGACCGCCGAGCAGCGACACGCCGCCCAGCACGCACGCTGAAATCACGTTCAGCTCGAAGCCTTCCGCCGCGTTCGGCTGGCCCGACGTAATCCGCGAAGCCAGAATCACACCGGCCAGCGCGGTGACGGCGCCCTGAATCAGGAAGATATAAACGCGCGTGCGTTCGACATTGATACCGGCAAGACGCGAGGCTTCCGGATTACCGCCGATTGCCAGCGTGTTACGGCCGTACACAGTCTGATTGAGCATCACACCGAACACGATGAAGCACAGCAGCGTGACCCAGATCGGCAGCGACACGCCGAAGAAGCTCAAACCGCCTAGCGCGATAAACGTATCCGACGACACGCCCACGGCTTGACCGTGCGACACGATAAAGCCGAGACCGCGAACGATTTCCATCGTAGCGAGCGTCGTGATCAGCGCGTTGATGCGCAGATAGGCGATCACGGCGCCGTTGACGAAGCCGATCACCGCACCCGCCGCCACCGCCGCAATGATTGCGATGAACGTATTACCGGTCGCATTCAGCACCATCGCGCACAGCACACCGGCGAACGCGACCGTCGACCCCACCGACAAGTCGAAATCGCGCGAGGCCAGACAGAACATCATCGTGCACGCGACCATGCCGATCTGCGAAATCGACAGGGCGAGACCGAGCATGTTCTCGATCGAGAAGAAGTGGTCGACCGTCAGCGACATCGTGATGAACATCACGATGAAGATCAGGATCAGGCTGTACTCGGTGATCTGCTGCCACCATTTCGCCTTGTCGTTGCCTTGCGGAATCAGCGCTTCGGCCGCATTTTTTGCGGCTTGTTGCGCGAGGTTTTCTCTGGCTTGCATGTTGAAGACTCCTCCCGTTCCCCACGGGTTGCCGGACTTTCGTCCAAATAATGTTCAGGCCGCTTGCTCGGTGGCTGCGGTTCCGGGCAGCGCTGTCGAGCTTTGCGGCAAGGCGAGGCCCAACACGGATTGTTCCGTTGCGTCCTTACGCGCCAGCTCGCCGGAAATCCGGCCCTGGCGCATCACGACGATCCGGTCGGACACGCCGAGCACTTCCGGCAATTCCGACGAAATCATCACGATCGCGCAGCCGCGTTCGGCGAGCTGATAAATCACGTTATAGATCTCATGCTTCGCGCCGACGTCGATCCCGCGCGTCGGCTCGTCAAGAATCACGACCTTCAGATCGGGCTCGGCCAGCCAGCGCGACAGAATCGCCTTCTGCTGGTTGCCGCCCGACAGAAAGCGGATCTTCTGACGACGGCTCGGCGTCTTGATCTTCAGCAGCTTGATAAAACGGTCGGCGGTTTCCGCCTCTTTCTTGCGATCGAGGAACATCCCGGCGCGCAGATAGTGACGGCGGCAACTGATATTGATGTTCTCCGACACGGTCGCCATCGCAACGATGCCCTCTTCCTTGCGGTCTTCCGGGCACAGCACGATGCCGTGTTTGATCGCCTCACCGGCGCTGCGCACCTTGATCGGCTTGCCGTCGAGCACGATTTCGCCGGCCTTCTTGTGATCCGCGCCGTACACCAGATGCATCAGTTCGCTGCGCCCGGCGCCCACCAGACCGAAGAAGCCGACGATCTCGCCACGCCGCACTTCGAAGCTGGCCGGCTGTGCGAGCGCATGACCTTCGATCGCTTTGGCAGCGAAGCGCACTTCGCCGAGCGGCCGTGACGAGTAGTTGTAAATGTCGGCGATTTCACGTCCGACCATTTCGCTGACAATGGTGTCGCGCTTCACGCCTTCGAGCGTCGGATGCGAAGCAATCTTGCGGCCGTCGCGGAAAATCGTGCAGGCATCGCACAGCTCGTAGATCTCGTCCATGCGGTGCGAGATGTAGATCATCGCGCGGTTGTCGGCACGCAGATCGCGCACCAGTTTGAACAGCACTTCTGTCTCGCGATGCGACAGCGAGCTGGTGGGTTCATCCAGTGCGATCACGCGTGCGTTGCGCAGCAGCGCCTTGCAGATTTCGACCATCTGCCGTTGCGCGATCGAGAGCTTGCGCAGCTTCGCGTTCGGATCCAGCGCCACGCCCATCGCTTCGAGGCGTTCGCGCACGAAGCGTTTGGCTTCGCGCTTGTTGACCCAACCGAGCGAGTTCGGCAACTGGCCCAGCAGCAGGTTTTCCGCGACCGTCAGATCGGGCACGTATTGCAGTTCCTGGTGAATCACCGCGATCCCCGCCGCGATCGACGACGCCGCGCTCGTGAAGCGCACCTCATTGCCGTCGATCATCACGCGGCCCGAATCGGGCTGGTATTCACCACCGAGAATCTTCAGCAGGGTCGATTTCCCTGCGCCGTTTTCGCCCATCAGGCCGTGCACCTGGCCGACGTTGACGTCGAAGGACACACCGTCGAGCGCGCGCACGCCTGGAAAGACTTTGCCGATATTGTCAAAACGTAGCGTCGCTGACACTTCGCCTCCTATGTCGACCGGTGTTAGCGCTTCAGCGCTTACTCCGGTCCCATGCAATTAATTGCTGCTTCGTGTGAACCGTGCGTGTTTTGCGAGGCAGTCACGCCAGCGGCAAACACGGTCTGTCTCAACTGCTGATCTTGTATTGCTGTTGCCGGCGCGCCCAATCCTTGGAGAAACGACGCACCGGCAGTTCACTTCATTTAACTACGCTTTCAGCCGATTAATTTGCCGCGAGGCCCATCTTCTGGCGCACATCGGCAACGTTGTCACGCGTAGCCAGCATGCCGGTCGTCAGCGTGAGCATCGGCGGTTCCTTGCCTTGCGTGATCCAGTCGTACATCAGCGTCGAGGTTTCTTCGCCGTGACGCTTCGGGCTGATGATGACCGTGCCGTAGAAGCCCGTCGGAGTCGGCTTCTTGAACTCGTTCAATGCCGAGTCCGAACCGCCGATGCCGATACCGATCATGTTGTCCGCCTTGAAGCCGCGGCCTTCCGCTGCGCGCACCGCGCCGAGCACGCCTTCGTCGTTCAGCGCGTAAGCCACCCAGTGCTTGAAGTTCGGGTTCTTCGTCAGCGCGATGTTGGCGGCGTTGAACGCGTTTTCCGTGTCGGTCTTCGCTTGCGGCGCGGCGATGATGTTCGCCTTCGGGAAGCCGGCGGCGACCAGCGCGTCGGTTGCGCCGCTCGTGCGGTCATGCGCGGTCGGCAGCTGTTCGTAGGTGACGTCGATTGCGCCGACGTCCTTCATGTCCCAGCCGCGCTTCTTGATTTCCGCGGCCAGGCCGTCGCCCACCTGCTTGCCGATGTTGTACGCCGAGATGCCCATATGCGGCACCGATGCGATCGGCTTGCCCGCGCCGTCGACGAGACGGTCGTCGACCGTCATCATCTTCAGGCCGTCGGCCTTCGCCTTGGCGACGATGCCCGGCCCGAGCTTGACGTCAGGCGTGCAGATCACAAAGCCTTGTGCCTTCTGCGCCGACAGGTTGTCGATAGCGCTCATCACCTTCTCGCCCGACGGCGCGCCGATCTTCACCAGCGTGAAACCCTTCTCCTTGGCGGCAATTTCGGCGAACTTCCATTCGTCCTGGAACCACGGTTCTTCCGGCTGCTTCACGAGGAAGCCGATCTTGACCGGGTCCGCTGCTTGCGCCACCGGTGCGTTGAAGAGCACACCCGTCGCCGCTGCTGCCAGCGTGAGGAAAATTCTTCGTTTCATAATGCGTGTCTCCTGACTAATTGATAACGAGAAGGTATCGGCCGCGTCTTCTTGTACCGGGTGTGACACACGCGGCCAGCGCGTCGTCCGGTGAAACCTTGCTGCTTTGTTCTTGCTGCCCGTTTGCTTCTTGTTGCGTTTCCCGCTTCCTGTTGCGTGCTGCCCCGCTACGTTCAGTCGTGATACACCGCCGAGCGGCCGCCATCCACGGTGATGCAGGTGGCGTTGATAAACGGCGCCTCATCCGAGGCGAGAAACACCGCCGTCATCGCTACTTCTTCCGGGCGGCCGATGCGCTTCATCGGTTGCAGAGCGAGCGTCGCCTGTTTCGCGGCAGCCGGATCGGCTTGTTCGTTCCACCAGTCGTGCGTCAATTGCGTTTCGATGTAGCCCGGCGCGATTGCGTTGACCCGCACGTTGCGCGGCGCGTATTCGATGCCGAGCGCGCGCGTCAATCCGATCACGCCATGCTTCGCGACCGGGTACGGAAAACATCCCGGAATGATCTTGAATGCATGTGTCGACGCGATATTCACAATGCTGCCCGAGCCTCGTTCGACCATGCCCGGCAACACCGCGCGACACCCGTTCCAGACGCCGTCGAGATCGACCGCGAAGCAACGGCGCCAGTCGTCATCCGTCATGGTCAGCGGATCACAGAACACGTTGATGCCGGCGTTGTTGACCAGTACGTCGACCGCGCCGAACGCCTGCTCGGCCTCGCTCACCGCATGCTGAACCGAGGCCGATTGCGTCACATCCGTCTGCACCGCCAACACGCGTGCGCCGGTTTGCGCCTTGATCTGTTGCGCCGTCTGCTGCGCGGTTTCGATATCGAGTTCGGCCAGCACGACCGCCGCGCCCTCACGCGCAAACGCAAACGCGATCGCCGCACCGATGCCGCGGCCGGCGCCGGTGATCAACGTGACTTTGTCGGCGAGCCGCTTCATTTCTTCGCGCCTGCACGGGCGATGCGCAACCCGTTGATGAACGCCTTTGCGTGCGAGGCTGTCACCGCCGCGCTCTGTCCCGGCTTGTACAGCGCCGAGCCGAGGCCGAAGCCATTCGCGCCGACGCTAAGGAACGGACCCATGTTGTCCGGCGTGATCCCACCAACCGGCACCAGCGGCACTTCCGCCGCGATCACCGCGCGCCACGCCTTCACGACCTGGCAGCCGAGTTGTTCGGCGGGGAACATCTTCAACACATCCGCGCCGTTTTTCAGCGCGATGAAGGCTTCGTTCGGTGTCGCCACACCCGGCGCGCAGGCCATGCCTTGCGCTTTCGCGGCGCCGACGACCTCCGGGTCGCTATGCGGCATCACGATCAGCTCGCCGCCCGCCGACTTTACGTCGTTGACGAAACTCGGATGCAGCACCGTGCCCGCACCGACGATCGCATCGGCCGGCAACACCTTGCGGATTGCCGCGATGCTGTCGAACGGCTGCGGCGAATTCAACGGCACTTCGACGATGCGAAAGCCGGCTTCGTACAGTGCCTGAGCGTGCTCGGCGGCATCGGCGGGCGTCACGCCGCGCATGATCGCGATCAGCGGACAGACCTCGAACGCCGCGATCAACCCCGCGTGCGGCATGTACGGGGCGGGCAGATTGATGTGAGGTTGCATGTCGATTCCTTGTTTCGTGAGCGGCGGCGCTGCCGGTTAGCCGGCGTGCGCCGCTTGCGGCGTAGGCTTGACGAGCCCCGCCTGGGTGGCGACGCGCCACAAGCCGCGCTCGGTGGCGTGCTTCACCAGCTCCGCATGCGTGCAACCGAATTGCACCAGTGCTACGCGATAGCGCTCGCACAGCGCTTCATTGCCAATCAGACGCAGATGCTGCCCGGCAAGCGAACTTTGCTGTTGCGACAGTGCGGCTTCGAGACCGGCCAGTTCGTGCCCGATCAGCAAACCCGACAGATAGTCCGGCTGCTGTTCGCGCGAAAGTTGTCCGGTGAGCCCGAGCGTGCGGGAGCTGAATACGGTAGCCAGCATGCCCGCCTGACCTTTATCGCGAGCGATGTTCACGCCATGCAGAAACGAAGCGGTATCCGGACGATCCGGCGTGACCATCGTGCGGCCGAGAATGGTGTGCTCGCGCAAAGCCGCGAACACTTCACCGGTCATGAAGGTATGAAAACGTTCGATGCGACCCGCTTGCACGACGGCCCATTTCGCGTGCGTGCCAGGCAAACCGATCAGTGCGCGCTTACCGCTATCCACTGCACCCGTGTCCTGCCCCAGCGCGCCGAAAATCTGGGTTTCTTCGCCGCGCATGACGTTAGGCAACTCGCCGCGCTGCAGGACGCCCGGCACGATGTGCAGCGTCACGCCGCACGCGGCTTTCACACGGACGATGCCGGCCACCAGCGCATCCGCATTCGCCGGCGCATCGACATACGGTGCTTCGAGCCAGCCTTGCGCGCTGCCGACCATACCGGCCGCGATCACCGACACGGCGGGCGCCTGTTCGAGCCAGGCGCCGCACGCGTCCTCGAAGGCGGCATCGAAGCCGCCTTGCTCGGCGCTACGGGGCAAATTCATGATGCCGGCCGTCGATGCCCGCGTCGCCAGCACCTCGCCGGCCGCGTCGTACAGATACGCGCGCAGCGACGTCGTGCCCCAGTCGAGCGCAATGAGCGCTGCGTCCTGGAAGGTAGTGTCGGCGACAGCGGCGGCGTGCACCGGATTGGCCGCTTGCGTGTGAGAACCCGCTCGCTTCATCGTTTGATCCTGCGGGTTGCCGGTTGCGGGGCACGCCAGCCGAGTTCTTCCGAGATCGCGCGCGCTTCGCGCTGCACGACCGGAATCAGTTCATCCATGCGTTCAAGCGACATATACGGAATCGTGCTCGCCACCGACAGCGCCGCCACGACTGCGCCCGATGCATCGCGCACCGGCGCTGCAACGCAACGGATCGACGCTTCGTTTTCTTCGAGGTCGAAGGTGTAGCCGCCGGCGGCGTAGTTGGTCATGCGCTGCATGAAGGTCTGCACATCGGGGCGGTTATCCGGCTTGAAACTGACGCCCGCGAGCGCACGCCGCGATGCTTCGAAGAGCGACTGCCAGACGTCCGGCGTGAGGTCGAGCATCATCGCTTTGCCGATCCCCGTCGACGCCAGCGGCATGCGGTGACCGACGCGCGAGCGCATTTCGAGGCCACGGGTGCCGGGGATCTTGTCGATGTACAGCACGTCGTCGCCATCGCGCACGCCGAGGTGGATCGTGTCGAGCGTTTGCTCGGCGAGCGATTCGAGATGCTGGCGGGCGACGGTCGTGAGCGGCATCTGTTCGAGTGCGATGGTGCCGAGTTCGATCAACTTCGGGCCGAGCAGATAGCCGCCCTGCACTTGCCGCAGATAGCGCGCCTGCACAAGGCTGCTCACCAGCCGATGCGTGGTGCTGCGGGTCGTGCCGAGCGCGGCGCCGAAGGTGCGCAGATCGCGCACGCCGGCGGCGGCGGCTTCCAGAATCGCGAGGCCGCGCAGCAGTGTTTGCGTGCCGGCCTGTTGCGGCGTGATGTCGAGCAACGTGCTCGGCAAGGCGATTTCGTCGACCACGGGCGGATGCTGGACGCTGGCGCGTGAAACCTTCGCAGCGTTGGCAGCCTGCCTCGGCGCGGCGCTGGAAGCGTGATCGGCCTGCGGCGCCAGATCGGCGTCAGATTCGCTTACGGCGTGATTGGGCATCGCTTTGTTCATGGCGATTCGCTTTCAGGTAGTTTTTTGCGCTTACAGCGCGGGGCCGGAGAGGGGGCCTGTTTTGCTCGCGGCGCGGGTGTTGCCACTGGCGCGGGCGTGCGGTTGCTGCCTTTGGGGCTTTGGCATGGTGTTTGGCTTGTCTCCGGTTTTTTTCTTGCTGTCGCTGGTCGTGGCTTTTTGAGCTCACGGTGCGTGTTGGTGTGGATTGTAGGGCGGTTTTTTGGAAATCTCCAATATGTGAATGTTTGATTCATATAATGGGATTTGGTCCTGCCGGGGGCTTGTGCTGTGGGTTTGCCTGCGGCGGTGGGGTTTTCTTGAGCTTGTTGTCTGCTTGGCGCTTTTTGTCTGTGTTCTTAGGGCTTTGGCCTTTCCTTGTTCTGGCTTTGGTGCCTTTCCTTGAAT
>NZ_JALPRI010000009.1:0-222444 GCF_030464785.1 Paraburkholderia sp. SEWSISQ10-3 4
GCCCCGCACAGGGGCAACGCTAATAGACCACTAACAATGCAAGGAAAGGCACCAAAGCCAGAACAAGGAAAGCCCAAAGCCCTAAGAACACGGCCAAAAAGCGCCGCAGGCAACAACCCACACTTCAACCCGCGCGCGCCCTACTGCGCCGCCACGTCTCCGATGGCAACTCCCCAAACTGCCCCCGATACTCATTGGAGAAATTCCCAAAATGCCAAAACCCCCACCGCGTAGCGACTTCAGTAACAGACCCAGCGGCTCTCAGTTCCCGCCGCACATGATCAAGCCGAACCGCTCGTATATACGCTGAAGGATTCACTCCAACTGTATCCTCAAACGCATACTGCAAAGTGCGCCGACTCGCGCGAAACCGCGCACATAGCTCGGCGACAGACAGCGGGCAATCCGGCGACTCTTCCACCAGCTCACGAACGCTGCGCACAAGCTGCCAGTTCCGCGCGGTACGCGCTTCGACATTCCCGTGTGGATCCGCATCCCGCATTCCCTGCAATGCCTCGGCAAGACCAAATATCACCGACTTCTCGAACGAGGCCGCCACGCCGCCATCATCGAGCAGAGTCGGCGTCGCACTCACGGCGTCAAGCAATGGCTTCAGCACCTCGCGAAATCCTTGCAATCTCGCAGGATCGACATTCAACACACCAGGCCTCGCGCCCAGCAACGGCGCAATCTCGTCGAGCTGCGAGCGCAGCAAATGATCGCCAATCGCGTCAGGTTCGATCTCCAGATTCACCACCAGATGCGTGTCGGGCGACAAAAACTCGAACCCGCCATCGCCGGAAAACACATGCAGACCGTCGCGATGACTCGTCTGCCCGCACAGCAGTGCATGCCCTTCGAGTTGAAATGGAATGCCCACGGCGAGCCTGGACCGCGCCACCTGGCCGCGTTGATAGACCGTGCGGTTCAGGCGCTCCACCAACACCCGCACGCCGCCCGCGGCGAACGAACTCACCGAGCCGTCGAAGGCGCCACGCGAAATCTGGCAATAGCTCTGGTTCCACGCGTCGAGCAACATCGCCTGCTCGTCGATGTTCCGGCAATAGCGAATCTCGACGGCGCTGCTTGTCTGATTGGCCGGCTGCATAGCTTCTCCCGATTCTGTTGGCGCTCCCCGAAAGCCTCGTGCCGACCAGTGTATGCGAAAAAAAGTCCGTGCCGCACCCGGGGTTCAGGCCGTCTGCGCTCATCCGGGTGCGCTCGAATCACCGCATGTAATGCATTTGTCAGTAAGGCAGATTTTTACGGGATTTTTACTTTTTGCCAATTTTGGATAGTCGCCGCTTTTTGCCGCCCCTACTTTGTGCACAACGCAATGCAACACAACGCACTGGACACTGGAACGGGAGTCACGCATGAGCAGAGCGGCAGGCAGGCTGGAAGGCAAGATCGCAATCGTGTCAGGCGGCGCGACCGGTGCGGGCGGCGCGGCGTCGCTGCTATTCGCGCAGGAAGGCGCGCAAGTCGCCGTGGTCGATATCAATACCGATGCGGGCGAGGAGGTCGTGACGCGAATTCGCGCGGCGGGTGGCACAGCCGAACTGTTCGCTGCCGATGTATCGAAGCGCGCTGCCGTGGACGCCGCCGTGGCGAACATCATGGCGCGCTTCGGGCGCATCGACGTGCTGTTCAACCACGCCGGCAGCATCGTCGTGAAGCCGTTCGTCGATACCACCGACGAAGACTACGACTGGCTCATGAACGTCAACGTCAAAAGCATGTTCATGATGACCCGCGCGGTGCTGCCGCACATGCTCGCGGCAGGCGGCGGTTCGATCGTGTGCACCGCGTCGATTTCGTCGGTCGCGGCCACGCCGCTCGAAGTGCTGTACTGCACGACCAAAGGCGCATGCGCCATGTTCGCGCGGTCGATCGCCGTCGAGTATCGCGACCGTGGCATTCGCTGCAACGCCGTGTGTCCCGGCTTCATCGATACGCCGCACGGACGCCGCGAAATCAGCGCGCTTGCGAAGTATGGATTCGATGCGAGCGAAGCGGCGCTGTCGGTGCAGCAGGGCCGTCTGTGCGCGCCGGAAGAAGTCGCGCGCGCGGCGCTCTTTCTCGCCAGCGACGACGCCAGTTTCGTCAACGGCGCACACCTGTACGTCGACAACTGCTTTACGGCTGCGTGAGCCGGTCCTTCGTCGCGCGGTCACGCCAGTTTGCCGCTTCGTCATAACCCTGTTCAAAGGATCGCGTCATGGACATCAACACGGCCGTGCCGTCGGCGGAGTCCGCCGACAACGACGTCAAGCTGTTGCACAAGATGGGCTACGCGCAGGAGCTGTCCCGGCGCATGGGGGCGTTCTCGAACTTCGCGGTATCGTTCTCGTTGATCTGCATTCTGTCGGGTGGCATCACGTCGTTCCAGATGGGCCTGTCGGCGGCGGGCGGGGCGTCGATCGGACTCGGCTGGCCGCTCGGCTCGCTGTTCGCGTTGGTCGTGGCGGCAGCGATGGCGCAGATCGCGTCGTCGTATCCGACGGCTGGCGGCCTTTATCACTGGAGTTCGATTCTCGGCGGCAAAATGTGGGGCTGGCTCACTGCCTGGCTGAATCTGCTCGGTCTCGTGTTCGTGGTCGCCGCGATCAACTACGGTACCTATGATCCGTTCTTTCGCACACTGATCGCGCCAATGTTCGGTGTGAGTCCCGATTCGCTCGGCTGGTGGCAGCAGACGCTCTTTCTGACGGTGATCACCGCCTCGCAAGCGTTCCTGAATCATCGCGGCATTCGCATCACCAGCAAGATCACGGACCTGTCGGGTTATCTGATCTTTGTGGTGACGGTCATGCTGGTGGTGTCCCTGCTGGTGTATTCGCCGGTCAAGATCGATCTGTCGCGGCTCTACACGTTCACCAACTTCACCGGTATCGATGGCGGCGCATGGCCCAAGCAAACCATTGCCATGGCGTTTCTGTCCGGTTTGCTGCTGACCGCTTATACGATCACGGGCTTCGACGCTTCTGCGCATACCTCGGAGGAGACGCATCAGGCGGCGCGCAATGTGCCGCGCGGCATCGTTGGCTCCGTGTTCTGGTCGACGACCTTCGGCTATGTGATGGTGTGCGCGTTCGTGCTGGTGATGCCGGATATCACTGCGGGGGTGAAGCAGGGCACCGGGTTCTTCGAAGCGATTCTTGCGCCGATTCCGGGACCGCTGCGCATCCTGATCGAATTGCTGATGTTCTTCATCAACTACGTATGCGGTCTCGCAGCCGTTACGTCGACCTCGCGCATGATGTTCGCGTTTGCCCGCGACGGCGGCTTGCCTGGCTCGAAGTGGCTGCGCAAGGTGAATGCGGCACACCGCACGCCGGGTGCTGCAATCTGGACCTCGGCGGTGCTGGCGATTGTGGTGACGTTGTACGGCGACGCGTTCACGGTGCTGAGCGCGGGTAGCGCGGTGTTTCTGTTCATCTCCTACGCGATGCCGATTGCTGCCGGCATTTTCGCCGAGGGCCGCACGTGGAAGGAAAAAGGGCCGTTCCAGTTGGGCATGCTGTCGAAGCCGTTCGCGGTGGCTGCGGTGTTCGGCGCGCTCGTGCTCGCCTATGTCGGCATGCAGCCGCCTAATCAGAAAGTGGTGTACGTCATTGTTGGTTTGCTCGCGATCCTGCTGGCGATCTGGTACGGCGCCGGTGTGCGCAAGAGCTTTGCGGGCCCGCCGATCGGCAAGGTGTCGAAGGAGCGCGAGCAGGAGTTGAGCGGGCTCGAGGGGCGACTGGGGGAAAGCTGACGCACTGCGAGTGCGCGGCCAGGCGCCGCCATCCATGTCTGAAAAAAATAACGTCAGCCGGCCCTGAAGCCGGCTGACGTTTTTACGTCTACCGCATGATGAGGCGGTTGCTAATTAGATACCGACGTATCCCACCGGCACCGTCGCATTCGACTTCGCAACCGAAGCGTTGTTAGACACCACATACACCGGCGATTCAGTCAGATTAAGCGTCAGCGTCCCATTACTGTAACTCGCGCTCGAAGCATTCCCCATCATATCGACCACCTTCACGGTACCGCTCGTGCCCGGCGCATCCACAGTGAGGCTATACGGCACGCTATAGCTCGAGCTGAACCCAACACTCGCATCCCACACGCTATTGTTGTGCGCCCACAAAGCGGTGATCACCGCCCCATTGCCCACCTGCTGGAACGCGTACGCGTAGACCCCGGTCGGCGTGCCGTTCACCGCTCCAAGCGTATGCGTACCATCGAGCGTATGCGTCATCGCGCTGATCGCCATCGCGACTGGCTTCGGACTGATATTCGTCGCGCCGAAGGCACCCTGCGCATCGCTCAGGTCGAAGAACGTGCCGTAGCCGACTTCGCCCGGATAGTCCGCACCGTAGAACACGTAGGTCTGATCCGCGCCTTCACCCAGCGTGATGATGTGCATGCGCGCCGCGACCGCCGCTTGCGCGTACAGCACGTTCGCGCTCGGATAGTTCGGACCGTACGAGCTGCCGAGGTCGTAGCTGATGCCGGCTTCCGTGGAGAACAGCTTCATGCCCGTGCGGTAGTCGGTAGCCATTTCATTTCGCAGAGCGCGCATCTGGCCGCGCAGCGAACCTGAGGCTGTCGACGGGTCACTGTCGTAGCGCTCCGGCGGATGCGACGGCGAAGTGCCCGCGTCGTAGTAGCCGTGCGTTGCCACCGCGTCGATGTATTGGCCGAAGCCGAGCGGCGCGAGGCGCTTCAGACGCGTCGTGGTCAGGCTCGGGAACGCATCGGCCGGGCCCATCACCACCGCGTTCGAATCGGTGGAATGGACGCCTTGATAGACGGACTGATACAGCGCGATGAAATTGGCATCGGTGTCGGTCCAGAACTCGTTGGGCTCCCACGTCACCTGATAGTAGTTCGCCGACTGGGTCGGGAAGTACGCCGCGCGAATCGCGCTCGATTCCGTGCCGACGCGGCTCATGTAGTTCTGGTAATACGAAAGGTTGGTCGGCACGCTCGTGTCGTCCTGGAACGCGCCGGTGCTGCTCGCCCAGGCAGGGATGCCGTCGAGACGGATCAGGCGCATCACGTTGCCGCTCTTGTAGAACGGATCGAGATTGTTCGTGGAAGGGTTGAAGGTGTTCGCGCCGTTCGGCTCCATCGTCGAAAGCTGGCGGTCGTCGATCGTCGACGAGATGCCGAGGTCGGCCAGCAGAGGGCCGTTGTCGTTCGCGCCTTGCATGCCGAAGCGGTGCTGGTCCTGATGCGCGTAGGTGACCGCAGGCACGACCTGAGACAGGTTCGGCAGCACACCGAAAGTCGCAATGCCGACCGGACGCGTGCCGGCCTGTGGCAGTTGGCCGCCGTTCTGCGCGAGTGTGCCCGTCGCGGCGAAATAGCCGGCGAGCGTCGAGGTGCAGTTGAGCGTGATGGTCTTCGAACCGCTCGGGACGGCGGTGCTGCCGCTCGCCGCCACTCGGCCGATGGTGTCCGTGACGGCCCAGTTCAGCGTATCGGCATTCGGCACGTTGGTGCTGAAGGCGAGCTGGAAGGTGGTGCCGGAAGCGAAGATGCGTGTGCCGTCAGCACTCGGCGTGTCGGCGGAAATGGTGGCGCTGCCGGAGCCCGCCGAGACGGCCGGCGATGCACAACTGAGCGTCGCGACGGTGGTGCCCGCGCCGTTCACCGTGGCGGTGCCGCCGGTGCTGCTGTTGCCCGCCGCAGTCGAGTTGGACGAGCCGGAGCTGCCGTTGAGCTGGCTTGTTGCGTTGTTGCTGGCGCCGTTACCGCCGCCGCCACCACCGCAGCCCGCTAGCGCGAGAGAAAGTGTCGAAAGTAGGAGTAGTTGCGATTTCATCAATCTAACCAATGCGTTCTGTGAATATTCGCTTGCCTCTTCGCGCAAGGCGCGTAGGGAGACAGAGCAAACATCGGGGTTCAATTGCAAGCCAGCCGATGACCGAGGCATCGACACTGGCCGTCCTGGATGCGCAACCATTCGGTCGCGCGAAGGTGTGATGCCTTCCCGGGTTGTCGGCCCCGAACGCATTTCTCTGCAGAGAAATTCTTATCGTACGAATCCATGCCACTCGTCATGGCGGATTTGGCGGAATCGGACGACCGGGGAAGGTGTGACGAATACAACGAACGTCTTGAGGAACAGCGCAATCCACATCGAAGTGCTTGAGTTCATCGCGCCATTCGATGAACTTTTTACTGTCCTGTAAGCAAGAAAGGCTCTGATGGGAAGAATCGACTGCAACAATACTCATTAGTATGTTTAAAAGAAGTAACGAGTCGTTACGTATGAACAATAAGGCAGTACTAATTGCATTGATCGCACCAAAAAATACGTATGAGGAGATTAGTCTTTGTCCGCCAAACAGAAATGGGGTCGAAAAGATTTGCAACGGATGCCTAACTATACGAATCGGGGTAAACCGCTGAGAAATGGGCGATAGCGCTCATTGCATAGCCGAAGGAGCCTTGCAGATGGCGGAAAAGTGCTGGGCCTTCGGTGTAACGTTTCCTCGCGATAGTGACTTCGCGGCGGAACTGTCGCTGTTTTACGGAGACGAGGCCGCGTCCCGCGAAAGGGGCGCGCCAGATGAACGATGATGGATGTCGACGGTTTTTGGGGGCGGTACTTGCTGGTCGGCTTGTCCATCCGCTGCGCAAAAAAGGCGGTTATCCAGAGAGATAAATCGTGAGAATTCTTCAGTTGGTTCATGCCCCGCGACTTTCCGGGGCAGAAGTACTTGTAAAAGGTCTCGCGATTCAACATCAGCGCGGCGGCCATGAGGTCTGTATAACGTCACTGCTTCCTCAGCAGGACGATTTCGTCGGCATTCGTGCGGAGCTGGAAGCCGCAGGCGTCACCTGTCTGTTCCCGACCAGCCGTCACGGCAGGGTGGGCAAATTGCTGCACCTGTATCGCGTGGTGCGCCAGTTCCGTCCCGACTTCATCGTGGCGCATGCTACGCTCGCCGCACTCTATGTGCGTCTTCTGCCGGTGCATACGCCGATCGCCTGGGTGATGCACTCCGGCGTCAATGACTTCGAGAACGGCGCGCTCAAGCAGGCGGAGCGCCTGCTGTCACGGCGGGCGAGAGCGATCATCGGCGTGTCGCAGCAAAATATCGACGACTACCTGCGAGAAATCGGCAAGCATCCGGCGATGGTCGTGATCCCGAATGGCGTGGACGCGTCGCTGTTCGCCGAAGACAGCAACCCATCCGTACCGGATATCGCCGTGCCTGCGAAGCAGATCGTTCAGCTAGGCCGCTATATAGAAGGGAAGAGTCAGCTGGACACGATCCGCGCGTTCGAGCACGTCGTGCAGAGCGAGCCTGAAGCGCGCCTGCTGCTGTGCGGAGTCATCGAGGAGATTCCCTATTACGAGGCGGTGGTGTCGCTGGTTCATCAGCTTGGCCTCGACAGCCGCGTGACGGTATGCGGGCCGCGCCTGGATGTCGCCGCGATTCTTCGCTCGTCACGTGTCTTTGCGATGCCTTCGCGTTTCGAAGCGCAGAGCATCGGCTTTCTGGAGGCGCTCGCCTCGGGCATTCCTGTCGTGGCGAGCCGGATTCCGTCGTTCGGTTTTGCCAGTGGATTTGCCGGCGTTAGTCTCGTCGACACGGCCGATCCGGAGGCCTATGGCCGCGCCTTGCTCAAGGCGCTCGATATGCCGCGAGCGAACCGGCAACTGGCGGGATACACGTTGCACGACACGGCAGATCGCTACATGACGATCGCGCGGCAGTTCGTTCAGCCGCTGCGCGTGTCGACCTGAACCGCGTCGGGTCGACCGGCTTGCGCTACTGCGCCAACCGGTCGATCCGCACCGTCTCCGAGAACAGTCCCGGGAGTTCACCGAGATCCTGGGCTGCGCCTAAAGCGAAACCATCGCCTACCGGATAGCGCGTCAGCGCCGGTGCGCCGCCGGTGAAATAGAAATCGCCGAGCGTGGCGTCGGTTCTTCGATAGAGCACGAGCGCGGCATTGCGCTTGTCACGCACGAAAGCCGGAAAGACATCCGACCACGACATGCCACGCAGCGTCGCCGCCTGGACCGGCACTGCGTTCGCGTCCGCTGTGTCGAGCGTGGCAATGTCGATGACCGCGTCCTCGTTCGTTCCGTCGAGATGCGGTGTCAAAAGAATCAGCGTATTGCTCGCTTTGCCGTGCACGGCCCCGACCGTCACTTTGACGAAGTCGGGCAGGAAACTCGCCGGCAATAGTTTGCGTTCGCCGATGGTCATGCGTGTGCCGTCATTGGAAATTGGCGTGAGTGCGAGCCGGCCGTCCGCACCATCCACCGCGACCAGCGACGTGCGTGAACCTGCAGTTTGGACTGGCAGAAGATTGGCGTTTTGCCGCAGCGTTTTTGCTTGCGCCATGAGTGTCGGCGCTGAGCCCGTCGAGCCCGTGGAAGACGCCGTCCAGAGGTCAAGCCCGCTATCGGCGCGTTTCTGTGCGATCAGCACGCCGGCACGTCCCATTCCGCCGAAGTCCGCCGCCACATATTGCTGCGTCAACGCGGGCCTGAACTCACGGCTCGTCTGAAGCCAGAGACGTGGAGCCTCGAAGCGCTCGCCTGTGCTGCGAAGCAACCAGAACGCGGTGCCACCCTGGCGCGCGGTGATGACCATCAAGTCGGTCTTGCCGTCGCCGTCGAAATCGCCGAGCAGGAAGCGCGCGCTATCGAAGCACAGCTTGTCATCCGTGCAACTGGGCGCGGTGGCGCGGGGATCGAAAGGAACGAGGCCGGCGTACCAGAGCGCAGGGGGCGACGCTTTCACGAGCGACGCCGCATACACATTAAAGCCGGGCCCGTCGTGTTGTCGTTGCACGTAGACCGCGGCTTGCTCGCCCGTGCCGGCGACGTCGCCGACCATTGCGGTTGCGAGGCGCAGATCTGTCGCCTGCGTGCGTTGCTGAGTTGCCCACCGGTAGCGTGTGGTGAGCTGGGTGCAGCCGCGCATGGTGAGCTTGCCGTCGTTTTCGCCGAGGCAGTGCCGCAGCGGCGTATAAACGAGGCCGAAGTCCCACGGCGTCCAGCGCTGCGCCATGTCCCATTGATCACAGGTCTCGGAGATCAGATAGCCGTCGCGTTCGGCGATGCATTGCGAAGTCGCGACGCTGACGAGTGCGGCGTTGCGCGCATTGCCGGGATATACCGTCACCGGATCCCAGCGCCATTGTTGCGTGGACGAGCCCGTGCATGCGGCGAGTGTCGGCGCCTGGCCGCTGCCTGCGGAGGTCAGGCAGCGAGTTGCCGCCGCATTGAATAGCTGAATGGGATGCGATTGAAAATCGGCAACGCGGTGATCGCTGCGATCGGCGAAGGCATAGCGGCGCGCGACCCAGTTACCGTCCCACTGGAACTCGCCGAATACGTGCGAAAACTCGCTGCCGTCGACAGAAAAATAGCTGGCGACGATGTCGCGCTTGCGCTGAACTTCGGCCGCCGACACATTGCCCGGCCAGTCGCCGGTCGGATAGGTGATGTGGTATTCGATCGGCACGCTTTTGTTCAGCGTCTGGGCGACGTGGCGCGTGATGCGCGCGGCGTAGATGTGATCGGGGTGCTCGAGAAACGGTACGGTGTCCGGATTGAGCGTGTAGATCTGCGACGCCCCGGCGAGTATCACTCTCAGTGTGGCCGACAGCGAGGCCCGATCGTATTGCACACGCACCGAACCGTCGGCGTTCATCGGATAGGTGGAAAGCGTGGCGCGCTGTTCCCACAGCAGGCCGAGCGGTTCGCGGCCGCCGCGCACGGCGCCGCCGGGCAGGCGGAATTCGAGCAGACGGACTTGCGGCTTGGCCTTCAGCACCATCTGATGCACCAGCTTGCCGGCGATCGGAATATTCGTTTCGATCCATTCGTCAGGCACCCCCGCCATGCGCGCGTACGCGAGCCGCGAGGCCCGCTCGCGGGTCTGCACGTAAGCGAAATCCGCACCGTTGGCGCCGCCGATCAGATGGACAGTGGTGATGCACCAGCCGGCGTCGAGCCGTTCGCTGATGGCGGGGTCGACAAAGAGCAGATCGTCGTCGAGGTGAGCGACGACTGTCACCAGCGTGCCGGCGCCGCAATCGGCCGCGCGCGCCGCGCCCGGAAAGAAAGCGAAAAAAAGTAGCGCTAGAAGAGCAATGGATGAATCGCGAACGAGCCTGGCTGCCGATGATCGCATGTCTGATTCGAGCCCTGACGGTGAGCTCGATCATACTGTACCGGCGTGAGTTGACGCGTTGGCGAACTCACAGTAGATATCACTTTGCGCACCGGCAATGGGTCATGCGGGTGGCGGGGCTGTTGGCGCTAGCGGAAATAAGCCTTGGTGTTCTCGTGGACATCGGCGCGTGCGAGCAGCTCAGAAGGTGTTAGCCAGAGATAGTCGCTGTGCTGGTCGAGCCGGCCGACCGAGATGGTGCTGGTGAACTGCAGGCCATAGGCGAGCACGATGTAGTGCGTCGACACGTCAGGCTCGGCGGCGAAATTGTCTTTGTAATGGTGTTCGAAAACGCCCTCGAAGCGCGCGGTCGAGCGCGTCAGCCTGCCGATGCCCAATTCGGCGTCGGCGATGCGCGTGAACGCTCTGTCGAGTGTTTCGTCTTTGAGAATTCGCCCGCCGGGAACGAACCATGTGCCGCGGGCGGGGCGATTGCGCCGGTGGCCGATCAACACGCGGCCCTCGGCGTCGCTGACGATCAGATCGATCGCGACCAGCGGCGTCAGACGCACCACGTCCAGGAAATCGATCTCGGTCAGCATTCCATCTCCTGCAGGGTGCGCGTCGCGTTGAGCGCAGGGTGATCGTGAGGCGATGCTGAAGGCACTAGTAGTCGCCATGATGTTCATCATCCCGGGTGAGACGGCTTGAGACATTCGCCAGCAGCAGTGCGACCAGAATCGCGCCGACCGTGGCGAAGACAAACGCCCCAACCATCCCGGCCAGCACCAGCATTGTCCATGCGAGGCCGTTCATTTCTCGGTTCCGGCGCGTTGATATGCGTGCGAGGTAGTCTTCTTCTGGATTTTACGGGTGTAAGAAACGACTTGCCCTGTCACATCACGCCGAAGTATCGCCGCGTCTCGACAGCAAGCGGTGCCTATCGAGGGGTCTACGGCGGCCGCTACGCGCACCCCGCGCCTTGTGCGGTACATCTAGCGAGGCACGTAACCCTCCGGCGTCATGACCGCGTCCTTGAACACGCCGGCGTTGGCGGACACCACATAGATGGGCGCCGGCGACAGCTTGAGGTTCGCGACACCGTCGCGATACGGCAAGCTCGATGGGTTGCCCATCATGTCGAACACGGTCACTTCGCCTGACGTGCCGGGTGCGTCGACACGCAGACGATAATCCGCGCTCTGGCTCGCGCTGAAACCGGTTTTGGCGTTCCACGCGTCGTTGTCATGCGTCCACAACGCCGTCACGATCTTGCCGCCGCCGAGCCGGCGGAACGCGTACGCGTAGACGCCTTTGGGCAAAGCTTTGAGCGGCCCGAGCGTATCCGTGCCGTCGATGATCCGCGTCATCACCGCCACCGCGAGCGCGGCGGGTTTGGGGCTGATGCGGGCGGCGCCGTAGGCGCCAGTCGGATGATCGAGCTCGAAGAAAACACCATAGCCGGGCGCGGCATCCGGCATGTCCGCGAGGTAGAACACGTAGGTCATATCCGCGCCTTCGCCGAGCAGGATGAGATGCGTGCGCGCCACGACCGCGGCTTGTGCATACAGCACGTTCGCGCCCGGATAGTTCTTGCCATACGCCGCACCGATGTCGTAGCTGATGCCGGTTTCGGTAACAAACAGCGGCGCACCGGGTTTCAGGTATAAACGCAACTCGTGACGCAGCGCGCGCATCGCGGCGGGCAGCGCGCCGGGCACGGTGCCCTGATTGCCTGAGTCGGCGACACGTTCGGGCGGGTGCGATGGTGTGGTGCCGATGTCGTAATAGCCATGGATGGTCATGCCATCCATATAGCGGCCGATCCCGAGCGGACCGAGACGGCGCATCTTCTCGACATTGACTTGCACTGACGCGTACGTCACCCCCATCACTACGGCATGCGGGTCCGTCTGATGAATGCCCTCCCAAACCGCCTTATACATCGCGACGAAATTCGCGTCGGTATCGCGCCACGGCAGGCCGCCGTCGGCGTCCGGTTCCCATGTCACCTGATAGTAGTTGTCGCGCTGTTTGGGGAAGTAGGTCATCCGCGTGCGGTTGGACTCGGCGCCGACTTTGGCCATGTAGTCCTTCATTTGTGCGAGCGAGGTCGGCGCATAGCTGTGCGTCTCCTTGCCGGTCGGACTAGCCCACTGAGGAATACCGTCGAGCTGGATCAGACGCATGATGTCGCCGCGCCGGAAGTAGGGCAGCAACTGCTTGCTCGCGGGATCGAACGTGCCTGCGTTTTTCGGCTCTTCCATATACCAGTTGCGATTGTCGTTCGCCCACGAGAGGCCGAGCGCGGTGTAAGCCGGCCGATAGCCGTCGCCATCGCAGCAATGCTGCCCGGGCGCAAGGTATGCAGTCCCCTGTCCGCCGAATCGGTGCAGGTCGTCGTAGGGAAAGCGAACGGCGGGCAACGCAGCAGAGGTGTCGGGCAGGACGCCGAAGGTGGCGATCCCCGCAGGACGTGTGCCACGCGATTCGAGCTGGCCATGTGCGCGTTCCAGCGAAGCGGAGACGGCGAAGTAGCCGGCAACGGTCGAGGCGCAACTGAGCGTCGACAGCGTGGCGCCCGCCGCAACGGGGAAGCGGCCGCTAGCACGCACGGTATTCCAGCTGTCGCGGATTTGCCAGTTGAGCGTGTCGTTTTGCGCAGGTCGTGTCGTGAAGACGAGTGCGAACGGTTTGTCTGCTGCGAACAGGCGCGTGCCGTCGCTCGGCGTGTCCGCTTCCAGCAGATCGCCGTTTGCGGCCGCGCGTACTTGTGAGGTGGGCGCGCCGCAGCGCAGACCCTGCCCGGGCGGCGCCTTTAATGAAGTGGATACCGTGGCCGCAGATTCCTGCGCGGCGGCAGGCGCTGTGTCTTTTTTCGCCGAGGCAGCGGCTTCAGCCTTGGCCGCCGTGCTCGAGTCAGTCGCAGTGACCGCAACTGCGCAGCGCTTCTCCACACCGGGCGCAGGATCGCCGAACACACCGTTATTGCAATCGGCGGTGGTCGTGAACGTCTTGATGACATGTTGTTCGACGGTGCCGTACAGCACGTCGCGCGTACCGTTGAACCGGCAGGTTCCATATTCCGCCGCGCAAGGTGTCCACTTTCTGCCGTCGACCGTCAGATCGGCATTGCTTGCGCTGTCAGGACCGGCTGAAGCCGCTGCCGCACTACACGAGGAGGCCGCCATGGCCAGCAGGATAAATACCGCCGCCGAAGCGGCAACGCGCAGCGCTAACCCGCGGGCGCCACAGGTGCCGGCGAGTGGTTGCAGCGCGCGATATTCACATACATCAGACATGTGTTCCCCGTGTCGTTCGACGCATAGGTTCCGGCCTGTTGTAACGATAAGGCGTCACCGGATTGCTAGTTGACCAGGCCAGACCCGCCTCAGACTACCTCGCGTTGCAATGTGTTGCGGAAACCGCATAGGCCATTTCCGCAATTCTATGGCGGAAACATACCGGCTCTCATCCGACAGAATCCGCCATTGGCCCGTCTATTGCCGGGCTGGCTAAAGTTGTCTTATTGCCGTGTTTCACGTTTGAAACATTAATCGTCATGTTTATATTCTCCAGATCCAATAACAACGAATTAAATAATTTTCTCTCTCGAAAAGTGCTTATATTGGATACTGTTTTATATGTCTCTGCCGACCAAATATATCGTCAGAAGAAAGCCCCGCGGGCATCCGGTAAGAACAATGACTGGTGCAAACAAGGGGGCTGCTCTCATTCTGGCGATGTGACGGAAAGAAGTCACTTCGAATCTGCAGAATGCCGGGCAGATCAAATTGCAACTCAAGCATTTCGAGTGGCGGTTGTATGTGCGCCAGCACACAAAAAATCACATTAATTAGCATTAGGATTCGCGGAATGTGAATTCATTCATATGCAGAATCGGCAATTAATTCGTTGAAAAATAGTAGCAGAGCAATTGTTCCGAAAATCACTGGCTGGCCACCATATTGAAACGCCAACATGTCTGCACTTTCGGTCATGGCGGCTAAATGCTTGATTGCGGATGGCTATGATGCACTGCACAGAGCATTCCTCTGTGTGGGCGTTCAAGGTTGAAAAGTAGATCCGTTTTCTGTTGAGAGGATGACTATGACCTGCGCGAGTCTCGAGTCTGCCATGTTGCGCTGGGTGCACGCACCGAACAAAGGTATGCGTCGCATCGCAATCCTGATGTTCAACGACTGCTCGCTGCAGGGCGCGGGCGTGGTTGCGGAAGTGTTTCAGGCTGCTAACGAACTGGCATCGTCCGGATCCGGTGGCTGGTTGTATGACGTTTCCTTCCTGTCGGCCGACGGCGGCATGGTGACCTCGTCATCGGCACTGCGGGTCTGGACCGACGGGCTCGACGCGCGCCATTACGGCGGCTTCGACGCGTTGTATGTGGCCGGCGGCAAAGGCGCATTCGCCGCAGCCGGCGACGAGCGGCTGATCGCCTGGTTACGGCGTGTGCGCCGCAACACGGGCATGATCCGGCCGATCGCGGAAGGGCGCGCCTTGCTCGAAGCAGCCTATGTGCCGGACAGCAAGGACAGCGGCGAATTTCACCAGCCGCAGTCGATGTCGTCGCGCCAGACCGAGCAGAACGGCGACGCGGGTGACCGGCTTGAATCGATGAGAAGCGCGCTCGCCATGATCAAGCGCGATCTCGGCGGCGCGACCGCCCGCACGGTGGCCGAGCGTCTGCTTGCCGATTCGTGCTCGAACCTCGCACCGCTGCTTGGCGAAGACGGCGGCTTGAGTCCCGGCGACAAAGTGCGCGCGGCGGCTCGCTGGCTGCAAGAGAATTGCCAGCAATCGATTTCGATTGCCGATGCGGCTCAGTTCGCCGCGATGAGCGAGCGCAACTTCCTGCGCCGCTTCAAGATGGAAATGGGTATCACGCCCTCGAGTTTCCTGTTGCATGAGCGCCTTGCGGTGACCTGCAGCCTGCTGACCGAGTCGGAATTGCCGGTGGACAAGATTGCCCGGCGTACCGGCATGGGTAACGGTGACCGCCTCGCGAAGGTTTTCCGTAAGCGGATGAGGATTTCCCCGACTGAGTTCCGGATTCAAAGCCGCCGTATGGTCGGCGGATAGCGCGCGCCGCGAACCGCGCTGAGCGCGCCCAACACGTAGTCGTCTCGTACCGCGCTTCGGTAAGTATTTCCTTGATCTCAAAAAATTATAAGGAATCCGAATATGTTGACTAAGGGAGTTGTGAACGCTGCGTCGGCGAACCCGGACGGTGCCAATGCCGGGACCGCCGGTGCGCATTGCGCGCGCATCGTCCCGGTCATTCTTGCCGGCGGCTCGGGCACGCGGCTGTGGCCGGTGTCGCGCGAAAACTATCCGAAGCAACTGATCGACGTGGTCGGCTCAGACTCGCTGTTGCAGGCGACTGCGCGGCGTATGGACGGCTTTCCCGCCGGCTGGAACGTGGACGCGTCGCCGATCATCGTGTGCGGCGAAGAACACCGGTTTGTGATTTCCGAGCAGCTTCTGGAAAACGGCGTGAACGCGCGTCTGATCGTCGAGCCTGCGCGGCGCGATACGGCGCCGGCGTTGACGCTCGCGGCGTCGCTCGCGTGCGCGGACGGCGACGACGCGATTCTCATCGTGATGCCAGCCGACCATTCGATTGCGGATGTGCCTGCGTTGCAAGGCGCGCTGGAACGCGCGGCCAGGTATGCGGAGCGTGGTTTGATCGCCACGCTGGGTGTGCCGCCCACGCGCCCCGATACGGGCTTCGGCTATATCCGTATCGGCGCGGAATTGCCCGATGGAGGTTATGCAATCGACGGCTTCGTCGAGAAGCCGGCCGAGGAAATTGCCGCGCAGTACGTCGCTGCAGGCACGTATTGGTGGAACGCAGGGATCTTCGTCGTGCGGGCACGCGTGTGGCTCGATACGCTGCAACGCCTGCAGCCGGAGATGCACGCAGCCTGCGAACGCGCATTCGCGAACGGCCGCAGCGAAGGCGCGTATTTCCGTCCGCTCGTGGACGCTTTCCTGAGTTCACCCGCTGACTCGATCGACTATGCCGTGATGGAGCGCCTCACTGACGTGAGCGACGTGAGTGACGCGAGCGCCACGGACGAGACAGCCGCGCCCCATGTCACTGACCCGCAAGACTCCGCTGCAAATCCGTCCGGCGTCGTTGTTCGGCTCGATGCAGGCTGGTCGGATCTCGGTTCCTGGGACGCCGTCTGGGCCGCAATGGATAAGGACGCCAACGGCAACGCCGGGCGCGGCCGCGTGACGTTCGAAGGCGCGGTGTCGAGCTATGCGCATTCCGAAGGCCGGCTTGTCGCCTGTGTGGGCACGACCAATGTGGTGGTCGTCGAAACAGCCGACGCCGTGCTGGTGGTCGACCGCTCACATGTGCAGGACGTCAAGGGCCTGGTGTCGCGCATCAAGGCGCAACACGCTCCCGAGGCCGATGCGCATCGCAAGGTGCGGCGCCCTTGGGGCTTCTACGATTCCATCGACCACGGTGAACGCTTCCAGGTGAAGCGCATCGTCGTCACGCCGGGCGCGAAGCTTTCGCTGCAACTGCATCACCACCGCGCCGAACACTGGGTCGTCGTGCGTGGCACGGCGCTCGTCACGCGCGGAGAAGAGCAGTTCCTGCTGAGCGAAAACGAGTCGACCTACATTCCACTCGGCACGCGTCACCGGCTCGAAAACCCGGGGAAAGTACCGCTCGAAATCATTGAAATCCAGTCAGGCACCTATCTCGGTGAAGACGACATTGTGAGGTTCAACGACAACTACGGCCGCTGCTCCTAACAGCGCCCCCGGAATCATGTGTGGAAAAGAACGAACGGCAAGAACGAGGTAAGCAAAATGCGCAAGTTTCAGGATTTGCTCGCGCGAGTTTTCGATGTCGCGTTGGTACTGGTGGGTGCGGCGGTGGCGTCGCAGATCCGCTTTGATTACCTCGCTCAATCAGGGTTCTATTGGGCGCTCGTGATGTTTTCCGCCGCCTTTGCGCTGGCCACCTTTCCAGCGTTCGGCGTGTATGAATCATGGCGCGGCCGTTCCAAGCTCTCATTGGCCGGGCAGGTGTCGCTTGCGTGGTTGATGGTGCAGGGCAGCGCGCTTGTGCTGATGTATTCGCTGCATCGCATCGACTTCGTCTCGCGGCTGTGGTTCTCGTATTGGACGGCGGTGACGGGCGGCCTGTTGATCGCTGACCGGCTGATCATGCATGCGGTGCTGGCGCGTGCGCGCAGTGCCGGTCTGAATCTGCATCAGGTTGCGATCGTCGGTAGCGGCTCGCAGTGCGATGCGATCATCCGCAGGATCGATTCGGCGCCCGGCACAGGCTTTCGCGCGACGGCCGTCTACAACACGCGCCCTGACGTGTCTGCTGTGACCAGCCCGCGGGTACCTGTCTGCGAGACGGTGGATGCGCTTGCCGACTACATTCGCACCAACGATGTGCACGAACTCTGGCTCATGTTGTCGCTCACCGAAGAGCCGCTGATCTGCAAACTGATCAACGAGTTCCGCGACGATCTGGTGAATATCCGCTTCATGCCCGACGTGCGCAGCATCGCATTGTTCGATGGCAGCGGCGTGATCGATCTGCTCGGCATGCCGGCGATCAACCTGGTCGCCTCGCCGCTGTCAGCCAGTTCGATGCTGAAGAAGGAAATCTTCGACCGCCTGTTCGCCGCTTCGGCGTTGATTGGCCTCGCGCCGATCCTGCTCGCCATAGCGATCGCGGTGAAGCTCTCGTCGCGCGGCCCGGTTCTCTTCAAGCAGAAGCGCAAAGGCGCGGACGGCCACGTTTTCACGATCTACAAATTCCGCTCGATGCGACTGCATGCCGAGCCGAAGGGCACGCTCAAACAGGCGACGCGCGACGATCCGCGCGTCACGCGCGTCGGTGCATTTCTACGCCGCACGAGCCTCGACGAACTGCCGCAATTCTTCAACGTGTTGCGTGGCGACATGTCGGTCGTTGGACCGCGTCCCCATGCACTCGAGCACGACGACCTCTATCAGAAAGTGGTCGCCGGCTACATCAATCGCTATCGGATCAAGCCGGGCATTACAGGCTGGGCGCAGATCAACGGCTTTCGTGGCGAAACCGACCGCATCGAGAAGATGGAGCGTCGCGTCGAACATGACCTGTACTACCTGGGGCATTGGTCGTTCGCACTCGACATGCGGATTATCGGCGCGACGATCGTTGCCGGACTGGCGCATCGAAACGCTTACTAAGTACTAAGTAGTTAACAAGCACGCTGGGCTCTACCTCCCCCGAGGACAGTCCCTGGCGCAAGGAGGAAACACCATGAGCTCGCTTGGTATACGCACGGGAAGTCTCGTGATTTTCACAGTTGCAACAGTGCTTTCCGGATGCGGAATCGTACCGGGTCAACAGATGATTACCCCAGCCGCGGTTCAGGACACGGGTGGGGACTACAGCACGGAAGCGTCGCAGCAACAGCAGATTCCGATTACTGACATCAACCTCGCGCTGCTGCGCAAGATGAACGCGACGCAGACGGCCACGACGCTGCCGCCGCAGACAACCGCGCTGTTCGGCAAACCGACCTCTTACAAGGTCGGCCCGGGCGACGTGCTGCAGATCGTCGTGTGGGACCACCCGGAGCTCGCCGCCGCGCTGGGCCAGCCCGCGCAGAACGCGAAGACGTCGGACGCCGCGCCCGGTTTTCTGATCGACGAAAACGGCGACGTGCAGTTTCCGTATGCAGGCACGGTGCACGTTGCCGGCAAAGACGTCGGGACGATCCAGAAGGATCTGCACAAGCGTCTGAGCAACGTGTATCAGAAGCCTGAGGTGACGGTACGGGTGGCCTCGTTCCGCAACGCGCAGGTTTATGTCGACGGTGAAGTGCGCACTCCTGGCGCGCAGTCGGTCACGGACATTCCGTTGTCGTTGACGAGCGTGATCAACCAGGGCGGCGGCTTCAGCCCGAATGCGGATCGCAGCCGCGTTGAGCTGATCCGCAACGGCGTGACGTATCCGCTCAACGTGGACGACCTGATCAAGCGCGGCCGCAATCCGTCGGACATCTATCTGCAAGCGGGTGACATCGTACGGGTGGCTTCGCGCGAAGACAGCGGCGTGTATGTGATGGGCGAAGTCAACAAGCCGGCGACGATCCTGCCGATGCGTAACGGCACGCTGACGCTTTCGCAGGCCATTTCCGATAGCGGCAGCTTCGACTCGAACACGGCGGCGGCCAGACAGTTGTTCGTGATCCGCAATTCGACCAGCGAATCGCCGCAGGTCTACCACCTCGATGCGACCTCGCCGGTGTCCATGATCCTCGCCAATCAGTTCGAGCTTCAACCGAAGGACGTCGTGTATGTCGGTCAAGGCGGCCTGGTCCGCTTCAACCGTGTGCTGAACCTGCTGCTGCCGGCGATCAATGCGGCTGTAACGGGTGCCGTTCTTGCGAAATAACAACCGTGCAACGTGACCATGAACCGCCGGGCTTTGTTGGGTGAACAAAATGGCAATTAATTTCGAAAACCGCTATACCGACGTGTCCGGACCGGACGAGCTGCACCTGTCGGACTATCTGCGCACGATCGTGAGAGGTTGGCGCACGATCGTGATGGTGACGCTGATCGCACTCGCGCTGGGGTGCGCGTATGCGTTCCTTGCGCCGCCGACTTACCGCGCAGATGTGCTGTTCCACGTCGAGGACAAGACAGCCAATGCCAATGCGAACGGCAAGGATTCCTTGCCGCCGCTCACCGGCATGTTCGACACCAAGCCCTCGACGGCGGCGGAGATCGAGTTGCTGAAGTCGCGTCTCGTCACCGAGGAAACGGTCAAGAATCTGCACCTCGATATCACGGCTTCGCCGCGTTATATGCCGTTCATCGGCGGGATGATCGCGGGCCTGGTGAACGGGCAATGGGGCTTCAAGTTGCCGTCATTCATCAACGTGTCGGGCTTCGCATGGGGTAACGAGAGCATTGCCGTGTCGCGTTTCGACACGTCGAAGGACTATTACGACACGACCTTCACGCTGATTGCGGGCGATGCGGGTTCGTACGTGCTGCGCGACAAGAACGGTATCGCGATTCTCTCCGGCCACGTCGGCGAGACCGTGCAAACCGACACCGCCGACGGCCCGATCGCGTTGCATGTCGACAAGCTGGTCGGCGAGCCTGGCGCGCGTTTCGAGCTGCAGCGCGCCTCGACGCTGGGCACCGTGGACCGCTTGCAAAAGGCGCTCGTGGTGGCCGAAACCACGCTGCAGTCCGGCGTGATTCGCACCAGCCTCGAAGGCGGCGACCCTGCACTGACCGCGGCGATCGTCAACAGTATGGCGCGCGAATTCGTGCGTCAGGATGTGGAAAGCCGTTCAACCGAAGCGGAGCACATGCTGGCCTTCCTCGACCAGCAACTGCCCGGCTTGCGCAAGGAACTCGACGACGCTGAGCAACGCTACAACAAATTCCGCAACGCGCACGGCACGGTCGATCTTGGTGAAGAAAGCCGTCTGTTGCTTCAACAGGTCGTCGACAACAAGACGAAGCTGCTCGATCTGCAGCAGCAACGCGCGGAGATGTCGCAGCGCTTCACGGCGAATCACCCGGCGGTAGCCGCGCTCGATGCACAGATCGCGGCGTTGCAGGGCGCAGCGGCCACCATGAACCGCAGCGTGGCTGTGATGCCGGATACCGAGCAGACCGCATTGCGTCTGCTGCGCGACGTGCACGTCGACACGGAGCTCTATACCAATCTGTTGAACAGCGCGCAGCAACTCCGGGTGGCGAAAGCTGGCCAGGTAGGCAATGTGCGGGTGGTTGACTTCGCCGAAACGCCTGACGAGCCGGTGCGCCCGAAGCGCGTGCTGGCGATCCTGATCTCGCTTGGCGGCGGCTTGCTGATCGGCATCATGCTGACCTTCTTCAAGCGCGCGATGTACGGCGGCGTGGAACGTCCCGACGAGCTCGAAGCAGTGCTCGGCGTGCCGGTCTTCGCAATCGTGCCGCGCAGCCAGACGCAGCTGCGTTTGCAGGAAAACGTCATGCTGCGCCGCCGCGGGCTGCATGTGCTCGCACAGCAGGCGCCAGAAGACATCGCTGTGGAAGGCGTGCGCAATCTGCGGACCTCGTTGCAGTTGTCGCTCGATCATGCTGAGAACAACGTCGTGATGATCACGGGTTCGCGGCCCGATACCGGCAAGTCGTTCCTGTCGGTGAATCTGGCGGCGCTGGTGGCGTCGGCGAACAAACGGGTGCTGATCATAGACGGCGACATGCGGCGCGGCGACGTCCATTCGCATTTCGGCATCGCGCATCAGCCGGGGCTCTCGGACGTGCTGAGCGGTGGCGATCTCGCGTCGATGGTCCAGCGCGACGTGCTGCCTGGACTCGACGTGCTCGCCAAGGGCACGCTGCCCTCGCATCCGTCTGAATTGTTAATGAGCAAGCGTTTCCAAACGATGCTCGACGAGTTGAAGTCGCACTACGACATCGTGATCGTCGACACACCGCCGGTGCTTGCCGTGACCGATTCGACGGTGATCGGCAAGTACGCCGGTACGACGCTGCTGGTGGTGCGCCATGGCCGCCATCCGCTGAACGAGATTGCCGAGACGGCCAAGCGGCTGCTCAACGGCGGAGTATCGCTCAAAGGCGTGCTGCTGACCGATGTGCCTCAGGAAGGGGCATTCCTCGGTTCCGGCTATCAAGGCGGTTATTACGGATACGACAGCATCGCGGGTTGATGTGACGGCCCCGATGACGGGGCCGCTCATTCAATCGTGATGTTGCACTGGCATTGCAAAGTTCAACGAAAGGAGGGGTTCATGAAACGCAAGGTCGCGCTGATCACCGGCATTACTGGACAGGACGGGTCGTATCTTGCCGAGCTGCTGCTCGCCAAGGATTACGACGTACACGGCATCAAACGCAGGTCATCGCTGTTCAATACGGACCGGATCGATCATCTCTATCGCGACCCGCACGATCCCGACCAGCGACTCTTCCTGCATCACGCCGACCTGACCGACTCGACCAGCATTCTGCGCGTGATTCAGCGTGTGGAGCCCGATGAGATCTACAACCTCGCGGCGCAGAGCCACGTGGCGGTTTCGTTCGAGGAACCGGAATACACCGCTAACGCGGACGGCCTCGGCGCGTTGCGAATTCTGGAAGCGATCCGCATCCTGGGGCTTCAGCACAAGACGCGTTTCTATCAGGCCTCGACCTCGGAGCTGTACGGCCTCGTGCAACAGGTGCCGCAGTCCGAGACCACGCCGTTCTATCCGCGCAGCCCGTACGCGGTCGCCAAGCTGTTTGCGTACTGGACCACGGTCAATTATCGCGAAGCGTACGGGCTCTATGCCTGCAACGGGATTCTGTTCAATCACGAATCGCCGGTGCGCGGCGAGACCTTCGTGACGCGCAAGATCACGCGCGCCGTGGCGCGCATCGCGGTGGGCATGCAGAAGACCTTGTATCTCGGCAATCTGTCGGCGTTGCGCGACTGGGGTCATGCGCGTGACTACGTCGAGATGCAATGGCGCATGCTGCAACAGGAACGGCCAGAGGATTACGTCATCGCCACCGGCGTGCAGTACAGCGTGCGTGAGTTCGTTAAGCATGCCGCCG
Organism: Paraburkholderia sp. SEWSISQ10-3 4; assembly: GCF_030464785.1. Lineage (NCBI taxonomy): Bacteria > Pseudomonadati > Pseudomonadota > Betaproteobacteria > Burkholderiales > Burkholderiaceae > Paraburkholderia > Paraburkholderia sp. SEWSISQ10-3 4. Next base: position 22,758 of record NZ_JALPRI010000009.1, read on the forward strand.
CTGAGTTGGGCGTCACCGTGCGTTTCGAAGGCACCGGTGTGGATGAAGTCGGCATTGTCGAAAAGGTGGAAGGGCGCGAGATCAAGATGTCGCCCGGCGACGTGATCGTGCGTGTCGATCCGCGCTACTTCCGGCCTGCCGAAGTCGAGACGCTGCTGGGCGATCCGTCGAAAGCCCATGCGCAGCTCGGCTGGAAGCCGACCACGCCATTCAGTGCGCTCGTCAAGGAAATGGTGCGGTCCGACTATCAGATTGCGAGACGTGACGCACTTGTCACGTTGGCCGGTTTCACGGCACTGGAACATCACGAGTAACGGCGATGAATAAACAAGCACGTATCTTCGTGGCGGGCCACCGTGGCATGGTCGGCTCTGCGCTGGTCCGGCGGCTCAATGCCGAGGGTTATCACAACGTCATCACACGCTCGAGAGCTGAGCTCGATCTCAAGGATCAGGCTGCCGTGAACGGCTTCTTCGAGCGGGAAAAGATCGACGTAGTGCTGCTCGCGGCTGCGCGCGTGGGCGGCATTCTCGCCAATGCGTCGCAGCCGGGTGAGTTCATTTATGAAAACCTCGTGATCGAAACCAACGTGATTCACGCTGCGTTTCGCGCGCAGGTAGAGCGGCTGGTGTTCTTCGGTTCGTCGTGCATTTATCCGAAGCAATGTCCGCAGCCGATCCGCGAGGAGTATCTGTTGACCTCGCCGCTCGAGCCGACCAACGACGCTTACGCGATTGCGAAGATCGCCGGCCTCAAGCTGTGCGAGGCGTACAACCGCGAATACAACACCCAGTACGTCTCGTTGATGCCGACCAATCTGTACGGCCCCAACGACAACTACGACCTGAACAGCAGCCATGTTTTGCCGGCTCTGCTCAGGAAGGCGCACGAAGCGAAGGTGAACGGTTCCGCGGCCTTGACGGTGTGGGGCTCGGGCACGCCGCGCCGCGAGTTTCTGCATGTCGACGACCTCGCCGCGGCGACGCTCTTCGTGCTCGAGCACAACGTGACAGAAGGCCTGTTCAACGTCGGCGTGGGTGAAGACCTGTCGATTCGCGAACTGGCCGAATGTATCTGCAAGGTGACCGGCTTCGAGGGTGAACTCGTATTCGACGCGTCCAAACCCGACGGCACGCCGCGCAAGCTGCTGGACGTATCGCGGCTCGCGCAAATGGGTTGGCACGCGACCATCGGCCTCGAAGAGGGCATCACGTCCACGTATCGGGAATTCGTTGAATTACACGCCGGCTCGACCGCCGCCGCCGTCATGCACGTTTAGGCGCGCATTGAAGGGCTGCTGGGCGCGATTCCGGCAATGAGGAAGCGCGTGGAGCGTTTCGCACGAATAGCGTGCAGCGCACACAGGGACGATTTTCGAGGAGTGGCATAAAAATGACTGCGTCAGTCACGATCTTCCACAACGTCGTATGGTCGCGTCACAAGGGTGTCGTGTTTTCCGCCTTGCATAAGATCTCGGCATCCGGCGCGATTCGCTACTCGATGGTGCAGATTGCGGATACGGAGCACGACCGGGTTGGTTTTTCGGACGTCGACTATTCCTACCATCGCTATCCGATGCAGAAGCTGTTCGACGGTTGCTACGAAGATGTGCCGACGATGAAGATGATCGCGCGGCTCACGTGGGAAGTGTTGCGGACGAAGTCGGATCTGATCGTCCTGCCGGGCTACCACCGTCCGGAATACTGGGCGATGCTGGCGGCGTGCATCGTGACCGGCAAGCGGCGCGCGGTGTTCTGCGATTCGACCGCGCGCGACCGGCCTAAAAAATTGCTGACTTCGATTCCGAAGCGCGTGTTCTTTTCACTCTGTGATGGCTATTTCGGTTTCGGCGAACGTAGCCGCGAGTATCTCGAGTCACTCGGCGCGAAGCGCGACAAGATTTTCGTGCCGTGCCAGGCCGCGGCAATGCCTGGATCGTTTTCGCCGGAGCGTGCGCTGGTCGAGCGGGTCGCGGCACGCGCCGGCAATCAGCCGGTGTTTCTGTACGTCGGCCGTCTCTCGGAAGAGAAGGGCATCGGCACGCTGATCGAGGCGTTCGCCGGGTTGCGGCGCCGCATTCCTGCAGCGAAGTTGCGCATTGTCGGCACGGGGCCGATGGCGGACGCGCTGCAGGCGAAGGTGGCCGATCTGGAACTGGGCGACGCCGTCACTTTCGCCGGCAGTTTGCAGGACGAGCCGCTCACTCGCGAATATTACGGCGCGACCTGCATGGTGCTGCCGAGCTATAGCGAACCGTGGGGACTCGTCGTCAACGAGGCGCTCGCGCATGGTTGCCCCGCGGTGGTCAGCGAGAGTTGCGGTTGTGTGCCGGAACTGGTGATCGATGGCGTGAGCGGCTATGCATTCACGGCAGGCGATGTCGCCGGATTGCAGCGCACGATGCTCAAGGCGATGGAGGCATTCGCCGACGCCGGCGGCACGGCGCGCCGTTGCATGGATGTGATTCGCCGTTTCGATCCGCCTTCTGCCGCCGCCAATATCGCGCGTGGCTGTGCGCTAATGCTGAGCGACTGAGGCGCCTCACGGCCCCGTCGCGCATGCGAAGCTCTAACTCGTCCTGGCAGTCACAATGAAGATCCTGATCTACGGCATCAATTACGCGCCCGAACTGACGGGGGTGGGTAAGTACACCGCAGAGATGGCCGTGCTTCTGGCGAGGCGTGGCCACGAGGTTCGCGTGGTGTGCGCGCCCCCTTATTACCCTGAGTGGCGCGTAGCGGCGGACTATGTGTCATGGCGGTATCAGCACGAAACGCGCGACGGCGTGACGATCTGGCGCGCGCCGCTATGGGTGCCGGCGCGTCCGAGCGGGCTGAAGCGGATGCTGCATCTGGCGAGCTTCGCGGTGAGTTCGTTGCCGCTGCTCGCCCGGCAGATGCTATGGCGCCCCGATGCCGCGATGCTGATCGCGCCGACCCTGATGTGCGCGCCCGCTACGCTGGCGCTCGCGCGTCTCGCGGGCGCGAGTACGTGGCTGCATATTCAGGACTTCGAGGTCGATGCCGCTTTCGATTTGGGTCTTCTGAAAAGCTCGCTCGCAGCACGCGTGGCGCGCTGGATCGAAAGCACGCTGCTGCGCCGCTTCGATACCGTGTCGTCGATTACGCCGCAGATGAGTGCGCGCGCGGTGGTCAAGGGCGTTAAGCCTTCGCGGGTTGTGTGTCTGCCCAATTGGGTCGACGTAGCGACCATCTTTCCGCTGACGCGCGCGAGCGACTATCGGCGCCTGCTGGGCATTCCGGCTGGCCAGAAGGTGGTGCTGTACTCGGGCAACATGGGCGCGAAACAGGGTATCGAAACGCTCGCCGATGCGGCGGCATCGCTCGCTGCACGTACCGACCTCACCTTCGTTTTCTGTGGCAGCGGCGCGGCGAAAGAGAGTTTGCTCCAGCGCTGCGCAGGATTGACGAACTGCGTGTTCATTCCGCTGCAACCCGTGGAACGTTTGAACGAGTTGCTCAATCTCGCCGACATTCATGTGCTGCCGCAACGTGGCGACGCCGCGGATCTGGTGATGCCGTCGAAGCTCACCGGCATGTTCGCGAGCGGGCGCGCTGTGGTGGCGATGGCGCGGCGCGGCACGGCTCTCTACGACGCAGTGGTGCCGCGCGGCGTGATCGTGCCGCCGGATAACGTCAAGGCGTTGGCGGCAGCGATCACGGTGCTGGCAAGCGATCCCGAACGCCGTGCGGCGTTGGGTAAGGCGGCACGCGATTATGCGGAGCGCGCGCTATCGCCGGAGTCGACGATCGGTACCTTCGAAGCGCGGCTCGCGACCCTGATTTGTGACACATGTGGCACGAATGCGCGTGGCAAGCATACGAACGTGGAGACGCCGTATTTCGGCGGCCCGAGGCCGTCAGCCACGGTGGCCCGGCGGCGCAAGCCGGCTACAACGGAGGAAGCCGCGCCGGATTGATCCGGCACGCGGCCATCTCATGAATGCGATATCACCACGGGGATTTGTAGACGGCGTGCTTGCCCGCATCGAACGGATCGGCGTAAGTGGTTTTCGCCGCGCCATCGGGCATCAGGCGCTCGGCTGCATTCGTACCGCCCGGCTGGCCGGCCACGCGCACCTTACCGTTGCCGGCGGCCTGCGCCTTGTTGGGCTGCTTGCGCACGGCAGGCTGCGCTCCGCCCAGCACCGTCATGCGTTGTTCGTCGAGCAGGGCTGCCTGCTGGGCGTCGGCGGTATTGCCTTGCTGCGCGTCTGGCGAGCCGTAGTCGCGTGGAGCGCCGAGCAACTGCGTTTCGCTGTTGCGATTCGCCGCCCGCGGCTTGGCGCGCGCTGCAGGAGCGGGGGTGCCGTAGCTGGTCGCAGCGGTAGCGGCAAGAGCCGGTGCAGCGGGCGCGGGCGCTGCTGCGTTCTGCGCGAGCGCCGGTACGGCATAGGTCGCGATGGCGAGAAGCAGAGCGGGTGTTATGTGCCGGAACGGAATGGTCATCGGATGCCCCAGGAAGATGCGGTCGCAATAGAGCTATCGTGCGCCAACCGGTACGCGTGCAGCCGCCAAAACGCTTGCTCGTACGGCCATGAAGGCGGGTTCAGTAAGGAGTCGAAACATAATGTAAGCGTGATGCGCGGGTATGTCGATTGCCGTTCGTGGTCTGGAGAAATCTGATGGGTAACGCTGCCGACGATCCGCAGATCGGGCGTATGCCGGAAGTCGAAGGCGTTCGCGAGGATGGCCGTGTCATCGATCTCAGTCTGGCTGGAAAGGGGAACTATCGCGCGAAGCGCGGCGCCCTGATCGAGCTCATCTGGTTTGTCGTGGAAGCCTGCCTCATCAACAACAAACTGCTGCCGCTCTCGTCGGTCCGCGTTGCGCTATTACGCCTCTTCGGCGCGAAGATCGGCACGGGTTGCCGCTTCGTGCATCCATTGCGCGTGAAGTCGCCGTGGAACCTGGAGGTAGGGGATAACTGCTGGTTCGGCGTCGACGTCTGGATCTACAACCAGGCGCTAATCCGCATCGGCTCGAATGTCTGCATTTCCCAGGGGACGTTCCTCAGTGCCGGCTCTCACGATATGAGCACGACGATGGATCTGCGCGTCGCGCCGATCGTCATCGAGGACGGTGTCTGGATCACGTCGAAATGTGTTGTGCAGATGGGTGTGACGATCGGCCGGTCGGCCGTAGTGACGCCCTTGTCTGTCGTGCATCGTTCGCTTGATCCAGAGGGTGTGTATGGCGGAAATCCATGTCGTTTTATCCGGAACCGTTTCGATTCCGTGACCTGAAGCACAGAGAGAGAACCGCAGCGTTTGTACGCTGAGGAGGCCAGGTCGTTGACAAGCCGGAATGTCGATCGATGCCTTTGATCGACACCTGCGGCGACGCCGGAGATGCGTTCGGCAACGACGTGTGCGTGGTTTGCTTGCCAGCCCCGGTTGGATAAGTAGCCGGTTTGACGCACTCAGACATGCATGAAGAAGATGGGAGTAGGGATGTTCATCGATACTCGCACTGTTGAACACAATACGGTCATTGAAACGACGGTCTGCATCATCGGCGGAGGTGTGGCCGGCATTACGCTTGCGTTGGAGATGTCGAGGGCCGGGGTCGACACCTGCATGCTCGAAAGCGGGGGCTTCGGGCCTGATGACGAAACCCGCGACCTCTATCGCGGCGAAAACGTCGGACTTCCCTATTCGTTCGCGGACGGCTCGCGCAGCCGTTATTTCGGCGGCAGCAGCAACTGCTGGGGCGGCTGGTGCCGCCCGCTGGATCCGTGGGACTTCGACAAGCGCGACTGGATTCCGCACAGCGGCTGGCCGTTCGGACTCGACGAACTGGCGCCGTACTACGCGCGTACGCATGAACTGCTGAAGCTCGGCCCGCAGAATTTCGACCCTGCCTACTGGGAGCGCGAGATCGGACGCCATGACGTGCGCCGCATACCGCTTGCGACCGGCGATATGCGCGATACCGTCGCGCAATTCAGCCCGCCTGTGCGTTTCGGCAAGGCCTATCGTGACGAACTCTCACGCTCGGCGCGGGTGCGCGTGTTTCTGTATGCGAATGTGCAGAATATCGACGCCGACGCTGACGGCACGTCCGTTTCGCGGCTTCAGGTGGCGACCATCAGCGGACGCAAGATGACGGTGACCGCGAGGATTTTCGTGCTTGCCACGGGCGGCATCGAGAATGCGCGGCTTCTGCTTGCTTCGAACAACGTGCAGGCGGCGGGTCTCGGCAATGCCAACGATCTGGTAGGCCGCTACTTCATGGATCATCCGCGGATGATGTCCGGCAAGGTGCGTTTTCGCCCGGGCAACGCACGCAATAAGCTGTACGACATCAAGTATCACTATCAGAACGCCGCGGTGTCCGCGCACGGCACGAAGATCTCTTCACAGTTCGCGCCGAAGCAGGAGTTGATGGAACGCGAGAAGCTGCTGAATTCGCGCGTGTGGCTCTATTCGCGCTGGTACGGCGAAGGAACGGCAGGGTCCGAGGCGCTGATCCACTGCAAGGAAGCGCTGTTGCAGAAGGATCAGCCGGGCCGCAGTCTGAAAACCGATGTCGCGACGATGATCGCGCATCCGTTGCACACCGTAGGCTACGGTTTGACGCGGCTGTTGCAATGGCCCGCGTTGATCACCGACGTGACCTTGCAGGCGATCGTCGAAGCGGTGCCCGATCCCGATAGCCGGGTCACGTTGTCGGCCGATAAACGCGACCGGTTCGGCATGCCGCGCGTGAAGGTGGAGTGGCGTCTGGGCGAACAGGTGCAACGCACCTTCGACAAAACCTTCGCGTTGCTCGCGCTGGAGTTGCAGATGGCGGGCATTGCTGATGTCGAACTCGACGCGCCGCTCGAAGGCCGTCGCTGGCCGGCGAAACTGGAGGGCACGTGGCATCACATGGGCACTACGCGCATGCACGATTCGCCACGCGAAGGCGTGGTCGATCGCGATTGCAAAGTGCACGGCATGAGCAATTTTTATGTGGCGGGCAGTTCGGTGTTTCCAACCGTCGGCGCGAACTTTCCGACCATCACGATCGCCGCGCTTGCGCTGCGCCTCGCGGGTCATCTGGTGCGGCAGCTCGATGTGCCGGATATCGTCGGCAATACGCGGGGTGACGCCGCCAACAGTTCCCTGATGTCGATGCAGACCCAGCAGCCTCAAGTCGAAACGCTGCCGATCGCAGCCTCGACCTTGACGCCGTTGATGAAGGAGCAGTGAAGAACAATCGGTGACAGGGCGCCCCTCGCGGCGCAGTCACCGGTGATATTGATTTTGACCGATGCAGCCTGCCGACCGCAGCCTGCATCGCGGCAAAGCGGTCGCCCGACTGCTTTGCCGCGACGATATTTCGTCATCCTGCTCACATAGCGGGAAACGCCTCCTGAAGTTCATTCACTCCCTACCGATTATTTCAGCGCTTCCACCCGTGCACCGCGAGCGTTTTGCAGATGCACAAAACGCTCGCCGGACCGATCACGTATGTCTCCCCGCCAGACCGACAGCCCAATTTCGGTGTCGCTTTGCTGCGCGCGTACCGAGGGAAAAGCCTAATGTCTGGAGAATCCCTGTTAAGTGCATATTTGCACAAAATATTTATAGGTGGATTTTTCGGGGAAACTTCGCGAACCAGGAGACAGGATGAAAACGTCCGTAAACCAGAAGCGTCGCAGGCTCCTCAAACTCGGCGGTGCAGCCGCCATCCTGCCGGTGGCAGGCGGCGGCACCGGCAACTATGCGGCGATCAGTTCCGCACAGGCCAGCGAAACCGGCACTTCCCCGAGCACCGATTCCCTCTCCACTTCCGCACAAGCCGCTTCACCGCTCCTCTCCGCCGATCAGGCGCTGCTGTTCCAGTACGATCAACCCGCCGTCGAATCCAGCATCCAGTTTCAGGGCCTGCCGGTCGGCAATGGTCGTCTGGGTGCGCTGGCAGGCGGCGCAAGCGAGAGGGAGGCGCTTTACCTGAACGAGATCACGCTATGGTCGGGCAGCAAGGACGTCGTCGACCTGGCCTATACGACAACCGGCATGGGCACCTACCTGTCGCTCGGCAAGCTCTATATCGATCTGCCTGCTCACGCCGGCGCCACGAGCTACCAGCGCTCGCTCGACATCAGCAATGCGCTCGTGCGCACGCAGTACAGCGTCGGCGGCAGGACCTACCGGCGCGAGATCTTCAGCAGCTTTCCCGACAATGTGATCGTCGTGCGGCTCACCTCGGATGGAGGCACCTATAACGGCACCGTATCGCTGATCGACGGCCAGGGTACCCAGACCGTTGGCGAGTCGAATCATGCACTGTCATTTTCGGGTTCAGTCGGCGGTAGCGGAGAGCTGTACGCCACGTACCTGTCGGTTATTCCGGATGCGGGCGTCGCGCGGTTCAACTCCGCCACTGGGCAGATTACGCTGCAGAATTGCCCTGCGCTCACGATCATCGTTGCGGCACGCACCGACTACACCGGGCGTTACGTCGACAGTTACCTGACGGGCATCAACCCGCGCAGCGCCACGATCGCAGACGTGACGAACGCCGCGGCTCGGGGCTACTGGGATCTTCTGTGGCGCCACGTGCGCGACTATCGCGGTCTCTTCGGGCGCATGGAGCTGAACCTCGGCACCTCGAGCGCCGCGCAGAGGGCGCTGACAATCCCGGCCCGGTTGCAGGCGCGCGGAGCGAACCCTGCGCTGGCCGATCCCGAACTCGAAGCGATGTACGTGCAGTTCGGACGCTACCTCACGATCTCGTCGTCGCGCGGCTCGATGCCTGCGAATCTGCAGGGCTTGTGGAGTACGACGAACAATCCGCCGTGGATGGCCGACTACCACACCGATATCAACGTGCAGATGAACTACTGGCTCGCCGATCGCGCGGGATTGCCGGAGTGCCAGTTGCCGTTTGCCGATTACGTCACCGGGCAATATCCGTCGTGGGTCCAGTCCACGCGGAATCATTTCAACGACGCCGCCAACGTGAATTACAGCAATTCGAACGGCAAGGTGGCGGGCTGGACGGTGGCGATTTCGACCGGCATCTACGGCTCGCTCGGCTGGGACTGGAGCCCGCCGGCGAGCGCATGGTATTGCCGCACGCTGTGGAATCACTACCAGTACACGCTGGACAAGCGCTATCTGGCGAACATCTACCCCGTGATGAAATCTGCCTGCGAGTTCTGGCAGGCGCGCCTGATCCGGGATCCGGCGACGGGGCTGCTCATCGACGACAAGGACTGGTCGCCGGAGCAGGGACCTCACCAGCAGCTCGGCATTACCTATGCGCAGGAACTCGTTTGGGACCTGTTCACCAACACGGTCGCGGCGAGCCAGTTGCTTGGCAAGGACGCGGATTTCGCGCAGACACTTGCGACGCTGAAGTCGAACCTCTATCTGCCGAAAGTGAGCCCGACGACCGGCCAGCTTCAGGAATGGATGAGCGACAGCGTCGTCGGCGAAACGGGGCACCGGCACCTGTCGCCGTTGATCGGGTGGTTTGAAGGCGAGCGCATCACGCTCGACAGCGATCCGAAACTCGTGGCCGGTGTAAAGGCCCTGCTCACCGCGCGCGGCTTCAACTCGTTCGGTTGGGGACTGGCATGGCGCATCGCCTGCTGGGCGCATTTCCACGATGCCGCCACCTGCTATTCGATGATTCCGAAGCTGTTGAACTACTCGGCGGGTAACGACGGGGTGAACGGCACGTTTGCCAATATGTTCGACGCCTACGCGCTGTCGAGCAACTCGTCAGCATTCCAGATCGATGCGAACTTCGGCGGTCCGGCGGCGATATTGGAGATGCTGCTGCAAAGCAGGATGGATCGCATCACGCTGCTGCCCGCGTTGCCGTCGCAATGGGGTACTGGAAGCGTCAAGGGGCTGCGGGCGAAAGGCGGGTTTGCAGTGGACCTCGCGTGGAGCAATGGCGCGTTGTCGTCCGTCAAGCTCACCAGCGTGGGAGGGACGCGGACAAACCTGTACTACGGCAACGCTTCGCGTGCGGTCGTGATCCCTGCGAATGGCACGGCAAAGTTCGACGGCAGACTGCAGCCCGTTTCCTGGTAGCCTCATGCCGAAACGCTGCCGATCGCAGCCTCGACCTTGACGCCGTTGATGAAGGAGTATTGAAGAGCAGCCTGTGACGGTGCGCGCCTCGCGGCGCGCGCCGTTATCCCAACGTCACTGGCTTGGTTGAGTCGTCGCTTCGCGCAGCGTGCTGAGCGTGTTTTCGCGCGTTTCGCCGATGCTGCCTTTCGTTTCCAGCAGCGCGGTCAATGCGCTAACCATGGTCTCGACCCGGAAGCGCGCTTCGAAAGTGTGAACTGCCTGAGCGCGCATGGCGGCGCGCGCGGTGTCGTCGAGTTCGAGCCAGCGCACGAGATTCTTTTCCGTACCGTCGACCGTATCGGCGGCCACCATCCCCGCACCGTCCGCTTCGATCTCGCGCCACACGTTGACCTTGTCGGAGATCAGCGCCGGCAGTCCGCAGCCGAGCGCCTCGGCAACCGCAACGCCGAAGTTCTCCTGATGCGAGGGCAGAACGAACACGTCGCTTGCATGGAACGCGCCCCACTTGAGATCGCCTTGCAGCATGCCCGGCAGGCTGAGGCGGTGCGCGATGCCGGCTGCCTGAGCCTGGGCGCGCAAGCTGGCCACCCAGCCGGTCTCGTCGGGACCCGCGATCATGAGATGCAGCGACGGGTCGCGGCCGGCGATACGCGCGAACGCATCGATCAGCAGATCGCAGCCTTTCTTCGCGTGCACGCGGCCGAGAAACAACACGATGCGTTTGCCGCGTAAGCCGGGCACGGCTTGCAGGAACGCTTCGCGCACAGACGCTGCGTCGAGCGGCGGCACGGTCGCGCCGTACGGCACGATGCGCTCATGCGCGCGGTACAGCCAGAACGATTGACGAGCACGCGTACGCTCTTCCTCTGTCGTAAAGATGACGGCGCGTGCATCGCGCAGCACGCGGTATTCGGCCCACGGCCAGTACAGCCACTTCTTCAGATGCTTGAGCGGGTAAGCCTGTTTGAACCAGGGGTCGAGCATGCCGTGCACGTACACGTAATAGGGCACGTCGCTTTGACGCAGCGCTTTCCATGCTGCGAAGCCGTGGTATTGCCACAGGCCGTGCACGATGACCGCATCGAAGCGCTTCGCGTTGGTCGCGATCCACGGTGCGAGTTGCGCGCTATAACTATAGCGGCTGGTGACGGGGCCAAACGCGTGGACGGGAAACGGAAAGGACGCGAGGTAGGTGTCACCGGGCGCGTCGCAGGTGGCCACTTCAATTTCGTGTCCAGCGTCCTGCATCGCCGCGCCGCTGCGGCGAACGCCTTCAACCGGGCCGCCGGCGCGGGGATCGACGCTTGCAAGCAAATGGAGAATTTTCATCGGACGATATTCCGTCGATTGGTGTTTCGCGTCGACGTGGTGTGCGACACGAGGGCACCGAACTGGCTGGAGCCGGGCGCGGTGCTTGCCGCGTGCGACATGCCGAGGGTCGTCGCGAGATCCGCGCGACCCATGCCGGGCTGGATTCTGCCCGGCAATTCAGGCATGGCGGCCGGGTGCAAATGCGGGGGCTTAGGTGCGCGCTTCACACGAGCCGGCAGTGCGCGCTGCAAGCGCGCGTGCGTGGCGATCATCAGGCCCAGGGCGATACCGAATATCAGCCCGGAAAAACGCGGCCCGAGCGGATTGCCGCCGATCGACGTAGCCGGCAGCGCGGCGAACAGCATGATGGCGCGGCCCAGCACCGGAAGCATGGGCGCGTCGGGAACCACCACGCGCCAGTAGCGGTAGGAGAAAAAGCAGATTACCAGCGCGGCCAGACTCGCCAAAGGCATGGCGATGCCGAACAGCAGTCCGCCCGCGAAGAGCTGATAGACCCAGAAATTGTGACCCGCCGGCCATTCGTTGATCGCGTAAAAGTCTTTCTCGCTGATCTGGCCGGCAAGGTCCGGCAGATAGACGGGGGAATAGCGGTAGTAGTGTCCGTAGCCTTCGCCGAACAGCAGCGTTTCCGGCGACGACGTCACCTGGTCATACTGATCGCGCATCTCGGCGAGACGGGTGATCGTGGTTGGATCCTTGCCGGTGACGGTTTCTTCGGACGCGAAAATGCGCTGCGTCCAGTGCTCGGTGACAGTCGGAAAACTCACTGCCACGATGCCGACTACACCGGCCAGCACCGCGCCGGTTATTACGCTGCGGGCGGCCGTACGCCAGATAAGCTGGATCGACGGTGCGCTCAGTGCCATGGCGATCAGGAACAGCAGGACCGTACCCACCAGCAAACTGCGCGTCACGCTCAGCAGCTCGACGATCACGCTGACTGCGAACACTGAGACGGTGAAAAACGAAAAGCGTTTGGCGACGACGAATTCGTGCAGTAGCACGCCTTGCAGCCCGAGCAACGTCACCGAGATGATACGAAAGCGCGCATCCTCGAGATCGCCGCTTGTGGCGAGGCCATAGACGAAGGTAAACAGGAGACAGATCACGTTGGCGACAAACAGCGCTTTCTCGAACTGCGTGATTCTGTATTCGCTCCACGGACGGCAGGCTACGAGATAGCCCAGCAAAAACAGCAGGAACGGCAGAAGAACGCGCAGATAGTTGCCGGTGTCGTTATCCTGAACAAACTGGGCGACGATGCTGCCGAGCACGCATAGCAGCACGCTAAAGGTGACCACCGAGCGCAGCCGCGAGCCGTTGTGAAAGCGTGGCGCGATCAGGGCGAGAGCGAGCCCCGCGGCGATCACGGGAATGACGAATATGAACTGGACGAAGTGGCCTACGTTGGCGTCGGGCGCTTTATAGTCCAGCGCAAGCGGTAACAGAAATAACCATATCCAGAGCGTCGCATACTGATGGCGCATTGCTGATTCCTCCCCGTGCTGTCGATCCGCCGTCGGTCTAAAGCGGACGGTCTCGCATCGGGTCATTGTGCGGGAATATCCCCGCGTGGCCGCTCTGCGCACCCCTTTTCGTCGCCGTTTGCCTGGGTTCTGGCGACAGTGGCAAGGGCGCTCCCTGCAAGACGCGCGCACACTTGCTGATGTTGTCGGCCAATGCCTTGATGTTGGCGCGCACGCACGCGTGCCGCCACCGAAGATGCAAAAAGGGACATGCGCCCACGAATGGTGACAGGGGAGAACAACATGAAATTATTCGGCGGGGCGAGACCCTCAACAGCCGGGCGAGCCATCGAGCTGGATTTCGTGCGGGGCATCGCCATTATCATGGTGATGGGGTTTCACTTTCATGCCGTTCAGACCGGCAATTTCCTGATTGAGATCGTTGAATATCCCCTGAAGAATTTCGGGCGGGAAGGCGTCAATCTGTTCTTTACGCTGAGCGGTTTTCTGGTTGGCGGCCTGTTGCTTCGACAGTACGCCGAAACCGGTAACGTCGACGCCAAGCGCTTTATTGTCCGGCGGATTTTCCGCATCTGGCCCGCGTATTACGTGTTGATCGCGTTTCATGTGCTGGCCGGGCGCCATCCGTGGAATACCTTTCTGGTCCAGAACCTGACCCACCTGCAGAACTATCTGGGCACCTCGATTACGCAGACCTGGAGCCTCGCAGTCGAAGAACACTTTTATCTCGTCCTGCCGGCACTACTGTTGCTGTTCGCGCGCTGGCGCCTCAGTGCGTGGACGATCGTCGGCGTGCTCACGGGAATCTGCGCGGTGGTGCTCACCGCGCGCTGCTTCGCGGTGGCGGGCGGTAACCTGGAAGGAGCATTCGCGTACACGCAATACCGCATCGACAGTCTGCTGGTCGGCGTGATTCTGTCCGCGATCTACTGGATGAAACCGGGCGTCTATCATCAGATCGCGAAGCGCAAATGGCTGCTGATCGCCAGCGTCGTGGTGCTGTGCGCGTGGCTTGCCCTTGCGACGAAACACATCGCGCTCGACGAAAGCATCGGCTATACGATTCAGGCGCTCGGTTTTGCCGCACTGATCGTGTTCGTGCTGGAGTATTCCGGATCGTTCAAGACGTCGTGGGTGTATCGCGGGATTGCCTGGATCGGCCTCTATTCGTACGGTATTTACCTGTGGCATTCGCTTGCGCTCGCCCCGGGCGACATGCTGATTCGAAAAATGACCGCCATGGGTCTCGCGCCGAGCGTCATCTGGATCGTGGCGCTTGCCGCGCAGTTTGCGTTCGCGATTGCGATCGGCTACGTGACCACGCGCGCGATCGAGTATCCGTTCCTGCTGATGCGCAATGCCCTGTTCCCGGCAAAGCGCAACAGCTCGGTGCGGGAAGAAGTGCCTGTTGCTGGCGGCCAGTTGTCCTGAGTACGTTCAAGTTCAACCATGAGCGGCCTGGCCTCGCGCCAGGCGCTCTGAGTTTCTGCCGAAGTGAGGGTGTCTCGAAGAAGGCGTGTTGCCGGATCAGGCTATCAGGCCATCTGCTGCAACAAGGTCTGCTTGAATTGCCCGAGCGTATGCCGTGACAGCAGATCTTCGCGTGCGGCCGGAACGGCCTCGGGTTCGTGCGGCCACGAGGTCATGGTCTCGGTGATCGCCTTGCCGATCGAGGCGGAGCTCAGGTCCTTCAGAATCGGCCCCAGTTCGCAGCGCCGGCTGAACCAGCCGATCAGTCCATCTTCCGTTGCAATGACGGGCTTGCCGAAGCGGTACGCCTGCACGAGCACGCCGCTCATGCCGTAGTGTCCCTTGTAGCCTAGCCAGACTGCGTCGCAGGCGGAGAACAGATCGCGCTCCACGTCGTTTGCAATGAACGAGTCGAGTACCAGCGGCGCGGGCGTGAGGCTGCGCACATGATTGCGCATGAAATGGCGCGTGCCCGCATCCTGCTCACCGGCAACGATCAGCGTGGGCGCATGCTCCAGACGCGTCAACGCGTGGACCAGTTCGTAGATGCCCTTTCGTTCGGTGATCGAGCCGTACACCAGCAGATAACGTTGCGTGGGGTCCAGCCCGAGACGCTCACGGGCCAGCACGGGATTTTCCGCACGCTCGTCCGGAAACGGGTCCGCGACATAGGCGACCGCGGCGCTGTTTTTTGAAGTGTTGTGTGCGGCCCATTCCGGCAGAGTCGGGTCGATCGTCAGCAGTGTGCGCAGCCCGGCAGAGCGGATTGCACGCTTGAAAAGGAGCGCCTTGACGGCATTCACAATCGGCCGATCCGGCGACTTGATGCCGACCTTGTGATGATGGAAAGTCGAGCGCATCGTGATGCCGATCCACGGTGTCTTGCGAAACGGCGAACCGAGAAACGGCAATCCATAGAAGAAGTAATCGACATAGGGCACGACCACCAGCCTGATCGGCTGCGCGTGGCTGACGATGCGATGCACGCGCTTGAAATAGCGGTGAAAGCGCGAATACTGGTTCGACTGGGGCAACAGCCCGCGGGGCCGCTCCTCGGGATCGACGAACGCGATCTGCAGATCCGCGCGGTTCGCGGCGACGATCTGCCTCGCGAGCCGGTGGTCCTCGTTGGCGGATTCCGTGGCGAGAATGCACGGATAGCCGGCTTCCGTGCAGGCCTGCATGGTCCATTCGACATAGCGCCAGCGGTGGCCGGTGAGGTTGGGTTCCACAATCAGGACGTAGTCTTGTTCCATCGATTCAGTGGTCTTCAGTGGTCGAATGCGTTGTGGAAAAGCACCCTTGCGCCGGCTGTCTGAGGCGCTAGCTGAACAACGTTAGCATCGGCGGCGTCAGTGAATCCGTCTATTTGACCCGTTCTGTGGGTAAACGTACTAGCGCGCAATGGCTTCGGCTGAACTGACCTAGCTGATGGCGGTTGTTGCCGATTCTCTCGCTGTAAGGTCGTATATGGAATTCGATGAAAAAACTCGCCAGCTTGCTGGTGCAATCTAACAATTTATGCGCCGGCGGCGTTTCGCAGCGATGTATTGAATCGCTGCTTATGGCCGACTCAACGGCGCTCCGATTCGACGGAGAAACAGCTTGCGGGCGATCAGGCTTCCGGCGCTCTCGATAGCGGCCAGCTTCGGCGCGAGCGCGGCGACGTGGGTGCTATTGCAGCAGTTCGCTGTGCGTGGACTTGTAGCGATCAAATTTCTTGCGATCGGCCGGATGCTCGGGCCGGCGGCGATCGGCAGCGTGAGCGTGGCTTTGCTCGCGGTGGCGATTGCCGAGGCGTTGTCGGACACCGGTCTCGCGCAGGCGGTCATTCAAGGCGAACATCCACCGTCGCGTTCACAACTCGGCGCGGTGTGGACGACGCTGACTGCGCGCGGCGTGCTCATCTCACTGCTGCTGGTTGCGCTTGCACCATTGTTGAGCAGTCAGTTCCATCTGAACGGCTCACTGGTGCTGATTCAGCTTGCCGCGCTGCTGCCGCTGTTACGCGGTCTCGCCTCGCCCACCTACTACCTCGTGCAGCGCGAACGGCGCTTCCAGCATATTGCCGGCGTCGAGGTCGGGGCGGCCTTTGTCGATTGTTCGGTCGGACTGGGGCTCGCGTATTTCGGCGCCGGTGCGGCTTCGGTGTTGCTCGGCCTCGTGGCCGGCGAGAGCCTGAAAAGCATCCTGACCTGGGCGACGATGAAACCGCGTCCGCCGATGCGCGCCGTGTGGTCGGGTATCGGTCATTACGTCGGCTTCAGCCGCTGGATCTGGGCGAGCAGCGTGATCAACCTGCTGCTCAACCAGTTCGACAAGGTCGTAGTCGGCAAACTGCTCGGCCCGGCGCAACTCGGTGGCTATCAGATGTCGTCGCGGCTCGCGCAGATGCTGCTCGCCGACGCCGCTATCGCGATGTCGCAATACCTCTTTCCCACCTTCGCGGCACGCCATCGGCGGAGTCCGCAGGCCGCATCGCGGTTGATCAAGATTTATCTGCTCGTGATCGCGATCGGGCTGACGGGGTTCGTCGCGGTGCTGAGGTTGATCGCCGAGCCGCTCTTCTCGCTGATTCTCGGCGCGGCCTGGTTGCCTGCGGTGCCGCTGTTCAGGATTCTGGTGATCAATATGGCGATCGGCGCGTTGATTGCCGTGCTGGTTGCTTATCTGCGCGCGGTGGGTGACGCGAAGGCGACGGTGCATGCGTCGCTGATTCAGGTTGTCGTGCTGCTGGCAAGCGTGCCTGCAGCGGTTCACTGGTGGGGCGTGACGGGTATTGCCTGGTCCATGACCCTTGGCCTTGGCTGCGCCGCGGCGTGGATGCTGTTCAGAACGCTGACCGCAAGGACTTCGTGATGCGCGTTTTACATCTGGTTCTGGCGCCGCGTTTGTCGGGCGCCGAAGTCCTCGCCAAGGATCTCGCTATCGATCAGAGCGCCGAAGGCATGGCCGTATGCATGGCCTCGCTGTTGCCTGTGCACGCCGAATTCCTGCCCTTGCAGGACGAGCTGCAGCGGCATGGTGTGCAGTGCTGGTTTCCTTCACGGCGCAGGCGCCTCGCGGGCAAACTGTGGAATCTGTTCTTCACGGTGCGGCGATTTAAACCGGACGTGATTTTCGCGCACGCCACGATCCCTTCGTTTTATGCGCGCGCGTTGCCGCTGCGAGTGCCGGTCGTCTACGTCATGCATTCGGCGACCAACGATTTCGAGCGGCCATTGTTCAGGCGCGTCGAGCACATTCTGTCCGGACGTGCCCGGGTCGTGATCAGCGTGTCGCAACAAGGCATGACCGATTACGTGCAGGCCATCGGACCGCATCCTGCGATGACCGTGGTGCCCAACGGGGTCGACCTCGGCCGCTTCGCGTTCACGGACGGCGCCGCGCACAACGGCCGGGCACCTCAGGTCGTGCAGATCGGGCGGTATGCGTCGGTGAAGAATCAGCTTCTGACGGTGCGTGCCTTCGGCCAGGTGCTCGAGCAGGTGGCGGACGCGCGCCTCGTCTTGTACGGCGTGGTCGAAGATCCGGAGTATCAGCGCACTGTCATTGGCCTCGCGCAGGAGTTGGGGATCGCGCACCGCGTCGTGGTGGCCGGTCCGCGTACCGATGTGGCGAGCGTGCTGTCAGAGTCGAACGTGTTTGTCATGCCCTCGCGTTCCGAGGCGCACAGCGTCGCGTTTCTTGAAGCGTTGGCTTCCGGTATCCCGATCGTCGCGAGCCGGATTCCGTCGTTTGCCTTCGCGAACGGCTTTCCCGGTGTGCAGTTAGTCGATACGGACGATGTGCCGTGCTATGCGGATGCCGTGGTCGCGGCGCTAGGGCAGGCGCGGGCGCAACGCTCGCTTGCCGGTCTGACGCTCAGGGATACGGCGGCCCGTTATCGGGCAATCGCGCATCAGGTCAGCAGCCGTCTCGCCGTGCCGGCCCGATAGTTCTTCGGTTTGACCCTGCCTGTTTCCGGCCTGTTGCTTGCGCCGGAACCCCCGACTTTCAATGGTGGCTGATTGAGAGGCCGCGTTCGTCGGGCGTCGATTCGGGCGCGGGTGTCGACGGCCACGCGCTTGCCAGTTCGGACTCGCGCATCGCGAGAGTCAACAGGCGTTGGGCTTCCTTGCTGCTTGAGTCGACCTGCAGCGCGTCGCCGGCTTTGTGCCAGACGCACGCCCATCGTGCGACATAGCCACAACCTCGCGCCACGCTCAAAAGTGCGTCCCGCTGTTGTTCACGCGCGGTCACGGTTTCGCGCATGCGCAGCGCGTCGGGGTTGTCCGGCTGGGCCGCCATGGCTGCCACCAGGCGCGCTTTCGCCGCCGACAGATTGTTCTGCTGCAGATTGGCGCGAGCGGACCTGATCTGCTTTGAAGCGTCTACGTTAGGTTTGACGGATGGGTTGTAAGTCTGGCCACCCGGGTTGCGCTTCGCCTCGGCCGACGCAGTTACTACGTGCCGCGGCGCCGGCGGCGCAGCGATTGGCGGGACCGGGGCCGATCGCACGGGCGCGGGCTTCACGGGCCGTTGAGCAACGAAGACCGGTGCGGACCGCTGAGCGACGACAACCGGCGGCTTGACGTGCTGGGTCTTCACTTTGCCGGACACCGCGATAGGGGTGCCGTCGTCCGAGTCGTTGGTGTGAATGAAGCCCAGGTACACGGCGGACGCCACAAGCAGCATCGAGACGCTGAGCACGAGCGGCTGGCGCAGCCTGTGCACGACGGGGGCGGCGACCGGTGTCTCGCTAATGACGGAATACGGATCGGTTAGCGCTCTCGAAGACGGGCGCCAGATTCGCGGCGTCATGAGCCGGGTGGCCAGCATCGGCTGAGGGTCGCCCAGCGGTATTTTCAAGGAGGGAGGCGGCGTGCGGCGCGCGCCGAGCGAATCGACCGGACGCGCGCCGCACTCGGTGCATGGCGTAAAGCGACCGGCTAGCGACGCACCGCAGTGCTCGCATTGGGGGTAATCATGCTGATCGGAAGTAACGTCGCTAAGCATTGCCGTTTCGCAAAGGGGCGTCGAATGCCGGCGCCACAATCAAAAAGAACCAGGCACGGCAGCGAGGCTTGCAAGCGGGATTACTGTGCGACGACGTAACCCCGCGCTTGCATGCACGCGCCATAAGCGGCCCAATACTGTGTCATTGGCGGTTCAGGCGCCGGCAGCGGCGGCAGCTTTACGCCAGATGCAGCGGCCGTCTGTGCCGCGCTGGCTGCTGCCGTTTCCGAGGCGCCGTTATCCGCGCTGGTTGCCGATGCCGGCGTGGCCGCCGTCGTCGTCGTTGCTGTTGCCGTGGTCGAGCTTGCTGACTTGGTCGCTGCAGCGGTCGTTGCCGTGCTCACGCCGGCCCCGCTTGCGGCAGGCGCGGTTGCGGCTGCGGGCATGCTTGCGCCAGGCGGGGTCGCCGAAAAACTGCTTTGGGGCAAGGGTGGCCGCGACGGGGCACCCGTCGACGATGTTTTGGTTGCCGCAGGTTTGCGCGGTGGAAGCTGCGATTCGTGCGCGATGTTGATCTTCGTCTGCTTGTTGGCAGTGGCGTAGCACATCGCGGTGTCGATGCTGCGCTGATAAGCGCTTTGACTTCGGATGGGGTAGACGAGTGGCTGCCATGCGAAAGCAGCACTGCTAAACACCCATAGCGTCAATGCCGTATATATTCTGATTCCCATCGCAGTCGCTCCCGCAGCGATGTTTCGCCGTTCGCCGGCAATCGCGCTTCGCGGTATGTTCTCGTACCTGCTGATTTTGCCGCTGAACGGCGGCTCACTTCCGCGAAGGCTGCTTTCTTGAGGGTAGCACCGGGGAGCGTCGGCGCAAGACGTCGTATAGCGCGCGAAAACGCCATCCTGCAGTCGAATCACGACACTCCAGCGTGAAAGGGCGGCAAACGCGGCGAAAAGCCAGGGGAATTCCCTGGACGCCGCGTGCCGCCACGCTGACTGAAAGACCAGATTGTCAGATCGCCTTTCTCACCGCTTGGAAATCCGCCTGGTCAGCTGCGTTGCGATATTCCGCCAGCCATTTGTCGCGTTTCGTCGCCGCGGCCAGGACGTTGCGCTCCTTGACGTGACCGAAACCGCGAATCTCGTCAGGGAGATTGGCAAGCCGCATCGCGACGTCCAGACGGCTGTTGTCCAGCGTGCTGCAGAACTCGTCGATCAACGCGATGTACTGGTCAATCAGGACGCGTTCACCGCGCCGCTCGGCGGTCTTGCCGAACACGTCGAACGCACCGCCGCGCAGGAATTTGAGCTTCGCGAGCACACGGAACATCGGGAGGGTCCATTGCCCGAAGCGTTGCTTTTTCAGGTGACCATGTTCATCGCGTTTCGCCAGCAGGGGCGGTGCGAGGTAAAAGCCGAGCTTGTAGTCGCGGCCAGGTTCGCCTTCGAACTGTGCCCGCAGTTTGTCGAAGTACGCCGGGTCGGCATAGAGACGTGCAACCTCGTATTCGTCCTTGTAGGTCATCAGCTTGGCCAGATTGCGCGCCGCCACCGGTGTGAGGCGTAGCTTCGAGCCCGCGGCGAGCGCGGTTTCTTTGGCTCGCATCTGTTCGATTACCGCTCGATAGCGCGCGGCATACTGCTCATTCTGATAGAGGCCCAGCAGTTCGACGTTGCGCTCGATGAGCCGCTCCAGCGACTCCGGCATCTGCACAACGATTGCCTGTTGCTGATTGGCGCGCGGCGCGAATGCATCGGCCGCTGCTTCGCCATGCTGCGCGACAAAGCGGCCCCATTCGAACGCGAGGCGATTCTTGTCGACCGCCACGCCGTTCAGTTCGATGGCACGGTCGAGGCTTTCGTAGCTGACCGGCAGCCAGCCGCGTTGCCATGCGAAACCTAGCAGTAGCGGATTGGCGTATAGCGTGTCGCCAAGCAATGCGAGCGCGAGGCGATTGGCGTCGATGAAATCGCAGTCCTCGCCGATGCTGTCGCGCAGGTCGCCCTGGATCTGGTCGCCGGGAAAGGCCCACTGCGGATCGCGCACGAATTGCGCGGTCGGCGTTGCGCCGCTGTTGATCGCGGCCTTGGTGACACCGCGTTGCGTGCGTGCCAGGACTTCGGCGGACGCCGATACGATCGCGTCGCAGCCCAGAATCAGACGCGCTTCGCCGGTCGCGATACGGGTTGCGTGCAACTCGTCCGGCGTTGCTGCGATCTGCACGTGGCTCAGTACAGCGCCGCCTTTTTGCGCGAGGCCCGCCATGTCGAGCACGCTCACGCCTTTGTTCTCGAGATGCGCGGCCATGCCGAGCAGGCCGCCGATCGTCACGACACCGGTACCGCCGACACCCGTGACGAGCACGCCATAGGGTTTGGCAAGGCCGGCGATCGCCGGGCGCGGTAGCGCGGTGAAGTCGGGAAGCGCGGAGCCACGATCTGCCTTCGCCGGCTTCTTCAACTGCGCGCCTTCAGCGGTAACGAAGCTCGGGCAAAAGCCGTTCACGCACGAGAAGTCTTTGTTGCACGACGACTGATTGATCTTGCGCTTGGTGCCTTGCGGCGTTTGCAGCGGTTCGACGGACAGGCAATTCGATTTCACCGAGCAGTCGCCACAGCCTTCACAGACGGCGTCGTTAATGAACGCCCGCTTGGCCGGATCCGGATAGGTGCCGCGCTTACGGCGCCGGCGCTTTTCGGTCGCGCAGGTCTGGTCGTAGATCAGGATCGTGGTGCCCGCGACCTCACGCAACTCGCGTTGCAGACGATCGAGTTCGTCGCGGTGATACACCTTCACGCCTTCCGGCAAGCGCACGCCGGTAGCATATTTTTCGGGTTGGTCGGTGACGACGAGCACCTGCTTCGCCCCTTCGGTGGTCACCTGGAACGCGATCTGCGGCACCGTCAGCACGCCGTCGATGGGCTGGCCGCCGGTCATCGCGACCGCATCGTTATAGAGAATCTTGTAGGTGATATTCGCACCGGCCGCGATCGAGGCGCGGATCGCCAGCAAACCCGAGTGAAAGTAAGTACCGTCGCCCAGATTCGCGAACACGTGACGTTCGTTGGTGAAGTGCATCTGGCCAGTCCACGCCACGCCTTCGCCGCCCATCTGGCTGAAGGTTTCCGTGTTGCGGTCCATCCATATGGTCATGTAGTGGCAGCCGATGCCGGCGAGCGCGCGTGAGCCTTCGGGGACGCGCGTCGACGTATTGTGCGGGCAGCCCGAGCAGAACCACGGCTGCCGTTCGGTGACGGTGCGCGGCGTGGCTGCGTCGCGTTCCTTCGCTTCGATGATGGCGATGCGTGCTTCGATCCGGGCGCGTACGTCCGCAGGCAAATCGGCTTTCGCAAGACGCCGCGCGATCGCCTTTGCGATCAGCGCCGGCGACAGTTCGTATTGCATCGGCAACAGCGCCTGGCCGCGCGGGACCGACCACTCGCCGCCTGCGTCGTCGCGTTGATCGAACTTTCCGAATACTTTCGGACGCACGTCGTCGCGCCAGTTGTAAAGCTCTTCCTTCAGCGCATATTCGAGGATCTGGCGTTTCTCTTCGACCACCAGAATCTCGTCGAGTCCTGTAGCAAAATCGCGTGCGTTCTGCGCATCGAGCGGCCACACGCAACCGACCTTGAGCACGCGAATGCCGATCCGTGCGCAGGTGTCGTCGTCGAGCGACAGGTCCGCCAGCGCCTGACGCACGTCGAGGTAGGCTTTGCCCGCGGTCATGATGCCCAGACGCGGCGTTGGGCTGTCGATCACCACGCGGTTCAGTTTGTTTGCGCGCACATAGGCGAGCGCCGCATACCACTTGTGGTTGAGCAAACGCGCTTCTTGCGCGAGCGGCGGATCGGGCCAGCGGATGTTCAAGCCGCCTTCGGGCATGTCGAAGTCATCTGGCAACACGATCTGCAAACGGTCCGGATCGATGTCGATCGACGCGCTGGCTTCCACAACGTCTGTCACGCATTTCATCGCGACCCACAGACCGGAATAGCGGCTCATGGCCCAGCCGTGCAGACCATAGTCGAGATACTCCTGCACGCTCGCCGGATAGAGCACCGGAATGCCGCTCGCGACGAACATGTGCTCGGACTGGTGGGCAACGGTTGACGACTTCGCCGCGTGGTCGTCGCCCGCCAGCACCAGCACGCCGCCATGCGGATCGGTGCCCGCGGAGTTGGCATGCTTGAAGACGTCGCCGGTGCGATCGACGCCCGGACCCTTGCCGTACCACATGCCGAATACGCCATCGACTTTCGCGTCGGGCCACAGATTGAGTTGCTGCGTGCCCCACACAGCGGTGGCGGCGAGATCCTCGTTAACCCCTGGCTGGAACACGACGTCGTGTTCCTTCAGATGCTTTTTCGCTTTCCATAGTGCCTGGTCGAATGCGCCGAGCGGAGAGCCGCGATAGCCCGATACATAACCCGCCGTGTTCAGTCCCGCGCGCCGGTCCCGTTCTTTCTGCAGCATCGGCAAGCGGACCAGCGCCTGGGTACCGCTCATGTAAACGCGGCCTTTCTCAAGCGTGTATTTGTCGTCGAGTGAAACGGTGGCGAGGGCGTCGTGCAGCGGGGGCGATAGGGGGGCGTTCATGGGGCGGCGTCTCCGGAAGCTTTATTGTCCTGGCGAGTATAGGAAGCCGAATTCCCATCGTAAAATCACAAATACCGAACCCTGCTATGCGAAAAACACATGTCAAAAGACGTCACATTGCGGCAGATGCGTTACTTCGTTGCGGCCGCGCAAAACGGGCAGTTTTCGATGGCGGCGGCGACCGAACACGTGTCGCAATCCGCGATTACCAATGCGGTACTTGCGCTGGAGGAGACGCTGGGAACCCGGCTCTTTGAACGCCTTCCGCAAGGTGTCGCGCTGACGCCGGATGGGCAGGACTTTCTCAATCACGCGCGTCACATCCTCGATTCGGTACGCGACGCGATCTACAAGGCGCCGTTTCGCTCACACGACCTTAAGGGCACGGTGCGTATTGCTGCCTCGTACACCTTGCTCGGTTATTTCCTGCCGGAACTGTTGGGGCGGTTTCGTGCGACTTACCCACACGTCGAGCTGGATCTGCGCGACGCCGATCGTCCCGAGATCGAGCAGGCCATACTCGATGGCGACATCGATCTGGGTGTGGCGTTGCTATCAAATGTGGATCATCTCAAACGGTTTCAGCATCACGTGCTGATCCGTTCGCGGCGTCAGTTGTGGACCGCACCGACGCATCCGCTGGCACAGGTGAACTCGCCGTCGCTCGCGGACATCGCGGCGTATCCGTATATCCTCATCACCGTCGACGAGAGCGAACGAGCGACGCTGCGTTACTGGAAAGAAAACGGCGTCGAGCCGAATATCGCATTTCGCACAAGTTCAATGGAGGCGTTGCGCGGACTGGTGGCGCATGGCTTTGGCGTAACGATCCTCTCGGACATGGTGTTTCGGCCATGGTCGCTGGAAGGCAAGCGGATCGATGCCCGGCCGATTCTCAACGCGATCCCGCAGATGGATGCGGGGATGTTGTGGCGCAAGGGTGCAACGCTCGATGCGCCGGCGTTGGCATTCCAGCAGTTCCTGATTCATGCGTGCGGCAGCTAAGCCGGCGCTTATCCGTTTTTCGCATACCACTTCAGTTTTCCGACGCCGCGCGCGTAGACACGCTTGCAAGCGCAAGACGACGTGGGACACGGCCAGATAGGCAATTTTGCATTCCTGATCCGGACCCCAGTCGCGGCCGGGCAAACCCCATTGCAACTATTTTTTTCCCGTGAAACACTGCGCTTCATCTGCTGCGTCGGACATGAGTCCGATATACCAGACAGTCGAGCATTGGCGCGCATGCCGCGAAGGGCTTGCTAAGCGCCGCTTCCGTCCACGCACGGACTTCTCACACCAGATCGGGACTGAAAAATGAAATTTGTCAGGGAAAGCGCAAAGTTCACTTGTTTGTTCGCCTTAGCCGGTCTGTTGGTGCTCGCCGGCTGCACGAAAGTCGCCCCGCCGGAACAGGGTGCCGCGGTTGATTCGACGCTGAAGCAGGTGCTGCAACGCGGCACATTGCGGGTAGGCGACTGCTTGACCTTTGCGCCATTCGGTTTCTACAACAAGGACGGCCAACCCGATGGTTACGACGTCGACCTGGCGAAAGAACTGGCGAAGCAGATGGGCGTCAAGCTCGAAGTCGTGAACACGACGAGCGCGAACCGCATTCCGAATCTGCAAACCAGCAAGGTTGACGTGGTGTTCTGCAATTTCACCCGTAACCTCGAGCGAGCGAAGGAAATTGCATTCACGAATCCCTACGTGGTCGCGAGTGAGGCGCTGCTGGTCAAGAAGAGCAGCGGCATCAAATCCATCAATGACATGTCGAATCGCACGATTGCAACCGTCAAGGGCTCGACGAATGGCGACGAAGTGCGCTCGCTGAACATGCAGGTCAAGATCCAGGAGTTCGACAGCTCGCAGGCTGCAATCCTCGCCGTCAAGCAGGGTCAGGCCGACGCGATGATCGAGGACAACAACTTTCTCGCTTACCAGGCATCGCTCGATCCGGAGCTGACTGTCACCAATGAAGCACTGGTTCCGCTCGAATACAACGCGTTCGGTGTGAAGTCCGGAGATCAGGTCTGGCTCAACTACCTGAACCTGTTCCTGTTCAACATCAACGCATCGAAGCAGAACGCGCAGCTATACAAGAAGTGGTTTGGCGCCGAGCCGCGCTTTCCGCTGAATCCGCAGTACTGAAACCCCGCTAGCGCCGCACTGCTCGACCGACGGAGGAGCCATGAGCTATGAATGGGTGACCCTTGCGGGTTATTGGAGCGATTTCGTTCGCGCAGCGTGGCTGACACTCCAGATCACGCTTCTGGCCTTCCTCCTCGCGATGCTGCTCGGCTTACTCACCGCTCTCGCGAGCGCATCGCGCGTCGGGCTGCTGCGGGCGATCGCGCGGGCGTACATCGAAGCGATCCGCAATACGCCGGTCCTGCTGCAGATCTTCATCGTGTTCTTCGGGTTGCCGTCGCTTGGCATCACCCTCAATGCGTATACGGCAGGCGTGATCGCGTTAGGGGTGAATGTCGGCGCATATCTGGCGGAAGTGTTTCGTGCGGGTATCCAGTCGGTACCGCGCGGTCAGCTTGAAGCGGCCTCGATTCTCGGTCTGGAACGTTCGCAGATTTTCGTCGAGGTGGTTTTGCCACAGGCCGCACGCGCCGTCTATCCGGCGATCGTCAACAACCTGATTCAGTTGCTGCTCGGCACGTCGCTTCTTTCGGCGATCGCGCTACCCGAGTTGAGCGGAACGGCGACGGTGATCAACGCGCGCACGCTGCTCTATATCCAGACTTTCTCGATCACCCTGATTGCCTACCTGTTCCTGAGCAACCTGCTGTCGTGGCTGGCGGGCCAGATCGGCGTGCGTGTCTTTCATCCGCCGCTCGTGATGAAGAAACGCACGCGCCGGCGGTTCCTTGTCGCACGACAGGCCGATCGCACCTGAACCTTCAACCGGAGACCGGCCATGTCGCAAGAATTGTTAATGACCAGCCTGGCGATCCTGTTTCAGGGACTGCTGGCAACACTGCTTCTGTCCGCAGCGTCAATCGTTGGTGGAACGCTGATCGGACTGCTGGCGGCGGTATTACGCTCATTCGGGCCGTGGGGTACGCCGCGCATCGCCAGGCTCTATACCGAGCTGTTTCGCGGTACGCCGGTGCTGATCACGCTGATGTTTATTTACTTCGGCGTGTCGTACTTCGGCTACGCGATCGATGTGTTCGCAGCGGGTGTCGTGGGCTTGAGCATCTATCAGGGCGCCTATATCTCCGAAGTCTTCCGCTCAGGCATTGAAGCAGTACCGAAAGGCCAGTGGGAGGTGTCGCAAATCCTCGGGCTTAGCAAGATCCAGGCGTTCTTTTCCGTGATCTTGCCGCAGACCGGAAAGATCGTGATTCCGCCGCTCGTCGGCCAGTATTTGTCGCTTATCAAGGACACGTCGATCGTCAGCATGATCGGTATGTCGGAACTGATGCATGGTGGTCAGGCTATCGTCGACCGGGTGGGCAAACCGGTGGAAATCTATGGACTCGTTGCCGTGCTTTATTTCATTGTGTGCTTTCCACTGTCGCAGTGGGTGCGGCACCATGACCGAAGAAGGAGCCTGCTGTCATGACCAGCGTCACTACGTCGAAGCCCATCATCAATCTCACTGGCGTCAGCAAGTCATTCGGCGCTACGCAGGTCCTGAAGGAGATCAACCTTGATGTACGGCCGGGCGAAGTACTCGTGCTGATCGGGGCGTCGGGCTCCGGAAAGAGCACGGTGCTGCGCATCATGAGCGGTCTGGAGACGGCCGATGCGGGCGAAGTCTGGGTCAACGAAGTGCCGCTGCACGATGCGCGCCGGGCGAAGGAAATCCGGGGTCATGTCGGCATGGTGTTCCAGCAATTCAATCTGTTTCCGCACAAGAGTGCGCTGGGTAATGTGACGCTTGCCCTGATCAAGGCACGCAAGATGAGCGCCGCAGACGCACGCAAACGTGCGATGGATGCGCTCGACCGGGTGGGGCTTGCCGACCGAGCCGAGCACTACCCGAGTCAGCTCTCCGGTGGCCAACAGCAACGGGTCGCGATCGCCAGAGCGTTGGCCGTCGAGCCGGGCATCATGTTCTTCGACGAAGCCACGTCCGCTCTCGATCCGGAACTCGTCGGCGAAGTGACCGAAGTCATGCGCGGACTGGCGCGCGACGGGATGACCATGGTCGTCGTCACACACGAGATGGGCTTCGCGCGCAAGACCGCCGACCGCGTCGTGTTCATGGACAAAGGCGTCATCGCGGAACAGGGCGCCCCGGAGCAGATTTTCGTGAACCCGCAGAACGAACGTACGCGACAGTTCCTGCATCGTGTGCTCGACCATTGAGCACCCTTGAAGGGCGTCAGGCGTCTTCGTGCTGCGTGATGGCAAGGCGTCGCCCTTTACGCGCTAAACTCGCGTCACACAAAAGATAAACTGCGATCACTATCGCCGACGGAGTTGAAGGAATGTCTGCATCGGAATCATCGAGGGCCAGGGGGGTGGACCGCGTCATTGGCATTCTCAAGCAGTTGCATATCGCGCGGCGTCCAATGACGATGCGCGAATTGATCGAAGCGACCGGCGCGCCACGCTCAAGCATCTACGAATTAGTCACCATGCTGACTGAAGCCGGATGGCTCGAGACGAGTGTCGACGGGAGCGTGTTTTTCGGCCGCGAGATGCATTACTACGGCTCCGACTATGCCGTGCATAACGACCTGATCAGTCGCGCCCACCAGGCGATCCTCGCGCTCGTTCGAACGCACGACGAAACCGCGCAGTTGTGCATGCTCGAAGGCAACAAGTACACCGTGGTTCTATCGGAGAACAGCTCGCGACCATTCAACATCAGTTCCGACATCGGCGTGAAGGTGCCGATTCCGTGGACCGCATCGGGCCGCCTGCTGCTCGCCCATATGCGGGCGGAGGAAATTCGCAGCTTGATCCCAGACGAAGACTTTATCCTCGACAACGGCAGACGCGTTGAATTTCAGGACTTTCTTTGCGATGTCCAACGCGCCGCTGATCAGGGCTACTGTTGCACCGAGGGTCTGTCCCATACTTTTCGACTCTGCATGGCGGCGCCCATACGCGATCGCACCGGTCTCCCTGTTGCAGCGCTTTGCTTCATGACAAGCCGCGATACGGATCCGGAGAAGCGGGCGATGATGCTGGAAGACCTCATCAGATCGGCGAAGGCGTTGTCGCAACCTTATACCCGCTTGTAAATGCCGAGTGGTTTGCTCGCGGTCGGAAGGGGCGAGGGAAGGGTGGGAAGTTTTGGAAATGAAGTTACCCGTTTCGGCTATTTACTTCCCGGAACTCGAACATTAAATTTGCGGCCGTCTGGATGACTTTTCTTTTGTTGTAATCCACGCAGGTCCAGACCTTAGCTATGCGAAGTTGCATAGCTTTTTTTTGCCTGCGAGAAAGATGCGGAAAGGGAAAGATGCAGAAAGTTCCCATTCCTAATTTTTGGTCGTGTTTACCCAACACTATTTTCAATCACGTTTTACCGCCAGTTATTCTGCGCTCCGCAGGCTCATCAACACAAACTTAAGGACGCAGATGAAGAAGACCACACTGGCAACTCTTTCGCTGGTAATGCTTGGCGCAACCGGCGTAGCTCACGCACAAAACAGCGTCACGCTGTACGGCATCATTGATACCGGCCTGACCTACGTTTCGAACGACGGCGGCAGCAAGTCGATCAGCATGTCGTCGGGTAACGAGTCGGGTAGCCGCTGGGGCCTGAAAGGCTCAGAAGACCTCGGTGGTGGCCTGAAAACAATCTTCCAGGTGGAGAACGGTTTTAATTCGACGAACGGCAAGCTCGGCCAGGGTAGCCGCCTGTTCGGCCGTCAAGCGTTCGTTGGCCTGAGCAGTGACAAGTGGGGTACGCTCACGGCCGGGCGTCAATACGATCCGCTGGTTGACCTGGTTCAGCCGGTGCAGGGCGATGGCTTCCTCGGAGGTGTGTTCATCTCGCCGGGTGACATCGACAACGCCGACAACAGCGCGCGGGTTAATAACTCGCTCAAGTACACGTCGCCGACCTGGTCCGGCTTCCAGTTCGAAACCATGTATTCGTTGGGTGGGGTGGCTGGTGCAACGGGCTCGGGTCAGAGCTACGCAGCCGCAGCTGCATACAGCAACGGTCCGGTCAACCTGGCCGCAGGTTACTATCACCTGAGCAACGGCAACGGCACGAACCGCGGTACGACGACGTGGGATTCGCTGTTCAACACATCGGTCAACGCGGCGTACTCCACTGCGGCGTCGATCAACAATGCCCGTATCGGCGGCAACTATGTGTTCGGCTCGGTGACCCTGGGCGGCTACTTCAGCCATGCCGAATACACTGCAGACGCCAGCTCGACATTCACGCAGACGGAAAAGTACAACACGGGTTCGGTGTACGCAGTGTGGCAGGTATCGGCGCCGCTGCAGACCGAGATTGGCTATGTGTACATGAAGTCGAGCGGCAATTCGTCGGCAAAGTACAACCAGTTCGCTGTTGCAGCTGACTACTCGCTTAGCAAGCGTACGGATGTCTACGCATTTGCTGGCTACACGACCGCATCAGGCACGCAAGACTCGTCGGGCACGGCCGCTGTTGCTGTTATCGGCTCGGCAACCGGCGACTCGGGTTCCAACAAGCAGGCTACGGTAACTGTTGGCATTCGCCACAAGTTCTAATCGATAGATGCACTAAAGAAAGCCCGCGTGATGCGGGCTTTCTTGTTTACTCGACAGAACACTGGATCGGCGATATTGAAACCTTATTTTTTCGATGGCGGCTGGGCGCAGATCGGGAGTTCAAAGTTGTATCGGCGCATTAGTCCTGAGTGGCCGCATGGGTAGCGTCCGCCTGTACCAATGCGCGCACGAGCAGGTACACGGCTGGCAAGTTGTCGTCGTCACGTCGCCAGTCGACGGGTTCGTCGAGATCCATTCCGGACAAACGACTGTCCTCAAATCGGATAAACGTGGAGCGCACTGCCTCGCTGTGCCGCGCCAGGAAGCCCCGATTCTCAAAGACCTGTTCGTCGATTGTCAGCAGCGTGCGCCAGGTCGGCAATTGCGCGCTGCTTGAGTAGCGGCGACGGCCACTGTCGAGGTGACGACCTGCGACCGTGGCAATGATCTGCTGGAGGTCGAGCGACGCGCTGCGAAGTGCGCGTTCGAGGGCGACAGGATTGATGTCTTGGACATCCATATCAAGAGCGGAGTCGTTACTCATACTGTTATTTTCCTGAGGACTCGCGGCAATTCGCAGCATCAAATCTGATGCTTCAACAACGCCTGGTTTCGCTGCGCCAATAACTGGCGGATCTGGGCAAGATAGTTATCGCCGACCGTACAGTCTTCAACGGGCCGGATATGTTGATGAGGCGTTGGTGGACGTACGCCGAGATAGCGGCACACCGCTGATAGATAGGGTTTGCCGTTGCCTCCCAGATGTCGCGCCGCGTCAGCCACGCGTACGTCTCCGACATGCTTGCGCAACCACGCAAGTGTTTCGCGATCACCGTCGTTCAAGATGCGGATGAGCTGGTTCATGGCCGATCCTGTATGTAAACACAGTACTGTAAATTTATACAGTATTTGATCGGGATGCAAGTTAATTTGCAGGTCTACTCCATTAGCCGAACGGCCATCGTGTCCGAGTTGGAGCGAGATATTTCGATTGCCGGCGGGTCAAGGGATTTCCCTGGTCCAGGGATTACGCACATATTTCGCGTACGTAGCTGAGGAATAGCCGTCCGGAAGCGCGCAGCGCGCAACCTGATGGCGGCGAATGCGCACGGATACCGTCCTCAAAGCGATGCGTATCTCAACGCAACCCAGAATGTGCTCGCAGTGGCATCGGGATTGCCGGTGACTCCGAAACTGAACGTGGTCCCCGGAAGTCATTTTGTATTTATTGATCCATGTCCGGCGCAGATTGCGGCCACCGAAACGCTGATTTGCCAAGACGGGGCAGGAGTCGATCGAACGTCGATTCATCGTCAAATCGAGACCCAGGTAATTGCTTTCTTGCGGGCGAACCTATGAACTTCGGTCGCGCAATATCAAGCCGCAATAACGGCGCCCGTTCGTGACTGGCCGCTTTGGCGCGAGAAGCGGTCATCCTTCGCTAAGAACTGGTTGACGCTTATGGGTCGATGAGCCGCCCAAAGCAAAATCACTTTGCCGCGTCTTCTCAGACTGAGGTAGGTGCTATACCGACAGGCGCCCCGAAGCCGAATGCGAGAATCCGTGAAGAATTGTTGTTTTCCCCTCCAACAATCGGGAAGATATCGCGTTAGACTGGCTCACTACGCGATCGGGCACTTTTTTGCTTACGCAACTCTAGCGTGTTGACCACGCGCCCGGGTAGTTGAGTGCCAGCCATGCTTAGGGGGTTCAAGCAACCGGCATCGATTCGCTGCGACGCCTGGCCACGCAAGGGCGGAGCAGTGGCGAAGTCGCATGGGCAACGGTTGGACGCCAGGAGTCCGAATCATGATAACGACGTTCACGCTGATCGATCTTGCTGGCTCCGTTGCTCTGCTGCTGCTGGGCACCCAGATGGTTCAAACCGGCATGCACCGGGCATTCGGCGTCGGACTTCGGTCACTCCTCGGCAGGTCGCTGCGTGGTGGCTTCCGGGCTTTCCTAGCCGGGACGGGTGCGGCCGCGGTATTGCAAAGCAGCACGACGACCGGACTCATGATTGAGGGCGTCGCTGCTGAGGGGGGCGTCGGACTTGTGCCAGCGCTTGCGGTAATGCTTGGCGCAAACGTCGGCGTGACATTGATCGTGCAGGTACTGTCCTTCGACCTCGCGGCAGCCATTTCGCCGGCCCTGATCCTTGTCGGCGCGCTGATGTTCCGCAAGGTATCGAACACACGTGCACACGACCTGGGACGCATGTTCATTGGTCTGGGCTTGATGCTGCTCGCGCTGCACCATCTGCTTGAACTGATGACCGATTACGAGGATGCCCCCAGCCTGCGCATGCTGCTGGGCGCTGCATCCACCGTACCGGTCGTCGATGTTCTGCTCGCTGCGGGTTTGACGTGGGCCGCGGATTCGAACGTCGCGGCTGTTCTGCTCATCACCTCGCTTTGCGCGCGGAACGTGGTTCCTCCCAATACGGCCTTTGCACTGGTGATGGGTGCGAACCTCGGCACCGCCATCAACCCCGTTCTGGCGGGCACGGGACCATACGATCCCGTATCGAAGCGCCTACCCGTCGGAAACCTGCTCACGCGATTAATCGGCGTTGTGGCGGCCCTCGCGGCGCTCGGGCCAATCGGCCGCTTCATGGTTACCATGGAACCGGACAACGCACGTGTGGTTGCGGATTTTCACACGCTGTTCAATCTGGTTCTCGCCGGTGTATTCCTGCCAATACTTCCCCTCTATGCGAGCCTCTTAACCCGGTTACTGCCTTCGCTCGTGACGGTCGCTGCTCCGCCGCCTGGCATCGATCCTACCGTGAGTCAGATTCCGAAGGGGGGAGCCGAAACCGCAGCACCCAACCCACTTCGACTCGCCGATCGTTTTGGCGAGATCCTGTCGGGCACGCGTGCGGCACCGACAGATCGCGAGCGGCAGTTCATCGTGGAGATCCGCCAGCGTGGCGATATTCTGGATAGCCTGAACAGCGCGGCAAGGACTTACCTGACACCGCCGGATCCGGAGCAACTCGCGGCGAGCGCCCATCCGCGCCTCGATAAAAAACAACATGTGGCCTATCGCGCGGGGAGTCGCGGAATTAGCGTGCGAGAGAGCAGTGGCCACTCGCTCGAACACGTCGGGCCTGATGGCAACGAGACGATGTATTACCCTGCAAGCTCACTCTGGCTTACCTTGCAGGATCTTCAGGTCGTTCAGCAACTGGAACCCGCAGAGGGAGGAACGCAATCCACCCTTACTACCTGCGTCCGTGGGACGGCTTCCTTCGATGAAGTTCGCCTGTCAATTATTGGGGAACCCGTGAACAGCACGCGCGTGGTCCAGATCTGCTTTGCGGCCAGGGAAATCCGTTCGGCAGACCGGCATGGCCTTCGGGAATGGCAAGACGCGCTCGGTACAACTTTCTCGGACGTCCCACTGGGCACTGCAAGGCTCGGCTATAACCGCCCGGACAGGGAGATGCAGGAACCCGATCAGTGGTGGGTGTCTTGCCATGTACCGGAAAGCAGCATGAAGGCGCTCATCGAGGGCGTTGAGGCCGGCCGGCTTGCTGCGGTCAAGGTCGGCCTGTGTCTAAGGAACGTTTATACGTTGGGGCCGGTGTGTGCTGACTTCCCTGGGGAAGCGTATCTGTTCCTCCGGCCAGGCAAGGAAGACAGCACTGCGGAATCGCCGGAAATCGCGAGCGGATACGTTGTTCATCTCGCACTCGATTTCGGGAAAGTCAGCTTCGGCCGGCTCGACCACAGCGGGAGATCACCCGAGGGGCAACAGCAAACAAATGTTAGCGAGGTGAATTCGATAAGTGCATTGGTGGACAAGCTCAGCAAGCTTGTCGCCAGTTTGAAATGGCTTGCAGCGCTTGTCGCAGTCCTCGTTGTCGTTTTTGCATTCAAGAATCGATGATCGAACGGTGGCTCCCATTGCGCCTGGTTGCGCCGATCCCGGAAGATCCGATCAAGTACCTCCCAGCGATACGGCTAGCGGGCGCACTTTGAAAAAAGAAATTCGTTTTTTCAACTCGACCGTCTGCCGAACCAGTGACGCTGCCGCGGCAGACGCCTGTTCGACGAGGGCTGCGTTCTGCTGAGTGACCTCATCCATAAGCGAGACGGCCTGATTGACCTGCTCGATACCAGTGCTTTGTTCGCGGGACGCGCCTGATATTTCGCCCATTAGGGCAGTAACCCGCGCAACGGTCGTGCTTACCTCGCGCATGGAATTGCCCGCCCCCTGAGCCAGCGACGCGCCGCTCGCGACCCGTTCATTGGAAGTCAGGATCAGGTCCTTGATTTCTTTCGCTGCCCCCGCGCTGCGTTGCGCCAGCATGCGGACCTCTGACGCGACCACTGCGAAGCCACGCCCCTGTTCTCCCGCACGAGCAGCCTCAACAGCCGCGTTCAGTGCCAGTATGTTGGTCTGAAACGCGATTCCCTCGATGACACCAATGATGCTGCTCATTTGCTGGGCGCCGGTCGCCAGTTGATTCATGGTTCCGGCAACACGGCTTACCTCTGCGCTACTACCGCCCGTCGCTTCGGAAGCGGCATTCGCCAATGCGCTCGCCTGCATGGCGTTCTCGGCAGTGTGTTTAACGGTCGCCGTCAGTTGCTCCATGCTTGCCGCCGTTTCTTCCAGGGACGCAGCCTGCTGCTCTGTTCGTCGCGACAGGTCGTCGTTGCCGGCCGAGATTTGCGCCGATGCCGTCGCGACGGACTCGGCGGTCTGGTGAACGTGACGGACAACATCGGAGACGCGCTCATTCATGCTGTGCAAGGCACCCAGCAATTGCCCCGTTTCGTCGGTCCGGTCGACGATGATCTCGCTCGTGAGGTCACCGTTCGCTACGGCCTTGGCGATTGTCACGGCAGCCCCGATCGGTCGGGTGATGCTTTTCGTCATGAAGTAGGCAAGCAATGTCGCGGCAATCATCGCTGCAATTGTGACGACCACAACAGCGACTTCTGCGACATGCGCCAACGTGGTAATCGCCGCGCCCTGTTCGGTCGTACGCTGCATAACGATCTGGATCAGTGCGTCCAACGCCTTCCCGATCGGCTTGTCTGCGCCAGCAACGCTCCTGTCCCGAACATCAATCGCTGCCCCGGATTCAACAAGGGAAGACAGCCGCTCCATCGACGCCCGATACGCCCTTGTCGAGTCGAAAAGTGCCGCGCTCGCTGCTTGTTCATCTGGACCGAGTTGCTCTCCTGTTTCGACCGTTTTGACGGCAGTGTCGATATCGTCCAGGTTTGCCATGAACTTCGCCTTGTAGTCGCCTCCACGAAGCACATAGTCCTTGTAATTGTGAACGGCGTCGCCGAAAGTACCTTTCGCGTGCTGCAAAACCTTTAGCCTGGTGAGGGTGACCGATTCAAAATCGGTCCATTCATTTGTGATTTTCGTGAGCTTGACAAATGCCGTCGCACCGAGCACCACTGTGAGTAGGGCCGCGAGGGCGAACGCGATTGTGAGGCGCACACCGATGCGAAGATTTTTGAAGCGAAGGAAACTGCCTGTCATGATTTGTCCGTATCCTGGCCATGAGAATTGAGGATTTTTTCGGATGAGTCACCGGTGATCTCATCGAATCGATCAGACTCAAAGCGGATTCCGTCTGCATACCGCTTACCATGTTTTACGGCATGTTTCCGAATAAGCTTGAGATACGGGAGTCCCTGAAAACCACCGGCAAAGGTTTGTGAATGGATGATTTTTTTGTCAGGTTTTCCTGACGGTCAAAGAAAGCACCTCCGGGTTATGAGTTGCATCTCCCTTCAGCCACGTGCGCACGAGTTTCCGCCCGCGCTTTCGAAATCAGTCGCCCCAATTCCCTTAGACGACGTAGAAGGCAGGAAGAACCAATTCGCCGTCGAGCGTATCCGGTTCACTTGGCGGCGCTTGATCCGTGCGCGTTCAAGACCGCCTGTCGATTAGTCGCCGAGGCCTATTGGCTCTCGTGACTGAAAAGATCATCGACAATTCGCCGTGCTGCGCTATAACCACCCATCAGGGCATCTGCTTCCGTCACAAACGGAAGACCGCCGGCCTCCCCGAAGCGCAGCGGCGAAAACATGGCGACCGCATTGTCCGCCTGAAAGATCCTGACGATCGCCACGTACCCTACGCATGCAGCAGCGCCGCCAAGCTGCGAGCTAAGGTCGGATTCGACGGCCACCACAAGGGTGTACCCGTGATATTCATAAGTACGCGTCATTGCCTGTTCCACTCTCATCTGCCATTCCGGCACTCACGGACACCGGACATTGCTGCGAGGCGCGCACTGATCGTCGTGAACTCGCTGGCCGTCGCGCGCGATAGCCCAATCTGCACTTCGTCGAGTTCAGGGTCGTCTTCCGACTGCTGGACGATGAACTGCTTCACCCGGACACTTCCCGTTCCCAGGGCGTTGTGAACACTGTCAAGCGATACACTGCCGCGTTCGACCAGCAGGGTTATGTTGCGCTGTTGTTTGACCGAAATGAAGCGACGTTCCAGCGGCTTCACACCGACGAGAATAATCAGAATAATGATCGTCGCGCCGATGGCAGCCGTGTACATCCCTCCGCCGACTGCCAGACCGATTCCCGCCACGGACCAGAGACTCGCGGCAGTTGTCAGCCCACGCACGATCTCCCCGCGCAACAGGATCGACCCTGCGCCCAGGAAACCGATGCCTGACACTACCTGCGCGGCAACCCGGGAAGGATCGAGGACGACGTTCTTTTCGCCCAGCACATCCGCAAATCCGAAGGCTGATACCAGCATGATCAACGACGACCCGACGCATACAAGCATGTGCGTGCGCAAACCGGCCGCCCAATTCAATCTTTCGCGCTCAAAGCCGATGACGCTTCCGAGTAGCGCTGCCAGGACGAGGCGCGACAACAGCTCGATATTACCTATCACAATTTTCCTTCGATAGTGACACGTTAAGTCTGCTGCGAAGGCGTGCCGGTAACGTTGAAATGAGGTTGGGCCGTCCGGTGAACGAGCTCATCCGGTTTTTCTATGACCGCCGGCGGCACCTCGGCACGATTTTCGTGCGTGCAGAAAAGTTGGACGATTTCCCGGGTCGGTATGCTCGTGACGAGCGTTGAGATTTTGCCCGGGTTGAACCACCGGCAACGCGAAATTTCGCTACGCGCTTCAGCGGATGCGCCCTGACGAATATCGGCACGGAAAACGTGGTGGTGTTTGCTGAGGCCGCCAAACTGGAACAGGTACGTAAGTTCCACTCCAGCGAGCGAAGTCTCTTCTTCCAGTTCGCGCAGGGCGGCGTCCAGCGGCGATTCGGACCGTTTTATCGTGCCGCCGGGAAGCGACCATCGTGAGCGCGCGCGGGCGACCAGAAGCACCTTGCCATCGCGTACGCATACGATTGTGGATCGATCTTTCATGCTCTTCAGTCTACGAGGTGATGTTTGCGTGTATAGAGGTGAGGTGAATCAGCTTGGGGTTTTCAACGTGCAGAATAGCCCACCAGGAACATCTGCAATTAGCGGTGCAAAAATGACAGAAAACCTGGTCGGTTGCACCACGCGAAATGCTATAAGCTGAAAAATCGTAATGATTATGCTGGCGCGAAAACGACATGAAAAATCGCTCGCCAATTATCCTCTGCCTACCGCTCGCGCTGTTTATTGCGGCCTGCTTGCTGTCCCTTCCCACTTTCGTGGTGGCGGTTGTCTGGATGACGATCGGCGTGATGGCGCTCGGACACCGCCCCCTTGAGAGCTTTCCTTCAGCCGGTATCCGCCGGGAGTGGCTCCGCGGGTATCGCGCAGCGTTCGTGTGGTTCTATCACCTGGCGTGGTGGCCCTGGTACATGCGCTCGTCGATCCGAGACATCGCCGGTCAGATCGGAGCCACGCTGCGTCGAGTGAGGAAATCTCGGGGTAAGGGGCCGGATAGCCCGCCGGACAACAGGTCAAACGACGAATGTGAGTGAACGCGCAACAAGAGCGGTCGGAGCAAACATCGTCCGATGGTGGGGCACAAGGCTCCCCGTTTCGACCGTTCGCAACGGCTGTTCAGATCCGGGAGTGATCGACTGTATCTGTCGAACTTGTGATTCACCAACGCACAATACGAGCCCCAGCCATCCGAAGGCGCATTGCCAAACGGCACTTTAATTTTTGCGTTTAGCGTACGAACTTACCGAATGACAGCATTGATATCTCTTGTCCTGTTTGATATGGACGACGTCCTGTCTCACTACGACCGCTCGGCACGGGTCCATCACCTCTCAGTGGTATCAGGCCGAACATATGAAACTGTCCGCGAGGCCATTTGGGAATCCGGGTTGGAAGCTAGTGCAGACGCCGGCTTGATAAGCGACGAAGAGTATCTGACGGCGATGGGAGAAATCCTGGGTTGTCACGTCACGCGCGATGATTGGCTGGTTGCACGCCGCGCATCGATGTCGCCCAATTTCGAAGTGCTCGCGCTTGTTAGAAAACTGTCCGCGCGATACCGCGTAGCCGTTCTAACCAACAATTGTCGACTGGTGACTGAAAACATCCAGTATCTCAATCCCGCGGTGGCTGAACTCTTTGGCCCTCACGTATACGCATCGGCCTCATTCGGTGCGGCCAAGCCGGCAGCTCATACATATCTTCGCTGCCTTGATGCCCTCGGTGTTAGCGCAGCCGAGACCCTGTTTATTGACGACCTTGAGGTAAATGCGGAGGGTGCAATCAATGCAGGTCTTCACGGGCACGTGTTCACCGGCGCAGGGTCGTTATCAGAGGAGCTGGAGCGTCGCAAGTTGCTGTAGCGGGGGCAATCGTGGCAGAAAGTGTCCAGAGCGCCGAGCCGAATGAGGGCGCGCTTGATCGGTGAGCGTCTCATGTTGAACGGAGATCGGACGACTATGTCAGTGGGCCGATAGACTGAAATGGGTTGGGTACGGAAGTTCGGCAAGGGACCGGGTTCGGCCAGTGGACGAAACCGCTCGCGCGGTAAGCGGCTCCGGCCAACGGTAGTGATCAGGGAGAGGAAACCGACTCTGTCTTCATGTTGAAGCGCGAGGTAATCTGCCCCGTCATTCAACGAGACGTCGCTCAGTCGCGACCCCGTTGGACGGCCGCGAGTATCCCCCCATCGCCGGTTTGCGACGGGCAAAAACGGGTCATCGCAGTCGGCTCGGGGCGACGTTGATCAACCACCTTTGGGCATTTGGTCGGCTTCGCGCAGCCGAGCCAGTGCTCGAACAAAACCATTGGCTTTTGCCCTGTTTACCTCGGCATCAAAGCAGCTTAAGGCACGTTGCAGTTCAATCCAGGCCATCTCGTTGTCGACATTACCGGGGCCAGCCTCTGTCCTCACTTCTCGTGCAAGCCTGTGGGCAAAGCCCGCATCTAACGCTCCGCGCGCCACGAGATCGGTTAAATAGGCTGCCAATTCAGTTAAGCCTTCAACATTTGCGCCCGACTTGTGTCCTGCTCCGTCCAAGTTCCTATTCATATCATTTACGACAAAAGCACGCAGTTAGATGGTGGGTTTGCAACAGAACGACCTGCCTGGTTGCGTACGAGTTAGCCACGTCGAGGGCAGTCTCGTACTGGTTGCAAACGCGGCGGCTGCAGCGAAGCGACATGCCGGCTTGTCCCATGCCGGGTCCGACCAGCACACTGTTTTACCGATGCGAAATGAATAGAACGAGCGGCATAGTGATTGCTGCCAGCGCCGTCTGAATCGTAATAATTCCGGCCGACAACTGATGATCTCCGCCTAAGAGCTTCGCCATAATGTATGCCGATGGGGTGCATGGCAGCGAGTTGAACAAAACGATCGTCGTCAACGCTGGCCCATGAATTCCGAGACTCACGCCTATCCAGAGTGTAAGTAGCGGGACGAGCAATAGTTTGATAAACGACGACTGCAGAACGGGCCCCCGCGCCTCCTTTGCTGCTTTCATATCAAGCCCAGCACCTACGGCGAGAAGACCTAATGGCAATGACGCCGCTCCAAGAATTGAAAGAATGTTCGAAAACGTACTCGGCAGTGAAAGACCGCTCACATTAAAGAGCGCGCCAAGTAACACGGCCATGATCACGGGATTCTTCAGCAACGCGCTCATGATTTGCCGGCTCGTTGGGGCGCCGCCGCTCCCGTAATGCATCAGGATGATGATCGATGCCACATTAAGCAAAGGGATTGCGACCGCAATGCTGATAGACGTCAACGTCAGACCAACACTTCCATACATCGCTGCCGCGGCTGCGACGCCCACGTAGGTGTTGGGTCGCAGTGCGCCTTGAATCACAGAAGAAAAAACTGCGCCTGATTGCTGGCTCCAGATGCGCCAGGCATACAGCACCAGTGCGCCGGTTCCGACCGCTCCGAGAATCGCAATGGCTATGGGGCGAATCGGAAACTGTGTCAAGTTTGCTTTTGCCACCTGGCTGAACATCAACGCTGGGAACATATAGTAGTAGTTGAGCGTTTCGCATGGTAGCCAAAATTCATCGGCCAGCATTCGGCGCTGGCGAAGGATAAAACCCATAAGAATGAGGGCAAAGATCGGGGCGAGCGCTGTAAAAACGCTTTGCATGGCGCTCTCCGTTAAATGAACGTCTTAGCCAACACCACCGCACCATAGGCACCGATAAACGCGGTCATAGCGCGTTCATACAGCGGAGCACCGGCGCGTTTGAATAGGAGGT
Organism: Paraburkholderia sp. SEWSISQ10-3 4; assembly: GCF_030464785.1. Classification (NCBI taxonomy): domain Bacteria; kingdom Pseudomonadati; phylum Pseudomonadota; class Betaproteobacteria; order Burkholderiales; family Burkholderiaceae; genus Paraburkholderia; species Paraburkholderia sp. SEWSISQ10-3 4. The sequence goes on from NZ_JALPRI010000009.1 coordinate 63,992, forward strand.
TGCCGACAGAGAAGTAAACAATGACCGCAATCGGTGCGACTGCAAGGCCTTCCCAACTCAATGCAGATCGTCTCAAGACCGCGAGCGTGCACAGTTGGATCGCACCAAACACCAGGTAGTAGCGGGCGATGGCCAAACGCACCTGGTCCTTTTCGCTATAGCCGCTCACGGCGTAGACGGCGAGCAAAGCGCCGCCCATGTTGGTTAGCCCATGGACGAGCCCCATCACGCCGACGTACGCGCGACCTTGGCGCAGCACGAACGCTTGCAACTGTGTCTGCAGGCGTCGGGAGTATCGGATTGCTGCGGCGCTCAGCATCGTGAGGCCTATAAGGATATCGGCCCGCGCCTTAAGATTTGTGTACATCAGTATCGCCAGCGACGCCACTACGACAAGCGCGCAGATCTTCATATTGACCCGTTCTCGGGCCGGCAATGGTCGATTGCGTCCTGACCACACCTGAATCGAGGAGATCGCGATCGACGACGGAAGCAAGAGGCCGAGCACCGTCGTAAAGTCGAATCCGATCAGCAGAAGCGTAGGGGTACCAAATACGAGGATGCCCATTCCAAAAATGGATTGAACCACGGCCAGCAAGGCAATGATTGCCGAAAGCAGATAGACGTCGTTCATGCTATGCCGCCTCCAGGCTCTCAGCGAGTGGCCAAGCCTGTTGTTCTGCAAGTTGACCCACCCGCACGGTCTGGAGGAAACTCAGCGATGCGTCGGCGTCGTTAGTCGTCGCCAGGACCACGAGAACAACGTCGCTCTGTGTGATGTGACCAGACGACCACAGTGCTTCGAGTGTGATGGTGCCCGCGCTGTCGGCAGCTATGTTCACATTCGGCAAATGGACGCCAACCGTGCCGGGCAATAAGTTCCAGGCGCGCACAAGAGCGGTGTCGTTGCCAACAGCAATGATTGGCTGCTGAATCTGTGCCATAGAGACGAGCCGTGCGGCATAGCCTGTTCGCGATAGCACCACAATCTTCGAGATGGGAAGGGTGCGGGCCAGTGCTTGCGTTGCGGCTCGCAAGTCGTTATGACTGGCGGCTGTGTTCGCGAGTGCCGGAGCTGACGCGTGCCTGTGGGCTTCGGCCAAGGTAACGATGCTGCGCAGACGCGCAACGGCTTCCACAGGAAATTTGCCGACGGCCGTCTCCCCGGAAAGCATAACCGCGGATGCACCGTCGATAACTGAATTCGTCACGTCACTGATCTCTGCCTTGGTCGGCAGTGGACTTTCGATCATGCTGTGAAGCAGTTCCGTCGCGACGATTACAGGTTTTCCATATTGTTGGGCAGCAGAGATGATCTTTTTTTGATAAATCGATACGTGGTCGATGCTGGTTTCAACCGAAAGATCACCGCGGTCGATCATGATGATGTCCGTTGCCTGGGCGATCTCATCAAGATGATCGAGTCCACCCTGGTTTTCGACTTTGGCGACGATTTGAGGCGTGGCAGCATCTATTAGGCTACGAATCGCTTCTACGTGCCGGGAAGACTCGACAAAACTAATGCCAACAAAATCGACTCCTGTCCTCTTGGCGAACGTGATCATTTCGCGATCGCGTTGCGTTACCAACTCTTGGCCCAGGTCAATTTCTGGAACGTTAATCCCCTTCCGGCTTTTGAGCGCCCCTGCCGTCTCGGCGACAACTTGTACATCCCTTCCACTAACTTTCTCGACTCGGAACGACAGCGTGCCATCGTCCGCATAGATGCGTACGCCTACCCGGAGCTTCGAATGAAACTCAGCATAGTTAACGGGGACCTTCTCGCTGCCGTCATGAGACAAGTCGGTCGTGAGAATCACACGATCACCGACGTTAAATGAGGGTTCCACGCGTAGTTGAATCGTTCGGATTTTGCGTCCGGGTATATCTAAAAGAATCGGCAGTTCGGGAAGCGTTTCCCGGATAAGAGTAATGGTGGCCTTGTGCCAGTCCAGACTGCTATGTGACCCGTTTAACCGCGCGACGGTCATGCCAGCGCGGTGTAAAGCCAAAAGAGTTGAAGGGTTGTCAGATGCTGGGCCGATCGTTGCCACAATAGTTGTTTTAGCCATTTTTTCTCTGTCGTTAGGTTGGTCCCAAGTAAATATGACAGTAATGTGTCATAACTGTTAATAATAAAAAATCGTCTGTTAAGACCAAAAAGAGATAAGGAGTGAATTCCGCGGTGAGAGCGTAGATAAGGGCGTTGCAGCACCGTGCTCAAAGGCCTTCAAGGTCTGGGATTAGGCGAGTCGACCGATGATTTCCTGCCGCGGCGAGATTGATTGGGCCGAAACAGATCTGAGCGTCGAACTATAGAAAAAGGGGATGGCTGTACTGCCTATGTCGGCGCGGTTCCGACGAAGGCTAACAATCCGGCGTCGACTGTCATGGTCTCATCCTGCGCTGGAAGCGGTCATCCGCTGATTCGACGCTAACGGCGCTTGTGGGTCGATCTCGGTTGTTCGAACCCGCGCTGGAAGACTCGCACGCATTGTGGATCTAGCGGGACGGATTGCGATGGTAGCCTCGCCCGGCCAGAGGGTCTCCCAATGCATCGCGGGCATCCATGAAGTGACGTTTCGGGTCGGCGACTATCATCGAGCGCAAGTGGGGTACGCTTGAGGGCGTTCCCTTTCTCGACGTGGGCCCTTACCGTTTTTGGACTCGTCAATCTGCTACAACACTATCACTTGTCGTTCAAGATGACGCTGTGGGGATTCTCCTGCTTTCGAGGAGGGGCATGAGGGCGATGCTAACTTGCGCGCGCCTTCCAGGCATTGCGAGCAGGTGCCGCAAGGCCGCCTTTTCGTTCACCTCGCTTTGCCGCGGAACGGCTGCTCGATTTACGTGGAATACGCATCCTCGGCGACCTGACTCGCTGCCGTATAAAGCCGGGCGTCAGCGACGTTCTATCAATGTACGTTTCCAGCAGCGTCATCTACTGAGCTCTTCCAGACCACCCCAACGACGGCGCCGAGCACGCATAGCGCCGCGAGATACCATGCCGGAGCCATAGTGAGACCTTGCTTGCCGACGAGGAAGGACGCAATAGCTGGAGCAGTTCCGCCGAACAGCGCGTAGGCCGTGTTGTAGGAGAGTGCGAATCCAGTGAACCGCACCTCGGCCGGGAAACTCTTGACGATGATGTACGGACCAAGCGTGATTGTGCCAATAAGGAAGCCGCCGGCGATATACAACGGCCACACCGCGCCACCGGTACGCCCCAAGGTCAGATAGAACGCGCCGCAGATGACCAGCATCGCGACACAGCCGATAGTGTAGGCGCGGCCACCTCCTATTCTGTCTGCTGCCACGCCGGCGACTACGCTTCCGACGATGAGGCCGAAGATTGCCCACGAGTTGTTGGCAAACACTTCCTTCGCTTCAATGTGGAATTGCGACTGCAGGAACGTGGGCGTATACAAAAAATACAGCACAAAAACGCCCGAGAAAACCCACGTCGCTAGGCCGGAAATGACCAGAGCGCGCCTGTGCTCCGTCAGCACCACTGCAAGCGGTAGCCGCTTGTCGGCTTCACGTGCCACTCGCAGAGCTTCGAAAACGGGCGTTTCGTGAAGATATCTGCGCAGGTAGACGGAGATGAGCCCAAACACGCCGCCGGCGATGAAGGGCATACGCCAGCCCCACGCCTTCAGGTCGCCTGCGGCGAGATTGCCAAGCAGGTACTTTGCGCTCAATGAACCAAGCAGAATGCCGAGGCACAATCCGGCCATGAGGAGGCCGCATGCGAGTCCGACACGGTCCCGTCTCACATGCTCAGAACAAAAAATCCAGGCCCCTGGAACTTCGCCGCCGACGGATAAGCCCTGAAGCACCCGGCAGAGTAGAAACAACAGCGGCGCGCCAATGCCAAATGTCGCATAGCTTGGAAGCAGGCCGATGAGCAGCGTCGGTGCCGCCATCAGAAACAGGCTGAGCGAGAACATCTTCTTGCGACCAATGCGGTCTCCAAAATGGGCAAAAAATACCCCGCCAATCGGACGCACAAGATATCCCGCCGCGAAGATGCAAAACACCTCCAGTTGTGCGAGCCACTCCGGCGTATGTTCAGGAAAGAACACTGTCGCAAGCAGCTTTGTAAAGAAAACCGCAACGATGAAATCGTAGTACTCGAGCGCACCTCCTAAAGAAGCCAGGGTGAGGGTTTTGATGTCATTTCGGCTCATCGCTGTCCGTTGCACGGCGATGCCGGCTGACCCGACAGGGGTAGAATTCATCGTTATCTCCAAACACAACGAAAAAAATGGGGAGCCGCAATCCTTATGTTTGTTGTAACCATGCTTTCAGGATTTTGCGGAATGCGTTCACTACAATCCCTGCCTCTGTGAGAGCAAGCTCAGTTGAACGGCGCGTACGGATTCGTTGTTTATCAACGCAGCCGATAGCCACCGTACAGTTGTCGGGCGCTAGACTTCTTCCAGTTTCTTAAGTGCTTCGTCGCGCGTCAGCACGGTTGCGTACTTCTGCGCCATGTCGAAGAGATTCGCCTCATGCGGCCCGAGCGCTCTGTCTCCCACGCAGTCGGCCAGCACGAAGGGCCGGAACCCGTGCTGCATCGCATCGACGACGCTCGCACGCACGCAGCCACTCGTCACCGCACCGGCAATCAAAAGCGTCTTGACGCCGCGGTGCGTGAGCCATGCCGCGAGCGAAGTGCCGAAGAACGCAGAGGGCACGGTTTTGCGCACGACCAGTTCGCCCTCACGTGGCGTCAGTGCGGGGACAACTGCACTGCTGGCGTCAGCCTCCTTCAGGGCCAGCATTCCAGGCACCTTCAACGTGAAGATGTTCTGGTCAGCGTCGTCATCGGCGAACACGATTCGCGTATGGGCGACGGGCCAGCGTTTCTCTCTTGCGTACTTGAGCAAGGGCACGGTGTTCGAAATAGCGTCGGCAATATTGCCGCCACCAAACACCTCGGGGTCCGCGAACCCGTTCACGAAGTCGATAATTAGTAACCCAAACGGTGGTTCGGCTGCCAGCTCGGCGCCGAAGCTCTGACGTCGATATGTCTCAATGTCACTTCTCATTTCGATGCCCACCGTTGTCTGAGACTACGCCGTTGCGCACTACCGCCTCGCCATCGAGGAACACATCGCAGTGTCGTAACGGGATATCGATGTGACAGGCCGTCGTTCGACTTCCTCCTGCCTCGTTGTTCGGCCCGAGCGAAAAGAGGAAATTTCCTTCGAACGCGCGCGCATCCATTCCTATCGTCGCTTCCCGGTCATAGAGGCCCAGCGTCGACCACCGGGCACGCGGCTGCAGTCCCCAACCGATGTGGGAGATTGCATATGCCTCCGGGTCATTGAAGGTCTCCATGTAGTCCGCAAGCCGTTCGGCGTCGACACCACCCTCTATCCGCGTGGCAAATCCGTTTTCAACGGTCAGCTCGACAGGTTCGGAAACGTAGTACTTCTGTGGCAGGAGGATGTCCCCCTTGTCGATGACAATGCGCCCGTTCGCGCCACCCTCGTCCGGAAAGGTCAGCGCGAAGCCACTTGGCCAGTGGTCCCACCTCCCGGGTTGATCGACGTAGCCATATTCGGCGATGGGTTCGAACTCGCCAATCGGACAGCGCAGGTTGGTTCCAGACCTGGAGACGACATGCATCTCCCGCGCGCGAGCGATACGCGCTTGAGCCGCAAGGACGCGCTCCCGGTCGGCCTCCGACGGAACAAGCCGCGTGAGCACTTCAGGCGGCTCTACCGCGAGGAGGATCTTTGTCCCAGACTTCAAGATATCCAGCTGCTCCGGAGAAAAGAGCAGTGTCATCAGATCCAGAACGAGGTCGCTCTCTTTCAGCGCGGCAATTGCGGCTCGATTGCCCGTGAGAGGCGTCGTCCCCAGGTATGCGAGCGCGTCCCGGCTCAAAGACTTCTCTCCATTAACGGGCGGCAAATCGAGCCTGTTCACCACAGCGCTCATTGCCTGAGCTGCTATCACCGCGGTTGAAAGGGTTTGTGGATGAGTCGACGCACTTGTCAGAATCGTCACTGTCTGCCCGGCCTCAAGCCGGGACAGCTTCAGCACGGTCGTCCAGGCTGTCATCATCTGATAGTCACTGACTGGCATGTGATACTCCTCAATCGACAGATTCGTGCCCGGCGGGCGAAACGCCCACCGATTCCCCAAGGAAATCCCCCAACGCGCGATAGAAACCCGGCTCGTTGTCCCAGGGAATCATGTGGCCTGCTGCTGCCACACGAACGTGCAAGAGCTGCGGGGCTAATGCGCGAATCTCCCTGACGTCGTCCTCGAGGACTACGTCACCGCGCTCCGCCGTCATCAGCAGGAGCGGGATGGCGATCTCTCCGATATCCACATGCACGTCATCGCTGTGAAAACCATCAAAGCTATCGCGCACAGCACGCTCATCGCATGTCGGTAGCCATTGCGCCCGCAGTGCCAGTTGCTCTTCCGTCCACGTCGGGCAGAACACGCGCATTGCATCGGCGTCCATGCCAATGCGTGACTGCCTTATAGAGTCGACGTACCACGGCAACTTTGACGGATACGCGCGACGTCCAGGCCCGGAGACTGGCGGGTCGGCCATCACGAGGCGGGCGAACCCTGCCGGAAAGTGTCGCGCGGCCCGAACCCCAATGCGGGCGCCCATCGAGTGCCCCAGTACGCTGTATCGTTTGAGTCCAAGCTTGTCCGCAAACGCAATCAAATCCGCGGCTTGCGCATCAAGGCTGTAATCGAGTCCGTCGCCTGCCGACGAAAGTCCGCGGCCGCGCACGTCGAGAACGTACGTATCGAATCTGCTTCCCAGACATTCGCCAACGAACGCCCAGGTCGCGGCCGGGCTCGTGATTCCCGGAACCACAATAACGGGGTCATGCACTGTGCCGGCACATTCAGCACCACCAAATCTCAGGTAGTGCTGACGGATACCGTTTGCGTGGACGTGCCCACCATAGCGATAAGTCGTAGGTGAATGCATTAGAAATCTCGCGGACGGGGTCACTTAGTAGGCGCCAGACAAAAGCGCACCGGCACCCGGCGCGATAGCTTCGAGTCCCAGTTTCTTCAGGATCGCGTAGGTGGTCGCGACGGCTGCGGTAATAACAGGCTTGCCGGTCATCGCTTCGACTTTGGCAATGGCCGGTAGCGACGGCATTTGTACGCAAGCCGACAGCACGATGGCGTCAGCCTCCTGATAGCGCAGTGATTGCACAATCTCCGGCAGACGCGCGGGGTCGTGCCGCCCCACATCGAGATTGTCGGGAATCTCGAGCGCGCGATAGTCAATCACTTCATAACCTTCGTGACGAATGTAGTCGACGACCAGTTCTGTCAGGGGCTTCATATAAGGTGCGACGACAACAATTCGCTTTGCGCCGATTGTGCGCAGACCATCGACGAGTGCACCGGCGCTCGTAATCACCGGCGCTGCACCGCCATTCTCAACGGTCCGGGCCCCAAGTCTTTCCTGCGATACCCGGTGGTAACCGTGGCCCATGGCCATAATGGCGACAAGGCATGCGTAACCGAGCACATCCACACGCGCGTCGCTTAGCTCGGCAGCACAACGGTCCGACTCCGCGTCCATCGCTGCAAGCTCTTCCTTCACCACCTTCTTCATGCGCATGCGGCTCGAGTGAAACGTGAAGCGCTCTGGTCGAACCGACTGCCGCGCGAGGAGCATTGCGGGAATCTCCGTCTCCATCGTTGTATTCGAACTCGGAACAATTTGACCGATCCGGTAGTGCTTCGTCATGTCCAACTCCATTGATTCACACATCTCGTAACGTGCGAGAACAAACTGCTATGGCAATATCGGCGGCTGGTTCAAGCCGGTTGGCGAAAGCGCTCCACGCAAAGCCGGGCGTCGTATTCGTATACCCACTCTGCTTTGATACCGACCGCATTCGGATTGGTCTTCTGTTGCTGCTGCATCTCGAGGTCGCGCTTCGCCTGTTCTTCGGGGGACGCAAGGTGATATGTGCGGCCGCGTTCCCGAGCCTCCAGTTGCACGCGCGCAGTCCGTGGTCGCCGTTCTTCTTCGTACGCATCGAGTGCGCTCTGCAAATGACCGAAGTGTGCGAGCGCTTCAGCAAGAACGTATGCGTCCTCGATTGCCATGGCCGCACCCTGCGACAGGAACGGCAACATTGGATGTGCCGCGTCTCCGAGCAGCGTAAAGGCACCTTTCGACCATTGCGGCATCGGGTCCCGGTCGAAAAGTCCCCACTTGAATGTCGTCGCGCTGTCTGTCATGCGGAACAGGTTCACGATATCGGAGTGCCAGCCTTCGAATGCGGCAAGCAACTCCTCGCGGGAGCTCGGCTGCGTCCACGACTCGGCAACCCAATCGGCGCTTTCAGCAACAGCAACAATGTTGACTGCTGCGCCGCCCTTGACGTAGTACGTGACGATGTGCGCCTTCGGTCCCATCCAGAAAGATGCGTCCGGGCTGGCAAACTGCAGGGGATGCTTATCGACCGGTACGAGCGCGCGCCAACACATGTGACCAGTGAAGCTCACGGGGGTCTTGCCCCAGAGGCCGTCACGAACAACCGAGTGAATTCCGTCTGCACCGACAATCAAGTCGGCTTCGAAGCTCGAACCATCGCGGAAGTGAGCAATTGCCTTCTCTCCCTGCTGCTCCACGTCGGTGCACGCCGCGTTGAATGTCACATTGCGCATATCGAGACCTTCGGTCAGGATGGCATGGAGGTCAGCGCGGTGAACATGATAGAAATCGGCGCCAAACAGCTTCGGGCAAATCTCTTTCAGCGGGGTGCGGAACAACTGGCGCGCACTCTCCCAGTTGCGCCCAGTCATCGCCTCCGGCAAGAAACCGATTGCTTTCAGCTTCTCCGCGAGCCCGAGTGCGTTGAGCACTTTCACGGCGTTGGGCGTCATCTGCACACCGGCGCCGATTTCGCCGAAGACCGGCGCTCTCTCAAAGAGGTGCGCGGTGATGCCGCGCTGCTGAAGCGCCATTGCCAGCGCAACGCCACCGATACCACCACCAATAATTCCGATTTTCATATGTATTCCTACGTGTTTACGCGCGAGGTAGATCGTTTTTATATTCGCTACCAATGGCTGTATGTCTTTAAAGGTCGAGGACCAGGGACGTGTCCCTGGCTCGGGAACAGCAGATCATCATTTTTTTGTGCTGCTGACGTTGCTCCGGGGTGAGAATGCTGTCTCGATGGTCGACCTTGCCTTCGAGCACGGCAACCTCACACGCGCCACATACACCTTCCTCGCACGAGTAGGCGACGTCGATGCCGGCCTTCAGACAGGCCTGGAGCACGCTCTCGGATGGGGCGACTGTGAGTGCCCGGTTCGACCGCTTTAACATCACCTGGAACTCATCGCCGCTGGTGTTTTTGACTGTCGAACCGAAACGCTCCCTGTGCGCCACGCCGGCGGGACGGCCGGTACAAACGGCGTCGAACTCGTTCAGCATGCGCTCGGGTCCACAGCAATAAAGCTGCGTATCGGGGGGCAGCGCGCGAATTACGTCTGCAATTTGCACAGCAGGTGCGCCCAGCGAGACGTCATGCATCAGATGAACGTCTGCGTCGCCTGACAGTTCGTCGTAGAACAATGTTCTCAATGGATTTGCCGTCCAGTAGTGCAACGCAACAGCTGCCCCGCGTTCTTTCAAGTTTCGATACATCGACGCAATGGGCGTAATGCCAATGCCCCCGGCGAAGAGCGCGTAGCGCTCCGCACCCGGGTGAACACGGAAGTTATTCCGCGGTGCAGAAATCCGATACGTGTTTCCAACGACACTCTCGTGGTGAAACGCCCTGGAGCCACCACGCCCCGCGCTGTCCAGTTGAACGGCGACGGAGTAGCTGTTTGCACTGGGCGCCGGCCACAGCAAGGAATACTGCCGCCGGTGCGGCGATGAAATCTGCAGGTCGATATGAGCGCCGGGCTCGAATTCCGGCAGTCTCGCGCCGTCGATCGAGCTGAAACGATAGATGTTGATGCCTGCTGCGCCGTACGAGATTTCGGTGAGCCGCACCAGAATATCGGCGCCGTCGGGGTTAGATGACGCCATAAGAAATCCCCTTGTTTCGCAGCCACATGCGATAGCGCTGACCCATGAGGTCCGTCCTGTGATGCAGCTCATAGCGGAGCTCTGTCGGAATGCGCTCCGGTCGTTGTGTTTCGACGATGTCCTTATCCTGATTGAAGATAATGTCCGCTCGCGCACGCACTGTCTCGGCATCCGGAGCCGGCTGGACATTCAGGCCGGCGCAGACCCGGACAATACAAAGGGTCTGGTCAACCAGTTGCACAGTGAAGAATGTCCCGAAAGTATCGCAATGGTCGGTGATTGGGTTGCCGTTTGCGTCCGCACGTTGAGTACGCTTGCTGAAATAGGCCACCAGAGGACGCAGTGCGTGGTACGTGTAGTACGCAACAAGCGGGTGGCCCGTTGCGTCCCCGACAGGCTGAAACACACGGACCTCGGACGACTTGAGCCCTGTCTCGACCTCGTCCACCGTGTACGGTTCAAGGCGGTCCGCATTGTCCTTGACGCCATTGAGTCCTGAATGGACAAAGGGGAAATGTGAAGCGTCGATGAAGTTCTCGATAGCGCGATAGCCGTTCGCACCATACTGATAAGGGCCGCTGTGAACCGTCATGAACTGGCTATCGTGCCATTCCGGAAAGTCGGGAATGTCCGACTGAGGCTCGCCAAGACAAACCCAGACAAAGCCAAAACGTTCCTCGGCTTTGTAGCTAAAGGCGATAGCCTTCTTCATCGGTTTTTCGTCAGGCGCTGCAGGCATCCGGGTGCATTTGCCGGTGCAGTCGTACTCCCAGCCGTGATACGGACAAACTACCTGGTCATTCGAAATCCAGCCGCGGGACAGCCGTGCGCCCCGGTGGATGCATAAGTCCTCCCAGACATGAACCTGACCGGACGCGCTGCGCCACACAATCAGGTCTCGCTCGAGGAGTCGAGTCGGGTAGATTGTTCCCGACTGAAAATCGCTAGAGTATCCGACGACATGCCAATCATTCAGCAATACTGAGTCTTGGCAGCCGTCCTGTGCCGTGATTGGTACAAGCTTGATGTCGATAGGGGCGTTCATGGTGTGTCTCTCGTTTGGATTCGTGTCCGTGAATCGCTCAGCACGTGGCGTCAGCGTGGACACAGTATTGCGAGCCAATTTTTTGTTGTCGTTTTCCCATCTCGCCATTCAATCTTCAAAATCCGTCATCTATCGGATGACCTCTTGCTAGCCCGTTCCGGGTGGTCGTCGATCTCGGTGTTTCTACCGCTGTCTAAATTCGCGAGTGGGAGAGCACAATTTTGACTTCGTTGACACATCTAACGATGCGCCCATAATCCGTCGAGACGCTTTAAGCACTTAGCGGGGAAACCTCAATGTCGTATTCGCCAACGCTTCGCGGTTCCTATTCGCAGTTCGACCCCGACGTGGCGGCTGGGGAAACGGTAGCGCTGCGCGTCAATCTCTCCTGCGTCGAAGATGAGCAGCCTGTCCATCATCACCGCAAGGGGCAACTGGTTCTGGCGCTGCGCGGCAGCGTGACATGCCGGCTGTCGGATGCGCTGATGATGGTGTTGCCGCAGTCTGGTGTGTGGATTCCGAGCGAGCTGCCGCACAGCAACCAGGCGAGCCCTGATTCGCAGATTATTTTTTTGTTTGTTGAACCTGACGCGCTCGCACTACCGGCTCGTCCGTGCATCCTGTCGATTAGCCCGCTCATTCGGGAGATGGTGATTCACCTCGCCGATCATGGAGATACGTTTTCGGAACAGGTGCACCGTGCCCAATTTTGCCAGGTGTTGCTCCATCAGCTATCGGGCTCGCCTGTCGAGCAACTGTCTCTGCCGATATCGACCCATCCGAAGTTACGAAACGTATGCAACGCCCTGATCGACAACCCCGCGGATAGACGGTCCCGAGCCGAATGGGCCAGCATGGTTGCAATGAGTGAGCGCACCTTTGACCGGCTCGTGATGAAGGAAACCGGGCAGAGCTTTGGTCGTTGGCGTCAACAACTTCAGCTGGTTGTCGCGTTGCGCGATCTATCCGGCGGCGCCAGCGTTCAACAGGTAGCGCTTGCCCTCGGGTACGAGTCCACCACTGCGTTCATCATCATGTTTAAGAAAGCGTTTGGCGTGCCACCGGGCCAATATATGCTGGACCGCCGCGCGCACGTCGCTGCCGATCCGGTCGAGGAGAGCGTTTAGAAGAAGCAGGCCTGTCGCGCATTTACGGTGGAGTGATGTCCTGCTTCACGCGATGAATGTGCTGTTCGACGTAAAACGCTGCGGCATCGGCATTGCCCGTAACGATTGCCTCATAGATGAGCTGATGTTCCGCAACGTAGAGACGAATACGCTGCGGGTCGAATATCCCATCGTCCTTTATCCGCTTCCACAGCGATTGATCCATCGTCTCCGCGATTTCATCTGCGATTCTTGCCAGCAACGCGTCACCCGTCATCTGGGCGAGCTGCCGATGAAAGAGACGGTCGCTGTTGTTCCAGAGCGTGCGTTGTTCAGGGTCGGACACATCGGTGAGCGTTTCCATCTGTGACAGATAGTGCTCCGCAAGCTTGTCGCGCTTTTTGAGCGCGGCAGCGCGCCGTGCAATTGCGGGCTCCAATATCAGGCGAACGTCCAGTGTCGCTGAGGGGCTGTAATCGGGCTGCAGTTGGCCATCCGGTGCTTGCGCTACGTCCACACTTCTGCTCAGAACGTCGGGCGCGTTGCCCGCGACGTATGTGCCTGAGTTTCTGCGCGTGATGACGAGCCCTTTGTTCTGAAGGGCACCAATGGCTTCACGTACAGCAGGCCGCCCCACGCCGAAAAGTGAAGCAAGTTCACGCTCTGAGGGTAGCCGCGCATCAGGCATAAATCGTCCTGCGCGGATTTCAGCTCTGATTTTTTCCGAGACCTGCTCATAAATCTGAAGCGGGCGGAAATTGCGAGGGAATTCGGCTGGTGCGGAAGCCATATATGGACGAATGCGAAGAGATGGGTGGTTCAAAAATGTACCACTTGAGGAAGACTGGCACCCCGCTGCGGGCTGATTGTTCCTAGGGAATTCCCTCAATTTGGCTTTAAATTGATCAAAATTGCTTCTTTACATGTACTATTGGCTTGGTTGTGAACCATAACTGGTCTAAATAAAGTCCAGTGGCTATCCGGCTTGACTCTCTGTCTGCGTACGCCGAGTCGCCCCTTCCTACCTCAGTGGAAACCGCATGAATACCGAAAAGACGACTTTTGATGCACAGGAGACAGCTTCGCTTCTTGACTACACCGCACTCGTAGAGACGCTTAGGCGAACAATCGTCGAGTACGGCGCCGGCGACATCGCGAGTCCCGAGCGACTGTCCATTCCTTTAAAAGGCGGGGTGATGCTCTCCATGCCGTCGAGCGCGGAAGATATCGCGATTCATAAGCTGGTGAACGTCTGCCCGGGCAACATCGCTCGCAACCTGCCGACCATTAACGGACAGGTCATCGCATGCGACGCAGACACTGGCGAGATGTTGTTCGTGCTTGATGGTCCGACTGTGACGGGGCGTCGCACGGCTGCCGTGTCGGCCTTGGGCGCAATGACGCTTCTGAATGGTTTGCCCAAGGAAATCCTGGTCATCGGCACGGGAAAGCAGGCGTCGAATCACGTCGAGGCTTTTGCAACACTTTTCCCTGAGGCGCGAATCCTGGCCAAGGGCATTTCGGACGACGACACACGAAGCTTTGTTGAACGACACATGGTGGTCGCCCCGAAGCTCGAAGCACTGCAAGGTGAGATCCCCGACTCCGTCGACGTTGTGGTTACCGTGACTACGAGCAGGAAGCCCGTCTACAACGAAGCGGTTCGTTCCGGTCGGTTGGTCATCGGCGTCGGGGCGTTCACGCCGGACGCTGCCGAAATCAGCAAACAGGTTGTTGATGGCAGTTTCGTGGTTGTTGACGACCCAGTGGGCGCGAAGCACGAGGCAGGCGACCTGATTCAGGCTGAGTTTGACTGGAGTCGCGCTGGTTCGTTGGCACAAGCGATTCAAGGTCAGCTCAAGCCGGATGCACCGGTTTTCTTCAAGAGCGTTGGCTGCGCCGCATGGGATCTGGCCGCGTGCCGCGTGGCGCGCAGTGCGCTAGGTTGATCAACCAGTGCCCCGCAACTGCCAACTTGCGCTAGCCAGGCCGTTGCCCCCGATGGGTTCCTGCGCAGTATGCGTCGGCCTTCAGGGGTTCTGCGTAAGTATCTGAGATGCAGCGCAGAGAAGTAGCAATCACGGTTTCGGTGCCTTGTATGCGCTGGCTTGTTCGAGAAGCCATGTTCTGAAGAGCTCCAGCGGTTTGCCGTGGCTCAGTTCCGTCGGATAAACGAGGTAGTAGGCGGAGTCTGCAACAGTTGCGGCTTCAAAGGGAATGATGAGGCCAAGCTGCTTCAACTGCCCCTCGACGAAAAACTTTGGTACAAGTGCCACGCCTAGCCCTGCGGCGGCGGCACTGATCAGCATCGTATGGAGTTCGTAGCGCACGCCTTGCATCGTGGAATTGTCCTCGACGCCGAGATCCGATAACCATCTTGTCCACGCGTCGGGACGAGTGGTCGAGTGCAACAGCGGGTAGGCAAGCAGTTCGTGGGGTTTTTTGATGGGTTTGGATAAGAGCGACGGCGAGCAGATGGGTACCACCTCTTCCCCGAACAGATAGTCGGAAGAGGTGCCCGGCCACGTCGGCTTTCCATAGTGAATGGCCGCTTCGAAATGTGATTCCTCGAACGAAAACGTGTCAGTACGCACGCCCATATTTATCCGTACGTCAGGCGTTCGGTCGTTGAAATCTTTCAGGCGCGGAATTAACCACTGAGACGCAAACGTGGGAAGTACTGCGAGTTCGAGATAGCCACCGCCGCTACCATGAGCGATGATTGACAGGGTATCGCGGTCGAGATTTTCGAGCGCCCTGCGGACTTGCGTGCCGTACAGCCGCCCGGCACGAGTGAGCACCACGCGCTGCTTTGCGCGAACAAACAGGCGGACACCAAGATTGGATTCGAGTGTTGCGATTTGACGCGAGATGGCGCTTTCCGTCAGGAACAGTTCCTTCGCCGCATGCGTGAAGCTCTCGTGTCGCGCAGAAGCTTCAAATGCCAGCAACGCGCCCATGTTGGGAATCTTGAACTTGCGCATGTTAATTCCTAAATGTCATCAAGTAACAATTTAATCTCGCTTTACGCGATATGCAACCGTTTGAATAATGCAATCACGTACGGCTGACCTTCCTCCGGGAAGTCAGCAGAAGAACAATCTCCGCCTTCCGGCGCTGTGTCCCTGTGAGATAAGCGATGCGTAATTCGAACGTTGAACATCTGTTACTGAAGCTGCTTGGCCCCGCAAAGACAGACTCCCTCTTTGCCACCCTGAATTTCCCGACCGTGCTTCAGGACTGGGAGGCCGGGATTGTTACGCGCGCCGAACTGGCGCATACGATGAACATGGCCCTGTTCGAGGATCTGCTGGACCGCTCGACGAATGGCCGGATCTACACGGACGAGGCAATCGCCAAAGGCGGGTCAGTCTACTTCGACCACGGCGCGCTTCGCACTGTTCGTTGGTCGAAGAATGGCGCACTGCCGCCGGGCGAAGCCGCATTTACCCGAATTCTACGTCCGCTTGGTTTCAAGCTGAACGGCCGCTACCCGTTGGACAAGCTGGGCATGACCGGACGCGCTTACTTACACGAAGACGCGCCTGATGGGATTGCCCAGTTTTTCGTCAGCGAGCTTCACCCGGAACGTTTCTCCAGCGAGTTTCAGCAAGCCGTGACGAACGTCGTGAGCACGTCGAAGGACCCGTTGACGCCAGCAGCAGTCTCGCAACTCTGGGAGCTGGAACGCGACGGCTCGCTGCCTGTCGAGGCAGCATGCGAGCTACTGCCTGTGATCGTCGGCGCCTTTGCGCGCCATCATGAAGTACCGCAAGAAGCAGACTACGAGGCACTCCTGCTTGAGTCGGCCGAAATGGCCTGGATTGCGACGGAAGGCAATGCGTTCAACCACGCCACGGACCGCGTCGAAGACGTGTTCAAGTTGTCCGACGATGAGAAGGCGAAGGGGCGGCCGATGAAGCCCGAAGTCGAGCGGTCGCGCTCAGGTCGTGTATTCCAGACTGCCTACCGTGCCGACACGGTCAGGCGCGAGTTCAAATCGCATGACGGAAAAATCGTGACGCGTGACGTCCCTGGTTCGTTCTATGAGTTCATCACGCGCAAGCGCAACTTCGACCAGGCATCGCGCAGTTGGGCAACTGACCTGCGCTTCGACGCCGGAAACGCTCAAGGCATCTTCAAGATGACAGCGAACGCGGCGCAGTAAAGTGAAACCCGCTACCGCGTTCCAGGCGAGCAAAGCCCTGTTGCAAGACATTGAGGCGGAGCTTCGGAAAACCCTTCGTGGTGAAGTTCGTTTCGATGCCGGGTCGAAAGCGTTGTACGCCTCTGATGCATCGAACTACCGGCAGATACCACTAGGCGCTGTGGTCCCCGTCGATGTGGACGACCTCGTTGCCGCGCTCGGTGTGTGCCGGCGCAACGATGTTCCGTTTCTTACACGAGGCGGAGGCACTTCGCAGAATGGCCAGTGCGTGAACGTGGCGGTTGTGGCTGACACGAGCAAGTATGTCAACCGGATCGTCTCTGTTGACGCGGAAAGCCGGACGGCGCTGGTTGAACCGGGCGTCGTGTGCGATAACCTGCGCGACGCGGCTGAAGAGCATGGCCTGACCTTCGCGCCGGACCCTGCGACACACAGCCGATGCACGCTTGGCGGAATGATTGCCAACAATTCTTGCGGTGCGCACTCGGTGATGGGTGGCAAGACCGTCGAGAACATCGAAGCGCTGGAAATCGTGACGTATGACGGCGCGCGATTCTGGGCGGGTCCGACCACGGAGCCCGAGCTTGAAGAAATCATTGCGCGCGGCGGCCGGCAGGGAGAGATATACGCAGGGTTGCGAGCGCTGCGCGACCGTTATGCGCAAAGAATTCGTGCGGAGTTTCCGCAAATCAAGCGGCGCGTGTCCGGATTCAACCTCGACCAACTGTTGCCGGAAAATGGCTTCAACGTTGCGCGAGCACTCGTCGGAACCGAAGGGACCTGCGCCGTTACTTTGCAGGCAATGGTGCGCCTCGTTCACAGCCCATCGTGCCGCGTTTTGCTCGTGCTTGGCTTCAAGGACATCTACACCGCGGCAGATGGCGTTCCTCACTTCAATCGCTTTTCGCCAATCGCAATCGAAGGCCTCGACCGCGCCATCATTCGTGGTCTGCAAGCGCGCGGACTGAAGAAAGAGGAGATTGCGCTGTTGCCGGAGGGCGACGCCTGGGTCGTTCTGGAGTTCGGAGCGGACACGGTTGCTGATGCCATAGAACAGGCAAACGATGCTCACGCTTACTTCATGGCCGGCCACGGCGGTGCCGCGGTCAGCGGTTTTGTCGTCGAAGACAAACAGAAGCAGCAGAAGATCTGGTCGATTCGAGAGACAGGTGCATCTGCCGTTGCACTGGCGGTGGACCCGTCAAAGCCTGACCCGATTGTGGGCTGGGAGGACGCGGCCGTTGACCCGTTGCGACTCGGGGACTA
This sequence comes from Paraburkholderia sp. SEWSISQ10-3 4, assembly GCF_030464785.1. NCBI lineage: Bacteria > Pseudomonadati > Pseudomonadota > Betaproteobacteria > Burkholderiales > Burkholderiaceae > Paraburkholderia > Paraburkholderia sp. SEWSISQ10-3 4. Next base: position 81,634 of record NZ_JALPRI010000009.1, read on the forward strand.
CCTGCGCAAGTTTCAGGCGCTCGTGGACCGGTTTGGATATGAAACCTGCCTTTATGGTCACTTCGGCGATGGTTGTGTCCATGCGCGTATCACCTTCGATATCCGAACCGACGAGGGTGTGCTGAAGTGGCGCGGCTTTTTGCGCGAGGCCGCGCAACTGGTAGTTGACTTCGGTGGCTCCCTGTCTGGGGAGCACGGCGATGGTCAAGCCAAAGCTGAGTTTCTTCCCATTATGTATGGCCCGGAAATCATGCAGGCGATGGAAGATTTCAAGGCTATCTGGGATCCGGCCAATCGCCTGAATCCGGGCAAGGTCGTCCATGCGTATCGCGCGGATGAAAATTTGCGGATGGGACCTTCATATAAGCCCGTGACGCTTACGACCAGGCTCGCGTTCTCGAGCCCGGAAGGCGACGGCATGCAGCGAGCGGTTGAACGCTGTATTGGCATGGGCAAGTGTCGTTCCCTCGATGGCGGGACGATGTGTCCGAGCTTTCGTGCAACACGCGAGGAGAAGTTCTCCACGCGAGGCCGAGCCCACCTCTTCTGGGAAATGCTCCAGGGCGAAATTATCACCGACGGCTGGAACAGCCCTGAGGTGAAAGAAGCTTTGGACACATGCCTTGCATGCAAGGGTTGCAAATCAGACTGTCCGACGCATACCGACATGGCGTCGTACAAGGCTGAGTTTCTGTCTCACTACTACGAGAACCATCGTCGACCGCGGCAGGCGATGTTCATGGGGAGGATTGGTCAATGGGCACCGCTAGCGAGTCGTTTTCCGTGGTTGACGAATTTCATGACTTCAGCCCGACCGTTGGCTCGTATCAGCAAGTGGGTCGCGGGCGTCGCGCCGCAACGGCATCTGCCAGTATTCGCTCCCCGGACGTTCAGGGCGATGGCCAGGCAGCGGCAGACGGTGGACAGCCTTGCGAAAACTGCACCCACGCAGAAGGTGATTCTCTGGGTTGATACTTTCAACGACCACTTTTCTCCCGAGGTCGCAACGGCCGCATTTGATGTGCTGACTGCGATTGGCTACGAAGTCGTTTTGCCGCGCAAGCGACTTTGCTGTGGCCGGCCTTTGTACGACTACGGTCTGCTTGATGAGGCACGCGCGCTGCTCCGAAGCGCCGTCGACGAGCTGGCTGAGGACATTCAGTCGGGAGTGCCCGTTATCGGGCTCGAGCCCGGATGTTTGTCGGTCTTCAAGGATGAGTTGCTCAAGCAACTCCCTGACGACACGATGGCGAGAAGACTCTCAGAGCAGACCTTTCTGTTTTCCGACTTCGTCGCTCGAGCAGACTACGACTGGGCGGAGCTCGACGCGGACGTTGTCGTGCACGGGCACTGCCATCAGAAGTCGATCTTCGGCATGAAAGGCGAGACTGCTCTGCTCGACAAACTCCATGTGCGATGGACCCTGCTTGATACGGGGTGTTGCGGAATGGCCGGGTCGTTCGGATTCAATGCCGACCATTACGACCTCTCGATGAAAATCGCCGAAGACAAGTTGCTACCGCTTGTCCGCAGCGCTCCTGCAACCGCAATAGTCGTGACTAACGGATTTAGTTGCCGGGAGCAGATCGAACAGGGCGCGGGCAGACAGTCGATTCACATCGCACAACTGGCGCTGAAGGCGCTGAAGCGCGAACACATTCCGCAGGCGAAGCCAGTGCCGCGCATCACCGGCGACTTGACGCCGATATCGTGAGCCGTGGGAAGCCGGCTTCTTTCGATTGTTGATAGCCTCGTCTGATGAACGGCTTCGAAGAGGGAGTCCATTTTCTGCGCACTGCCTGCGAGGGCTGCGGTCGGCAGTCTCGGTGACGGAGCATCTTTCGAAAGCGTCGACAGAAGCACACGAAACATGCGACAGCGCCTCAGCGTAGATGTGAAGCTATATGCCTCCCGAAACAAGCGCATCTGCACTGTGCGAATGTCTTCGCCCAGCGTCCGTGATACTTCGGCGATGCTCCACGGATATGCGGGCGCGATGAACATTTGCTGAGCGAGAGCGCGCCCAAACAGCGAACTCCGCGTCCAGTAGGCCGCGTGCAGAGAAGTCCAGTCCGGCGCGGAATGCACGCCACTGTCAAACAATTCCAGAGTTAATGTCCCTGCCGCACAACCCTCAATTCCGGGCACCAAATCCACCGAGAAAAGTGTCTCTGCCGGTACCACCCAGCCAAGACCCGGCGCTGTACGTTTGAGGGTGACTTCGGCAGCAACGGCGTGAGCCCCAAGGTGGGGATTCCAGAGGACCGGAAAAGGGACTCGGAGACTGTGGGCCTGTACGGTTCTGGAAAAACTGAAATGCAGGTGCATGACGTGATCGCTATCGGGAAAATCAGGAAAGGTAAACACTAGGCTGAAGCCGACTACGAAAGCCTGGCGAAACACAAACACCAGACTAGCTTGAAGATAAATTTATAACATCTGTAGTATAACCAACTAATATTGTTTGATCCCACACCTCGATGAAACTGCAAGGGTGAACAGCCCCGGATTTTTCGTCCACATATGCGGTCTGACCGGAGTTCCAGGACGGCTAGGGCGGGTTTGGGGCTGTCTCCTTTGAACCTCGGGAATCTCCTGGTGGCCTGATAGATCGAAGTCCATTTCCCGAGAATGCTTGTCACATCTGGCTTGATGAGAAATAGGCATCAGGTGGTGAATAGATATCGTTTGATACCCCTATATTGGATACACACAATCGGCCTGCATCTTCTTCACCGACGCGGCGAGCGTCACGTTCCGACGGGGCTGACAGGTTCTTCAGGCCGTTCAGCGAGATCAGAAAGCTGATTTGCTGATGTACCGCTGGCGGAGCGACAGAGGATGACTCACACGCGCTGGGGCCATTGGTTGTTACCGAAGTGCGTTTTGTACCGACAACAGATATCAAAGGACTACCCCATGGTTTCCCTTCTCCGCACTTCCCGCCGTACCGCTGTCATTGCAATGTCGCTGACGCTTGCCGCCGGCGCGGTCAGCGCCCAGGAAGTTGTCGTCAAAGTTGGTGTTGCAGGCCCGCTTACGGGTAGCGGTGCTGCGTATGGTAAGGACATCGAGAACGGTGTGCGTATGGCAATCGACGAAGCGAACGCTGAACACCACACCATCGGTGGCAAGCCGGTAAAGTTCGTCATGGAGTCGCAGGATGATCAGGGCGACCCGCGCGTCGGCGTACAGGCTGCACAGCAACTCGTTGACGACAATGTTTCGGTGGTAGTCGGTCATTTCAACTCGGGTACGACGTTGCCGGCTTCGAAGATTTACGCGAAGGCTGGCATCCCGATGATTACGCCGGCCGCTACCAATCCGACTATCACTCAGAGTGGGTTGAACACGATCTACCGCGTTATAGCTACAGATTCCCAGAACGCGGGTAATGCCGGTCAGTACGCCGCGACCGTGACCAAGGCGAAGCGCATCGCCATCATTGACGACCGCACGGCTTTCGGTCAGGGCGAGGCGGACGAATTCGAAAAAGCGGTGAAGTCGGCTGGTGGCAGCATCGTGGCTCGCGAGTTTACGAACGACAAGGCCGTCGACTTCAGCGCGCAGCTCACGGCTATCAAGAGCACGAACCCAGACCTGGTTTTCTTCGGAGGTCTCGACGCTCAGGCGGCCATGCTCGTCAAACGTATGCGTCAGCTTGGCATGAAGGCGCAATTTCTGGCCGGCGGCGGTGTCATGGATGCCAACTTTATCCGGCTCGCGGGTAGTGCGGCGGACGGCTCGTCGGTATGGGAATATGGCCAGCCTCTGAGCACGCTGGCCAAGGGGAAGACCTTCGAGTCCAGGTTCAAACAGAAGTTCGGTACAGACATGCTTTCCTACGCTCCCTTCGCGTATGACGCGACATGGGTTGCCATCAAGGCGATGGAGGCGGCGAACTCTGTCAAGCCGGCCGATTTCAACGCTGCATTGAAATCGACGAACTACGATGGTGTCACCGGCAAGATTGGCTTCACCCAAACCGGTGACCTGAAGAACCCGCGCTCGACGATGTATCAGGTCAAGGATGTCACCTGGGTGCCGATTACAACCCGATCAGCCGACTGAACATGCTGTGAGTAAGCGATATGACGCGGAGGCGGCGAGCCGCCCGACACCGCGTCAATCAAGCAGGTGCTACCAAAGCTAGGCATTGGAAAATTTAAGAGGTCATATCGTGAAAGCATCAACCATTCTCTCGGAACTCGGCATATCTCACTTCGCAGAAGCAGGCGATATCGCCGTCCATTCGCCCGTCAATGGTGAACTCATTGGTCGCGTTGCGAGCGAGTCCGTCGCCGACGTTGACGCAGCACTGGCCAAGGCCCAAGCTGCATACGCCGTCTGGCGCAACGTGCCTGCACCGCGTCGTGGAGAACTGGTTCGCCTGCTAGGCAACAAGCTGCGTGAACAGAAGCACGCGCTGGGCAGCATCATCACGCTCGAAACCGGCAAGATTCTCCAGGAAGGTCTAGGTGAAGTACAGGAAATGATTGATATCTGCGATTTCGCGGTTGGTCTTTCGCGCCAATTGTACGGCCTGACCATCGCGTCAGAGCGTCCGGGCCATCGCATGGCCGAAACGTGGCATCCGATGGGCGTCTGCACTGTTATTTCCGCCTTCAACTTTCCGGCGGCTGTCTGGTCATGGAATGCTGCGCTTGCGCTCGTCTGCGGCAATGCGGTCATCTGGAAGCCTTCGGAAAAGACGCCTCTTACCGCTTTGGCTGTCGACAGAATTCTGCAGGATGCGTTGAAGGAATTCGGCGATGCGCCGGAAGGCCTGACAAAGCTCATCAACGGCGGTCGTGAAGTTGGAGCGAAGCTGGTCTCCGATCCGCGTTCGAATATCGTTAGTGCTACCGGCAGTACCGAGATGGGGCGTACGGTTGGTGTTGAAGTCGCTCGCCGCTTCGGCCGCTCCATTCTTGAACTGGGTGGCAACAACGCCGGCATCGTGTCCAGTACAGCCGATCTGGAACTCGCTCTGCGTGGCATCGTATTCTCGGCGGTGGGTACTGCTGGTCAGCGTTGCACGTCCTTGCGTCGCCTGTTCGTTCACGAAAGTGTGTATGACAAGGCAGTGGAGCGTCTGAAGACTCTGTACAGCAAGGTCGCTATAGGCAACCCGCTTGAGCAGGGTGTTCTGATGGGGCCGCTCATCGACGAAGCATCGTTTTCACGCATGCAGGCCGCACTGGAGCAGGCGAAGAGCGAAGGCGGCAAGGTTTTTGGCGGCGAGCGCCACGTAGTAGCCGGCAACGAGCATGGTTTCTACGTGCGCCCGGCTATCGTTGAAATGCCGTCACAGACCGAAATCGTACTGAAAGAGACGTTCGCACCGATTCTGTACGTTCTGAAGTACAGCGACTTCAACGACGCAATCGAGGCAAACAACGCCGCGGTCCACGGCCTGTCGTCCTGCGTCTTCACGACGGACTTGCGTGAGAGCGAGCGATTCCTGTCCGCTTCGGGTAGCGATTGCGGTATCGCCAATGTGAACATCGGCCCCAGCGGCGCGGAAATCGGCGGCGCATTCGGTGGTGAGAAGGAAACCGGCGGCGGCCGCGAATCGGGTTCGGACGCGTGGAAAGCCTACATGCGCCGGGCGACGAATACCGTCAACTACTCCTCCGCGCTGCCACTGGCGCAGGGCATCGATTTCAACATCGACTAAAGGTAGTGGCGATGCACGGGTAGGCCATGGATGTCCGGCTTGCCTGTGAGATTCAGAGCCGCTCTATCCGGAGCAGCCCATTCATGCAATTTGGAGCAAGTCGTGAGTTCTCAAGTCGTTATCGTTGGCGGCGGGGTAATCGGTAGTTCTATCGCTTACTTTTTACGTGCCTCGGACCCGACGGTGTCGGTCACGGTCATCGAGCGTGACCCGACCTATGCGAAGTCGTCCTCGGCGTTATCGGCCGCATCAATCCGGCAACAGTTTTCGACGCCGTTGTCGATTCAGATGTCGCTTTACGGTATCGAGTTTCTCCGCGACATTGGCAACCGGCTGGAAGTCGACGGCAACCAGCCTTCGATTGATCTGCATGAAGGCGGATATCTTTTCCTCGCGACGCCGGCAGGTGCGGCAACCCTGCGGGAGAATCATGCCCTGCAGAAAAGCCTGGGCGCAGATATTAACTTGATGGGGCAGGACGGCCTGAGGGCAAAGTTCCCCTGGCTTAATGTCGAAGACCTCGTGTCGGGTGCTTATGGTGAAAGTGGCGAGGGTTGGTTTGACGGCTACGGTCTCGTGCAGGCGCTCCGGAAGAAAGCGCAATCGCTTGGTGCGCGGTACGTTGCAGCAGACGTCACAGGCCTTGTTCGCGACGGCCGAAAGGTGACCCATGTTGTTGCGAGCAACGGTGAACAGTACCCGTGCGACACGGTTGTCAACGCTGCCGGTGCATGGGCGAGACGCATCTCCGAAATGATGGGCATCGACATTCCCGTCTTTGCGCGTCGGCGCAGCATCTTTAATGTTTCTTCACCAGCACGCCTGACGAACTGCCCGCTGTTGATTGATCCCTCTGGCGTGTACTTTCGCCCGGAGGGCAAAACCTACATCACCGGAACTTCGCCGAGTGAAGACAACGACCCGGATGACTTGCCGCTGGACGAAGTTGACCACAACATCTTTGACGAAGTCATCTGGCCGACTCTCGCGCATCGAGTGCCGGAATTCGAGGCACTGCGTGTAGAGAACTGCTGGTCCGGCTACTACGAGTACAACGTATTCGACCATAACTCCATCATCGGCTATCACCCTGAGATAGAGAACTGTATCTTCGCCAACGGCTTCAGCGGACACGGCCTTCAGCAAGGACCTGCCACCGGCCGCGGTGTGAGCGAGTTGATTCTCAATGGCAAATACAGTTCGCTGGACCTGTCGGATTTGAGCTGGAACCGCATTCTCGAAAACCGTCCCATCGTCGAAAAGAACGTCGTGTAACGTCGACGTGTCCGTCCGTTTGTGGCGGATGGCGTCTCCTGGAAAGCTTCGACATTTTGGCCCGACATCGTCGGGCCTTTTTTATTTGCTCGCTAGCAGGCGGAAGAGCGCGAAGCCGTGCAAATTTCCTCAAGAACTTGTGACTCGGGTAAATACCGGCGCCCGGAGAAACGCATCAATGTGAGCATCTATAAACGAATGCACCTGGCATGATGATAAAAGCGCATTACGTAGTGCATAGATATCGTTTGCTGGCTGCACTTTGGCTGACCACAATCAAAGCTCAAATTTCATTCGATGCTTTGTGTATCGACGGGCGGTGGCAAAGACGCTGGCGGACAGACCATTTGGTTTAGCGCTTGCGGCAAGCAACTGCTGCTATTTCCCGGTCACCAGCCAAAAACGACATGTACGAGTTCACCGCTCCTTTTCAAAACCCGTCCGGTTCACCGATACGGGAGCTGTTCAAGTATCTCAGCGAACCTGGGATGATTTCATTCGCGGGCGGCTATCCAGCCAGCGACCTTTTTGACGTCGAGGGTTTGCAGTCAGCTCAGGCGCGAGCTTACCAGGCGTCAAATCGTTGTCTGCAGTATGGCCCGACGGATGGATTGCCTGAACTGAAGGCCGAGTTGGTGAAGCTGATGGCTCGCAGGGGTGTGACGTGTGCGTCAGAAGAGCTGCTTGTGACAACAGGTTCGCAGCAAGGATTGGATTTGTTGCTGCGCATCCTGGTGGCGCCGGGAGATGTCGTTCTCACCGAGCAGCCCGCATATCCCGCGACCTTGCAGGCATTGAAGCTACAGCAGGCGGAAGTCGTCACAGTGCCGGTGGATGGACATGGTCTCGATGTCGACGCTTTGTCCGCGCTTCTTTCCAGCGGGGCCTTCAACCCCCCACGGCTCCTGTACACGGTGCCGACGTTCGCGAACCCGACAGGTGCGACCCTTTCACGGGAGCGTCGCCTTGCCCTGCTCAAACTTGCGGTCGAGTACAAATTCCTCATCGTCGAAGACGATCCTTACGGCGACTTGCGCTTCTCAGGTGCGGCGGTTCCGTCAATTTTTTTCTTGTCGACGGAAGTGCCGGGTTCGCGCGACTGGGTCGTGCATTTTGCAAGCCTCTCCAAGATTGTTGCGCCCGGATTGCGAGTGGGCTGGACGGTCGCGCCACCAGAAATTGCCCGCCGGTGCGTCATCGCCAAACAGACGGTGGACCTTTGCAGCGCGCCGTGGACTCAGGCTACGGCCGCCGAGTACCTGGCAGATGGTGCGCTGGAGCATCATTTGCCGCGCATCACCGGGATGTATCGACGGAAGTGCGACGCCCTGTGCGACGCACTGCGTTCCCAACTAGGCGACGCCATCCGGTTCCATCAACCTGAAGGCGGTATGTTCGTGTGGGCTCGAATCGAAGGTATGGATTCCTCGGTACTTCTGCAGGCCGCAATCGACAACAAGGTTCTCTTTGTCCCGGGTAAGGCCTTCTTCGCAGACAAGCTGGACGTTGCATCACTTCGTCTGTCATTTGCTGCGCCTGGTGTCGATGAGATTCAGGAAGGTGCAAGGCGGTTGAGTGACGCGTATGAAGAAGCGCTGTCAGCAAATACGTCGCGGGTTTAATCGTACGCGTTGGAAAGGGAATAGGAAATGAAAGTATTGGTAGCGGTCAAACGGGTGGTGGACTTCAACGTAAAGGTTCGTGTGAAAGCCGATCAGTCAGGCGTTGAGCTTGCCAACGTGAAGATGTCGATGAATCCCTTTGACGAGATTGCCGTTGAAGAAGCGGTGCGCCTGAAAGAGACGGGGCATGTCACGGAAGTCATTGCAGTCTCTGCCGGGCCCGCCCAGTGCCAGGAGACGCTTCGGACGGCACTGGCGATCGGTGCTGACCGAGGCGTACACGTGTGCGTTGACACGGAGCTGCAGCAACTAGGCGTCGCCCGAATCCTCCGCGCAATCTTCGAGCGTGAGAAGCCAGGCCTTGTGATTCTCGGCAAACAGGCAATCGATGACGATGCGAACCAGACCGGACAGATGCTCGCCGCGCTGGCAGGCATTCCGCAGGCGACTTTCGCTTCACGTCTTCAGGTTGAAGGTGATGTCGCAACGGTTGCACGCGAAATCGATGGAGGCGCCGAGACTGTCAGCGTCACGCTGCCCGCGGTTGTGACGACGGACTTGCGTCTCAATGAGCCACGCTATGTAACGCTGCCGAGCATCATGAAAGCCAAGAAGAAGCCGATTGAAACGATCGATTTTGCCGAGTTGGGCGTCGACATCAAACCACGTCTGAAGACGCTAAAGGTTAGCGAACCGCCAAAACGTCCTGGCGGTGTCATTGTGCCGGACGTTGAATCGTTAGCCCAGAAGCTGAAAAACGAAGTGAAGGCGAACTGAGACATTGCCATGACGACATTGCTGATTGCAGAACACGACAACTTTGAACTGAAAACTTCGACGTTGCACGCGTTGACGGCGGCTCGCCAACTGGGTGAACCCGTACACGTTCTGGTCGCAGGTTTCAATGTAAGCGCCCTCGCAGCGAAGGCCGCCAAATTCGAAGGCATTGAAAAAGTATTGCTTGCTGACGCGGAACACCTGAAGGACGGTCTCGCCGAGAACATTGAGCCGACGGTGGTAAGCATTGGCGACCGTTACTCGCATATTGTCTTTCCGGCAACAGCCTACGGGAAAAACATAGCACCTCGAGTCGCTGCGAAGCTTGCTGTCGGTCAGATCTCCGATATCACTCGCGTGGTAACCGCTGACACGTTTGAGCGACCTATCTATGCGGGCAATGCAATTGCGACCGTGCAGTCCCTCGATCCCATCAAGGTTTTAACAGTGCGTCTCTCCGTCTTTGAAGCGAGCAACGCGAATGGAGGTGCAAGCGTCCCCGTAGAAGCGGTTATCGCCGCGCCCGATAGCGATTCATCGACGGTTATCAGCCGAACGTTGACGAAATTGGAACGCCCTGAATTAAGCGCCGCGAAGGTGATCGTCTCGGGCGGTCGTGGCCTCGGTTCGAGTGAGCGCTACAAGTCAGTCCTGGAGCCGCTGGCTGACACTCTTGGAGCAGCCATGGGCGCGTCGCGAGCGGCCGTCGATGCTGGCTACGTTCCGAATGACTTCCAGGTGGGGCAGACTGGAAAAGTCGTCGCTCCTGATGTCTACATCGCTGTGGGCATCTCCGGGGCCATCCAGCATTTGGCCGGCATGAAGGACTCGAAGACGATTATTGCCATCAACAAGGACGCTGAAGCACCGATTTTCGGTGTGGCAGATTTTGGCCTCGTGGCTGATCTCTTTCAGGTCGTACCTGAGCTCGTTAGTAGGCTCAACGCGTAGTTTCGAAAACGGTTGCCACGTCTGCAAGCCGTCAGCGGCCGTTCGCCATTCCCGAAAGGACTTTCGAAATGAATACGAGTACGCACATGGTCGCGTTGCCCGACGATATGGACAGTGAACTCACTAGCTACCCGGTGCGACATCTCTCAACGCAGATTTCAGCCGAACCCGGCTATGTGGTGAAGGTCTTCGTGCGTCTTGCTGCAGAGAATCAGGATGGCGGCGAGATTCCGCGTGTTGTTCGCGGCTACAGCTGAGGCCGCAGCGTTGATACACGACTGTACGCATGGGAGGATACCCGCGACGCTTGACCATCCGCTTAGAAAGTCTCTGGATGATGAAATTCATTCGCGTCCTTTTCTGAAGATCTGTGGTCGCGGAACGACGGTGCATTTCGCCGTGTATTCAACCGAAGACTTCGCCATACATGTCAGTCTGCTTCGGCTGCAATGCGCGCAGCTAGGGTTTCCGGCGCCGTCTGATGATGCGAATCACTACTATGGCCGTCATGCTTCGTTCCAGATCAGATGGGAGTTACATAGCGAGTTCTCGACTTTCACCTTCGTCGAGTCCGAGATTGAGGATGCGCCGTTTTCTCGTGACGCAGACACTTTTATCCCGAAAGAGTGGCTGATGGCACTACGAGGCACACGTCTGGTAGCGATGCACGCGGAATTGGTCAGCGGTACGGATGTTGAGCCAGCTCGAAAGGCGGTTCGGAGATATCTTTCCGGGTCCGTGGTTGCGGCAAGCCAGGTAATGGGCGGCGGTGAAGTCTATTGTGACTGGCGCGCGGGCGACGATGGATACACAAGGGTGCTCGTGTGTGACATCGACTTTCGGGAGGCTCAGACCGGTCGACTGCTTCAACGCATCTTTGAAATCGAAACATACAGAATGATGGCGTTGCTTACGCTTCCGGTCGCACGCAATGTCACGAAGATCGTCGAGGAACTTACAAGGCAGGTCGCTGCTGTTGTTGCCAGGATGGACCACATTGAATCGGGGCAGGACGCCGAGCTGCTTCTTAGCCTCACGCATCTCGCCGCACGAAGCGAGTCACTCGGGGAAGGCGCCGCACGCTTCAGTGCGTGCAAAGCCTACGACAGCCTCGTTTCAGCACGTATTCGAGAGTTGCGGGAGCAACGTATTCCCGGGGCTCCGACGTTCGGTGAGTTTATGGATAGACGGCTGCAGCCGGCGATGAAGAGTTGTCAGGCAGTGTGGGAACGACAAGCTCAGGTCGCCCTACGCATTGCGCGAGCGGTCGACCTGTTACGCACGCGGGTGACGCTTGAACAGGAGAGACAGACGACTGGACTCCTGGCACGGATGGACGCAACGTCGCAGACGCAATTACGGTTACAGCATGCAGTGGAGGGTCTCTCGGTCGCAGCTATTTCGTACTATGTCCTGAGTCTGATTACCGCTGTTCTCCGTTCCCTGCATGCTATCTCGTTGCCAGTCAATCCCGAATTAGTGGAAGGGGCGCTTGTTATCCCGGTCATTTTTGCATTGCTCATGGTTATGCGGGCGGTGAAATCGCGAGCCGACAAACGAGCCATGCGTAACCACGCAGGCAAATAGGGCGGACACAACAGTCCGCTGCAGGTGTTTAAGGAAATAACAGGAGAACGTATGCACGAGCCCCCCAAAGTATCCCCCGTCGCGACGTGGCGGTCGGCGTTCACACTGCCGGCTTCACGTCTTACATGACGGACGGCGCACCGTACCAAGATAGTCTCGATAAGCCGGCGAAACCGGGAGCTCTGGGTGACGGCTTGAAGCAACGGCATGTAGTCATGCTCTCCATTGGTGGGAGCATCGGCGCTGGCCTTTTCGTCGGCTCGGGTCCACACAATCAAGTCATGATTGCTTGACGACGCAGCGGTCCCTTCATATGAACGAGCCGGTTCCCCAACGGGACTGTCCCGGAAATTGATTAACTAACAGCATGGAGCCTTAGAAAGAATGCCCACACTTCACGTTCAGCTTCTCGAAGGTCGGTCTGCGGAGCAGAAGCGCAAATTCATAGATGCAGTCACTAAGGCGACTTGTGAGTCGTTGTGCGTCGAACCGGGTACCGTCGATGTTGTCCTTTCTGAAATTCGACCGGAAAACTGGGCGAAGGGCGGGCAGCTATTGTCCGGCGCAATATAGCAACCCGCACACTGCATAAACGCGGCAATGTTGGATGAACTTCGACGAAGAAGAAGCTTCGCGCTGCAACAAGAAATACATTCGGGTAGGAACCCTGCGGGTTTGGTAAATAAGGAGGATGGGAATGCGATTCAAGAGAGTTTTGAATGTGGTCGACGTCCATGCAGAAGGAGAGGTTGGCAAAGTCATCGTTGGTGGCGTAGGCCAGATACCTGGCAAGACGATGTTTGACAAGCGCGTTTATCTTGAGACGAAGCTTGACGACATCCGAAAGATGGTGTTGTTTGAGCCGCGCGGCGCTGTCTGGCACAACGCCAACATTGTGTTGCCTTCGGAACATCCTGACGCGGATATGGGATTCGTTATCCTCGAAACGACAGAGTATCCAGCCATGTCCGGATCCAACGCCATGTGCGTTGCGACCGTGCTCCTCGAAACTGGGATTCTCCCTATGCAGGAGCCCGTCACCGAGCTCGTCCTGGAAGCTCCAGCTGGTCTGATCAAAGTTCGCTGCGAATGCTCAGACGGCAAAGTAACAAGCGTGCGCCTCGTGAATCAACCCGCATTTTGCTATCACACTGATAAGAACATCGAAGTTCCCGGCATGGGGACAATTCGAGTCGATGTCGTGTATGGAGGAATGACGTTCGCGATGGTTGACGCAGCGGACTTAGGCTTTTCAATCAACCCCTCGGAAGCGCGGGAGCTGTGTGAAATTGGCGAGAAGGTCAAGCTCGCCGCTGCCGAGCAACTGGCGGTTGAACATCCCGAGAATCCCCAGATCCCGGGAATTACGGCAACAGAGTTTATGGGACCCGTGCTGCAGGAGAACGGGCAGTTGATCTCGAGGAACACAGTCGTCGTATCGCCCGGTCGCTGCGATCGTTCTCCGTGCGGGACAGGATCTTCTGCAAGACTTGCATTGCTGCATGCGAAGAAGCAAATCGAGGTGGGGCAGATACTTGTCCATGAGTCAATCACTGGCAGTCGCTTTACGTGCAGTATCGAGAGGCTTTCTGAAGTTGGGAAATATCCGGCCGTCGTTCCGGTAATAGCCGGGCAGGCATGGCTTACTGGCTTCTACCAGATGGGCATGGATCCGACTGATCCTTATCAACAGGGATTCACCGTCTCCGACACATGGATGAAGACTGTCTAACGATCCGGCAAGCAACATAGTTCATGATCTTTCGACAGTAATGTTCGATTGCAGATGCGCGTTCAACCAGGATTGATGGACTGAGAGAGGGCTGGCGAATTCGCTGGTGGCTTGCGATTTCGACCGCGGACTAAGCAATGTGCCATGTTGACGCCGTGCGAGCTATCAATGGGCCAGATGAAACACGCTATGTGTGATATTCAGGCGGGGCGGACAGTCTTGTTGTATGTCGAACGCCCCTTTGACTCTCGACGTGAGTGGTTTCTCCTGGCGAAGCCGGCCCGGGTGAGAGGTCAGATTTGCTGGACGGTTTCGGGAATTGCGTCGAGTTGACAGTTGCCTGAACTGGGCTCGGGCCATTGCCACAGCCACGCCTGTTTGAGAAGGGTCTTACGGTCCGGGTGGATCGATTCAGACAAAATGAAACGCATCAACGAGGGAGAGAATTATGCGCTGGAAGAAAACTTTGCAGATCGTGGGCGTTCACTGCGAAGGTGAAATCGGCAAGATCATAACTGGCGGCGTCGTCGATATTCCCGGTAAGACCATGCTCGACAAGATGAATCACATTAACGAGGTAGATGACAGTCTACGGAAGCTCGTCATCTTCGAACCCCGTGGATGCCTGCAGATGTCTGTCAATATACTCCTGCCGCCGACGCGGCCAGAAGCGCATGCTGGTTTTATCGTGATGCAGGCGGACAAGGCGCACCCGATGTCAGGTAGCAACGCGATTTGCGTCGTTACGGCACTCCTCGAGATGGGCATGGTGCCGATGCAGGAGCCTGAAACCACTGTGGTGCTTGATACTCCCGCAGGCCTCGTCACTGCTCGCGCGACGTGTATTGACGGGCGATGCACTGGCGTGTCGCTGGACATGGTGCCTTCGTTCGTTGATCGCCTCGACGTGCCGATCGAGACGAAGGAGTTCGGCACTATCAAGGTGGATATAGCATTTGGCGGTGTGTTCTACGCATTGATCGATGTAGAGCAGGTCGGCCTTGATTTGGTGCCCGAGAACGCGCGTCGACTTGCGGATGTCGGTGTCGCGTTACGCAGCCTTATTGATGAACGTGTTCGCGTAGAACATCCGCTATTTCCACAAATCAATAATATCGCGTACGTAATGTTCCGCAGAAGGTTGAGCGATGTGGAATATCAGACTTGTACGACCCTGCCACCAGGTCGTATCGATAGATCTCCGTGTGGGACTGGAAGCTCGGCGAACCTGGCGACGCTTGCTGCGCGTGGACTCGTCGACGTCGGCGGAAGCCTGATATCGCGCTCGACCATCGGCAGCGAGTTTCGCGTCGAATTGCTGGGCCGAACCGAAGTTGGTGGACGGCCCGCCGTGCTGCCACGTATTCGAGGCCGTGCTTGGATCTATGGGATCGAGCAGCTCGGCGTGGATCCAGACGATCCGTTGGCTGCGGGTTTTACGCTTAGCGATACCTGGGGGGAAGGGCGATAGCCGTTCCGGGCGAAGACGCAAACGGACGGCAGGCGAAGTAGTGAGATCGGATCTGCCATTACGAGGAAACAATGTGCGGTTGTTGTACCGTGTGGACGTCGTGACAGCATTTTGGAAGGGGAGGTTCGACGATGTACCAACTCAAGAGCGCTTCGTATATCCCGTTGACGGCGAAGAATGCTGACTAAAGGGGCCAATTAGCCACAGGCACGGCGGTCGCGCTAAAGGAGCACGGCGTCGGATTATCTTGTAGCGGCTTGCTAGGCGGATGGGCGGGAGTTTTAGCATGGGTCCACCGAAGGGCCCGGCACATCATTACGCCACGAAGCAGCCAAACTCGAATGAAACTTCTGGATGAAGCGCGGGTGCTGTGCGACTGCTGAGTTTGATCACCTATGTTTGCTATGAGAGAAACGTAACCTCGTGTCGATGTACGAAATGAAGTGAGGGCTTAGCCTTGGACGAAATCGTTGATGAAATTTGGAATCTTCTTCACGCAGGTGCGAACGTTGGAAGAGAACATTCGCCATTTACGGTGCTGCAGGCTGCGACAGTGGGCGTCGACGGGGCGCCCGCAGTACGAAATGTAGTGCTGCGTCGGGCCAGTCGCGAGGACCGCTCGGTGACATTCCACACGGACGTCCGTTCGCAGAAGGTTACGGAGTTACGGAAAGATGCCCGGATCTCAATTGTCGGTTCTGACTTCGAATCAGGGATACAGATTCGTCTTCAAGGTATCGCAAGAATCATAGAAGATCCCGAAAAAACCAAGCCGGCATGGAACTTGAGCAGACCTCGAACTTTGATCGTCTACAGTACGCCGCACATTCCCGGCACGCCGGTAGCTTCTCCGGAAGACGCGTACGCAAAGACAGATGCCGGAGTGGACGGTGAATCGGTAGGGTTCGAGAATTTCTGCCTGATTGACGTAAGGATTTCGAAGATCGACTACCTCAACTTGTATTCAACCGGCCATGTCCGCGCGAGTCTGGAACATGACGGGGAGAGGTGGTGTGGGAAATGGGTGGCTCCTTGATTTGCCAGTCCGCAAGTTGACAACAAGGGCGTGAGCGATATAGTTGATGGGTCGGCGGCCCCGAGCGTTGTAGATTCCGCCATGCGCAGCCCGACATCGGCAACCTTGGGGGGCGGCGGGCTATGCTCGATGTGGATAAGTGAGCTCCCTTGGAATGTGCGATTCGTTTACTGTCACACGGCCTGCTTGGACAACAACGAACCTGACATCAGGTTCACTGTTTGGCTTTGACGATCGACAGGGACTGGCTGTCGAGTGCACCGGCTGGATTTTTCGCTGATACCGTATGTCGATGAGAGGCATGCCACGGAATCAGAATCGCTTCGATGTATTCGAGGAACTTGAAGAGCAGGACGCCAAGAAGATCAAGCAACAGCGAAACGAATACGGTAGACTAAATCGGTAATTACGACCTTGCCACGAATCTTTTTCCGGAGAACTTTTGGA
This sequence comes from Paraburkholderia sp. SEWSISQ10-3 4, assembly GCF_030464785.1. NCBI lineage: Bacteria > Pseudomonadati > Pseudomonadota > Betaproteobacteria > Burkholderiales > Burkholderiaceae > Paraburkholderia > Paraburkholderia sp. SEWSISQ10-3 4. The sequence continues at coordinate 98,212 of NZ_JALPRI010000009.1, forward strand.
CTCCAAAGTCACCACCTCGAAGGTCTTGGATACGTCATCGTACGCGCACCAGGAGACTCTGATTCAGCTCTTGAAGCAACTACACACATATCCTCGTAATTCAACGAAGGCAGTTTGGCTTCGATAACCGAATTCAATTCGTTCGCGATATCGCGGTTTCTGCGATTCCGCTCGAGATCGGGCAGCAAGTCGGTGGCGTCTTCGAGCCGACTCGCAACGGGTACGCGAAAAGTGAGCGTGTCACTGGAGTTTTCTGATAGTCCCTCACGCTCCCGGCGCTTCAGATCGTCGTGTATCCAGACGTAAAACGCGGGACATCTCGAAGTGTTCGAGTCAAAACTCAGATCCGCGAAGACGAGCAGAACTGGCTCGCCGATGCGGAGGTAGTAATTCACCGTCGATCTTTCAAGGGGGACAGAGTAAAACTCGCCCGTCGCGTTCAGCGTAGGTGATTCACTGCCTTTGAGCTGGACGTGGAATAGGCCGACATACTGTCCGTCGTCAACCAACTGAACCTGATAATCCAGTCCAACATCGTCAGTGCCGTCGGTCGGCTTCGGCCGCCAGTTATCAGGCTGATTCGCAGCGAAACATTTTTCTGCGCGATGCCCGATGCGCTGCGCCTCACTCTCTTGCGGAAGCCGTTCCGAAGCCATCGTCCCCCCGAATGAATTCGAGTCAGTTTTTCGATATTCTAAATCCCCCTATACATAAGTCGAAACCTCGTCTTGCGCTGTGCACAGGGTTAGTTGGTTGAAATCTCGTGCACCTCTAGCGAGCCATCATGGAAGCGAACATTCCTGTGGCAAAGCGCGTCTGTGCGGAGCGGACAGTTTGTGCGCGCGTCAAGCGTCCGATATGGCAGGTTTAACGGACGTTGTAGATCGCTTGGTCGGTTTGCACCGATCGCGGCTGGCCCGGGACAAAGGAGGTCTGTACGGCAGTCGACAACGCTGGGTATTTACCTTTAAGCCGTCGTTACCATTCCGCGGTGATGACTTGATCGAGCAACTGAACGGTGATCTGCCCTGACACGGAGGGCGGTAGCATGGCGGCCGCTGGCCGTATCATGGTTTTCGAATTTCCAGAGCGTGACTGATGAATGTGACTGATTCAGGGTTTGCCCTAAGTTTAACGTTGATCGTGAAGTTTTGTGACCGGTTGCTGTTCAGTCTCGTACGGCACGCGGGCTACCAAGAGATAGCATTTTCGATGCTAAGTGGTTGTTTGTTATGGAAAATGCGTGTCACCGCCGTGTCGGAATGTATGTTCCGAGTTCAAACTTAAGTGAACAAAGTTCAAAGTTAAGTGAATCTCGACACCTGACAAAGCGACATCCCTTCTTGAATTTGTCACCACCCGTCCATATAATTAGCACTCGCTGCACGAGAGTGCTAACAACATCGCCGGTTGGCTCAGCCAGCCGGGTTTTCTCAGCGTTCTTCAGTCTCAATCAAGAGAGGAGTATGTATGAACCTTCGTCCTTTGCATGATCGCGTGATCGTCAAACGTCTGGATCAAGAAACCAAGACCGCGTCGGGCATCGTGATCCCCGAAGCCGCAGCAGAAAAGCCGGATCAAGGCGAAATTCTGGCAGTCGGCCCGGGCAAGCGTGACGACAAAGGCGCACAAATCGCCCTCGACGTGAAAGTTGGTGACCGCGTCCTGTTCGGCAAGTACGCAGGCCAGACCGTCAAGGTCGACGGCAACGAACTGCTCGTGATGCGCGAAGAAGACATCATGGCCGTGGTGCAGAAGTAAGCGCCAGTCGCTACTTTTCCCGGTCATATCCCAAAGAATTCAAGGAGTTAGAAGATGGCAGCTAAAGACGTCGTATTCGGTGATTCCGCCCGTGCCAAGATGGTTGAAGGCGTGAACATCCTCGCGAACGCTGTGAAGGTCACGCTGGGCCCGAAGGGTCGCAACGTTGTCCTGGAACGCAGCTTCGGCGGCCCGACGGTCACGAAGGATGGTGTTTCGGTCGCGAAAGAGATCGAACTGAAAGACAAGCTCCAGAACATGGGCGCACAAATGGTCAAGGAAGTTGCTTCCAAGACCAGCGACAACGCAGGTGACGGCACCACGACCGCAACGGTTCTGGCTCAGTCGATCGTCCGCGAAGGCATGAAGTACGTTGCATCGGGCATGAACCCGATGGACCTGAAGCGTGGTATCGACAAGGCTGTGTTCGCAGCGATCGAAGAACTGCGCAAGATCAGCAAGCCGTGCACGACCAACAAGGAAATCGCTCAAGTCGGTTCGATCTCGGCAAACAGCGATTCGTCGATCGGCGACCGTATCGCTGAAGCGATGGACAAGGTTGGCAAGGAAGGCGTCATCACCGTTGAAGACGGCAAGTCGTTGCAAGACGAGCTGGACGTTGTCGAAGGTATGCAATTCGACCGCGGCTACCTGTCGCCGTACTTCATCAACAACCCGGACAAGCAAGTTGCTGTGCTCGAAAACCCGTTCGTGCTGCTGCACGACAAGAAGGTTTCGAACATTCGTGACCTCCTCCCGGTCCTCGAGCAAGTCGCTAAGGCTGGCCGTCCGCTGCTGATCATTGCAGAAGACGTCGAAGGCGAAGCGCTGGCTACGCTGGTTGTGAACAACATCCGCGGCATCCTGAAGACTGTTGCTGTCAAGGCTCCGGGCTTTGGCGATCGTCGTAAGGCCATGCTGGAAGACATCGCGATCCTGACCGGCGGTCAAGTTATCGCTGAAGAAACCGGCCTGACGCTCGAAAAGGCAACGCTGGCTGAACTGGGCCAAGCGAAGCGTATCGAAGTGGGCAAGGAAAACACGACGATCATCGACGGTGCTGGCGAAGCTGCAACCATCGAAGCACGTGTGAAGCAAGTTCGCACGCAAATCGAAGAAGCTACGTCGGACTACGACCGTGAAAAGCTGCAAGAACGCGTGGCCAAGCTGGCCGGCGGTGTTGCAGTGATCAAGGTCGGTGCTGCGACCGAAGTCGAAATGAAGGAAAAGAAGGCACGTGTCGAAGACGCACTGCACGCAACGCGCGCAGCTGTGGAAGAAGGCATCGTTGCTGGCGGCGGCGTCGCACTGATCCGTGCACGTACGGCAATCGCTGGCCTGAAGGGCGCTAACGCCGATCAGGACGCAGGTATCAAGATCGTGCTGCGCGCGATGGAAGAGCCGCTGCGCCAGATCGTCACGAACGGTGGCGAAGAAGCCAGCGTCGTGGTGGCAGCTGTTGCTGCTGGTACGGGCAACTACGGCTACAACGCTGCAACCGGCGAGTACGTCGACCTGGTTGACGCAGGTGTCGTGGACCCGACGAAGGTGACGCGCACGGCGCTGCAAAACGCAGCTTCGGTCGCTGGCCTGCTGTTGACCACCGACGCAGCTGTTTGCGAACTGCCGAAGGAAGATGCTCCGATGGGCGGCGGTATGCCCGGCGGCATGGGCGGCATGGGCATGGACATGTAATCTCCGATTGAGCCTCACTTGGCCTCGTTTGAGGCTCAGTTGGAAACACATGGGGAGGTGCGTCGCGAGGCGTACTTCCCAAAACAAAAAACCCGCAGAAATGCGGGTTTTTTGTTTTGGGGCTAACGATAAGCCGGTTCGCTATGACTAGCGCTCGATGCAATCGGTGTTCATCAGGCAGTTGTCGCGCAAGTAGCTGAATATATGCGCTACGCTCTCGGCCGGCGTCAACACGGCCGTATCTATCTTCAACTCAGGATCAGCCGGGACTTCATAGGGTGCCGATACGCCAGTAAACGACGCAATCTCGCCGGCGCGGGCTTTGGCATAGAGACCTTTCGGGTCACGACGGGCGCAAGCGTCGACCGAGGCGGAAAGATAAGTCTCGATGAAATTGCCGGGTCCAACGATTTCGCGCGCCATCGCTCTGTCTTCACACATGGGTGAGATAAGCGCCGCGATAACGATGAGGCCTGCGTCGTTCATCAACTGGGCCACGTGCGCCACCCGGCGAATATTTTCACGCCGGTCGTTCTTGTCAAAGCCGAGATCGGACGCCAAACCGTGGCGGATATTGTCTCCGTCGAGGACGTAGCATGCATGGCCTAGCGATGCGAGTTGCTGCTCGAGTGCGAAAGCGATTGTTGATTTACCCGCCCCGGATAGCCCCGTCAGCCAGATCGTAACCGGCTTGTGGCGGAACATTTGCATCCGGTCGCGGGCGGTCACTTCGCCGTGGAAGCGTTGCAGAAAAGGCAGGGGCTGTCCCATTGTTCTCTCTCGACTCAGGCGGCGCAGTGCCAACCTTGCCGCCAGACGCCTGCGTTGTGCAGGCGCTCCAGCGAATTTTCGATCGTGACGTGAAAACCGTCTGATATGCCCGCGGGTAGAGGAATTGAAAATCCAGCGTGGGAGCTTGGGTATCCCGCGCCAGCAACGTCGGGCCGATACTCACCACTCGAACCTCTCGCGACGACCTCCGTACCAACGCGGACTTCGAGCGGAACTCTTTCTTCCGGCCGGGTGAGATTGACGGCCCAGCCCGAAATCACGCCGTTATGGACGGCGTCGACAAAACCGTCGTACATGTCGGCGGTAGTGTGCGGTTGGCTCTGCGCGAACTCTATGTATTCCTTGATGGGAGTGAGATCAAACTGGTTGATCACGCTCACCACTTTCGAGAGGAATTTTTCGTCAAAACCGAAAACGATCGAACTGTGCGCGTACGGATTTTCGAGCTGATTGATCGCCTCCTGAATGGTGCGCACCGACGCCAGGGCCTTTGAAAACACGTCGCCTGCTTGCAGGGCATGTTGCGCTATCGCCTGGTTGACGTCCTGAAATATCTCGTAATCGAAACGATTCTCTTCGGCAAACGTTTGCCTTGCTGTTTCACTCACATGAGTTCTGTTTTTGGGCGAGCCACTCGTTTTGTTGGTTTCGAAAAAAAAGGGCAATTCGAGCCCGGTCTTTCCGCAGAGCCGAAGTAAAAATTCGCTCATGTCTTCGCAGACGCCGGTTGCCGCGAAATGTTGGAGAACATGGGTCCGCGCGACTTCGAGGCTGCTTTCGTCGACTACGGAATGGCCGCTCAACATCTGGGTAAACAGGTTTTTCCCCGCGAGTGATTCGCTGACCCACTCGTCGAGCGAGATGGTGCCGCGCCGAACCAGAGCCTCGGTTGCCGACATACCGGCGCCTCGCTCAACTTCGCCGTTCTTGCCGTTGGCTGCGTACCAGTAGTGCGATATCTGACGTGCCAGCGGCTCGCGCAGAATCGTGCAATACGTCAGCGCGCTCTTCAGGTTCCTGTGCATGCCATAGGGCTGATGGCCTCCGCCAATCCTCGTGGTCATCAATTTGGCGTGACTGTTTTCCCAGCCTTCTCGCTCCCATTCGAAATTCACGAACTGATCTTTGCCTTTATTCAGATCAAAAAATGAGATAACGGTTGATCCGCCGCTCTTAGGCGGATGGATGAAGAAAATTGGTGAGGCCATGGGGGCTTATGACAGATTTACGAAATAGAAAGCTTAGCTCGGAGATAAAACCGGTGCTGTAACGTTTAATTACAAGTTAAAACGCATGTTGGCGTTGTGAAAGGAGCGGTAGTTCCGTTGGGTTTCGCGAGGAAGTCGAGCTCGGCCATGTGTTGAGGCGAGGCCTGAGGGAGAGATCACGTACAGGCGTGTCCGCTGGCGCGGGGCTTTCCACGGCGAACATCGATCAAGACGGGGAAAGGCGAGTTGGTGGCACGCGGCCGCGAGGCGTGCTTCCCAAAAACAAAAAACCCGCAGAAATGCGGGTTTTTTACCGGGGCTGTCGGGCCGCCGCTGAAGTGGAAACGCTCGCCAAGCGCCTGCCGCTTGCGCAGCAGACGCGTCGAGTCGTCAAATTAATGCCGTGCTTCGCCCGGTGCCGCGTCCTTGCCCGTTGCTGGCGGCGTGTCGTCGTCGCTGCTACGAGCCCAGAAAAAGCGATCCGGCAGATAGGCGCCCATGCCTGGCCGGAATGCGTTGCGCATTGCCTGATACAGATACTCCTGCGCCTCACGTACGGCTTCCGCCGGTTCCTGGCCATTGGCCAGCAAGGCGGCAATCGCGGCGCCGAGCGTGTCGGTAATGCCCATGATCCGATGGGCGCCGCGGTCCCACATATCCTGGCGCAGTTGGCCGTCTTCGCTGAACAGCGTATTGACGAGCCGGTGCGTGCCGGTTTCCGTCGACAGAATGTATTCGCAGCCTTGCGACAGCAGATGCGAGATCGCCGCGTCGAGGCTTGGTGCTTCGGCGTCGCCGTCCGGCTGGGCGAGCGCGAGCAGTGTGGCCGAATCGGCGACCAGCAAGGTGGTTTGCGGCGCCAGCAGATCGGCGATCGCTTCGCGTAGCTCGTCGGCGGCGAGCACGTGTTCGTCGTCGAGCGTGAAATCGGGGGCGAGGATCAGCGGGATGTCGTCGTAATCGGCGACCACCTCGGCAATCGCGCTGACCACTTCCGCGCGCGTGCATGCGCCGACCTTGAACGCGGCGATCGGCATGTCTTCGAGCAGCATTCGGGCCTGGGTCGCGACCACTTCAGGATCGAGCCCGGTGACTTCATCGCAGCTTGCCGAGTCGCGCACGGTATAGCCCGTGAGCACGGAGACGCCATGGCAGCCCATGCTGGCAAGGGTCATCAGGTCTGCTTGCAGGCCGGAGCCGCCGGTGGGATCGGAAAGGCCGAAGGTGAGGACGATCGGAGGCGTATCGCTGGGCATGAAGATTTACAAAAAGGAGCTGTATTTAGGCGCAGACGGTGCGCAATCGGCTCAATTATGCGGCCTAAACTGTCATGAGGGCGTTTTTTCGCATTCTTCGGCAGGTTGCCGCAAGTCAGCAGCACATAACCGGCAACCAGGCGCGACCCCCGCGCGCAAGCGCCGGCCAAACCGACGCAACCCTCTAGCCAAAGGCCGCCGCACACTACGATTGCGCGTTTCTGTTTGCTAGGCATTGGGGCGGCAACACGGTACCATCATGGCTCCCGTTTCCACGGACTCTACGACGCGACACAAGAATGGAATATCAAAGCTGGATGTGCCTGATTTGCGGCTGGATTTACGACGAAGAAGCTGGTTTGCCGGAGGAAGGCATTGCGCCGGGCACGCGCTGGGAGGACGTTCCCATTAACTGGACCTGCCCGGAATGCGGCGCGCGCAAGGAAGACTTCGAGATGGTCCAGATCTGAGGGCCAAGGGGCAAACGGCGGTCTCCAGCTGAGCGCCATGCCGTGTGGTTGCGGCGCGGCGTTTTGCTGGCGGCGTCGGTCGGATCGAACGCGGTCGATGCGCTCGGCGCGCAGCCCCAACGCGGTGGCGCGGAACATCCCCCGGTTGCACCGTGTCGCAGCGGTAATCTGTGATTGTCCTGCCGCCAGTTCGCGCGTTAGCCGATCAGTCTCTCGTGCAGCGCCGAAGCGGCGGTCCGTCAGCTTCCTGTCGCCTGCCCATGACTCTTCGATCCGCTGCACCCGATTCTTTCGATGCATTGCCCAATCCGCGCGGCGGCGCTGTCCGACCTGCGGAGCTGGCGCTGGCAGAGGCGTTGCTGGCGTTCGAACAACACCGCGAGAGCACCTCGGCGCTGCTGCGTGCGTCGCATGCGTTGCGCGAGGCCGGCTGGCTCAGCGCGCAGCGCTTCGCGGACGCGCTGGTGCGGCTCTCGCCTCTGGCCGAGGGCGATCCGGCTGAAGCAGACAGCCCGCGGCCGGTATTCGGCGCCGCATTGCACGATTTCCGCGCGGCGCTCGAGCGCCACAATCTGCGCGAGCTGTCCTGCTCCTCCACACTGTTCAATCACTATCACGCGCTGTGTGCCCATCTGTCGGAGCACACGCCGGGTTCGACCGTCGCATTCGAAGATCTCGCGCTGAGCGCCCGCCCGGTGCCGCCGGTCTCGCTGCATAACCAGTCCGCGGATCAACTCGCCCATTTGCGGGCTCGCTACGAGCGCGCGCTGCTGCCGGTGTTGCGCTCGCAGCCGGATAGCAGTGGTGCTGCGCTGGCGTTCACGAACGCGGCGCTCGACGAGCTGGACGCCGTCTTTACCGAACTCGCCGGTCCGGACCCCTACGATTTCTGGCGTCTCGCCAAAGCTTGCGCCAAGGCGCTGCGCGTCAGCGGCCGCGCCACCGGAGATGCCGACGCGCGGCGTTTCTATGCGCGCTGCAACCTCACCCTGGCCGATCATGCGCACGGCATCGAGCGCGCGCCGCGTTCGCTGGTGCGCGCAACGCTGGCGCTGCTGTGGCGCGATTACGCGCTGTTCGGCGCTGCAGCGGAAGATGCCGATCAGGTCGAAGTGCTGCACGACTATGGCTTGACGGTCGATTGGCACGTCGCGGGCACCCAGGCATCCGAAATGCTTTGGGAAGCGGGCGCCGTACAGGCGCAGGCGGTCAGCGCGACCCGCAGCACGCTGACGCGCGAGCTGGGCGTGTTGGCCGTCAACGCGCATGCGTATGAAGATTTCCTGCAAACGGCCGATGCCTCGATTTCGGCGCTGACCGAGCATGCCCGTGCGGCCGACCAGCCCGAGAAAGCCGATCCGAGCGAAGCCCTGCAAGCGGGCGACGCCGCCTACCGGCTCGGTGCCGCTGCGTGCGCGCTGGGCCTCGGACACGTGGCGCTGGTTGCCGATGCGCTCGGGCTCGCCTGGCGCCGCCGCGCGCACGCCGGCGTATCGACGCCGGCGGTGCGCTCCCATGTCATCGTCGGTGCACCAGCGGCGAGCACGCTCGAGCAGGCCGCCGAGGCGTTGCGTGCGATGCTGCACAAAGTCGCTGCGGGCGTCGCGCCGACAGGCAGCAACGCGGCGCTGGCCGCATTGACGCGTTCGATCGAGCAGGGCGGCGCCTGAACTGCCGGCTGCGGTATCACTGCGGTATCAATCAGCAGCACGCCCTGCGCGCCGGTACGCATGCTCTGCCGGCAACAGCGAGGCGCAATGTTCGAACCCGGAGGCACGCGATATGCGTGTCGTAAACACCGCTGAGCGCACCATGGACAAGGTCTGCGTGCGTGATAGAGTGCAACTTGATTCGCCGTCGATGGCTCGCGGCGCACTTCATCGCGCACATCGCGGTCACGCGCTCAAAGCCCGCCATCCCGCACCGTCTTTGCTAAAATCCGAACTATGTCCAAGAGTACCGATCGCATCAATCTGACCAACCAGTTCCTGATCGCCATGCCGAGCATGGCCGATCCCACGTTTTCAGGAACGGTGGTCTACCTTTGCGATCACAGTGAGCGCGGCGCGCTCGGCCTCGTGATCAACCGGCCGACCGATATCGACCTTGAAGCGCTCTTCAGTCGCATCGATCTCAAGCTCGAGATCGAACCCCTTCTCCATGTGCCTGTGTATTTCGGCGGCCCGGTGCAAACCGAGCGCGGCTTCGTGCTGCACGATCCGAAAGACGGCAATGCGTATACGTCGTCCATGTCGGTGCCGGGCGGGCTCGAGATGACCACGTCGAAAGACGTGCTCGAAGCCGTCGCGAGCGGCACTGGTCCGGAGCGCTTTCTGCTCACGCTCGGCCATGCCGGCTGGGGCGCGGGTCAGCTCGAAGAAGAGATTTCGAAGAACGGCTGGCTCACGGTTGAAGCCGACCCGAAAATCGTGTTCGACGTGCCCGCCGAAGAGCGTCTGGAAGCGGCGCTCGCGCTGCTCGGCATTTCACTGTCGATGCTGTCGGGCGAAGCAGGTCACGCATGAGCCTGGCAGCCGGACGTGAAGCGACGCTGCTTGCGTTCGACTACGGTGAAAAGCGGATCGGCGTGGCAGTGGGCAATTCGCTCACCCGCAGTGCACGCGCGCTCGTGATCGTGCAGAACCGCAGCCGCGAATACCGTTTCGAGGCGATCGGCAAGCTGATCAGCGAGTGGAAGCCGGACGCGCTGGTGGTCGGTTTGCCCATGCACCCGGACGGCACGCCGCATGAAATGACCCAACTTGCGAAGCGCTTCGGCAATCAGCTGAATGGCCGCTTCAATCTGCCGGTGACATGGATCGACGAGCGCTATTCGTCGGTCGAGGCGAAGGCGGAAATCCGCGCCGGCAACGGCCGCGCCGACATGCTCGACGCCGAAGCCGCCAGCATCATCCTCCAGCAATATCTAGACGGACTTTCCGACGATCATGAGTTCCATTGACGCCGAAGCGCTTTATCGCGCCGTGCTCGACCAGGTTCGCGCGGCGTATGGCGACGCCTTCAGCGCTGCCGATGGCCCCGTGCTGGCCGGCATCTACAGCGGCGGCGCGTGGCTTGCCGAGCGCCTCTCGCGCGATCTGAAGGCGCCGAGCTTCGGCGTGGTGAATGTCGCGCTGCATCGCGACGACTACGCGAAAAAAGGCCTGCACTCGCAGGCAAGTCCGACCTCGCTGCCATTTTCCGTGGACAAGCGCCGCATCGTGCTGGTGGACGACGTGCTGTACACCGGCCGCACGATTCGTGCGGCGTTGAATGAGCTGTACGACTACGGCCGTCCGGCATCGGTCGAACTGGCGGTGCTCGCCGACCGCGGCGGACGCGAGCTCCCGGTGGCGGCGCGTTTTGTCGGCGGCGTGGTGGATGTGCCGGCCGATGCAACGCTCGTACTCGCCCGCGAAGCAGGCGGCGCCGACGGCAACCAGCGTTTCACCTTTCACACCGAAGCACGCGTCGATTGAACACAGCTTTGCGCATTGAGCAAGGCATCGACGCCGAACACGTTGAAGCCCGTATTTGAAGCAGGTACCCCATGCACACCGCCACCCAGGCCTCGCAGGATTCCACCGACAGCGCCACCGAGCGCTTCCGTTATGGCTTCCTGAAGGGCAATCCGCAGCTCACGAAAAACGGCGAGCTCAAACATCTGTTGTCGATCGAAGGTTTGCCGAAGGCGATCGTCAATCACATTCTCGATACCGCAGACCAGTTCGTCAGCGTGACCGATCGTGAAGTGAAGAAGGTGCCGCTGTTGCGCGGCAAGTCGGTGTTCAACCTATTCTTCGAGAACTCGACGCGCACCCGCACGACCTTCGAAATTGCCGCGACGCGTTTGTCGGCCGACGTGCTGAATCTGAACATCAATGCGTCCTCGACAAGCAAGGGTGAGTCACTGCTCGACACGATCAACAACCTCTCGGCGATGCATGCCGATATGTTTGTCGTGCGCCATGCATCGAGCGGCGCACCGTACCTGATCGCCCAGCACTGCGCGCCGCACGTGCACGTGATCAATGCCGGCGACGGCCGTCACGCACACCCCACCCAGGGTCTGCTCGACATGTACACGATCCGCCACTACAAGAAGGATTTCACGAATCTGCGTGTGGCGATCGTCGGCGACATTCTGCATTCGCGGGTCGCGCGTTCGGACATTCATGCGCTGACCACGCTCGGCGTGCCCGAAGTGCGTGCGATCGGCCCGCGCACGTTGCTGCCGGGCGGTCTCGAGCAAATGGGCGTGCGCGTATTCCACAACCTCGACGAGGGCCTGAAAGACGTCGACGTGATCATCATGCTGCGTCTGCAAAACGAGCGGATGAGCGGCGCGCTGCTGCCTTCGGCGCAGGAGTACTTCAAGAGCTGGGGTTTGACGCCGGAGCGCCTTGCGCTCGCCAAACCCGATGCGATTGTGATGCACCCGGGGCCGATGAATCGTGGCGTCGAAATCGATTCGCAGGTGGCCGACGGCCCGCAATCGGTGATTCTGAATCAGGTGACGTTCGGTATCGCGGTGCGCATGGCGGTGATGGGGATCGTCGCGGGCAATAACGACTGAGCACAACCAGGGCAGCGCATGAACTATTGCCGGCGCATTCCCTCTCCTTGGGCGGTCGGTTTGCTTGCGAACCCATAGGCGAAGCCGAGAGGAAGGAGGGGTCTAGCGGGCAGGTTTGTTTTTTTCCTTTGTGGCCGACTTCCGGGCGTGCTCCGCAGTATCCTGCGCGTCGACACAAGCGCGCTCCAGTTGTGGTGCCCCCAACGCTACCGTCAAATGGGCGCGGCTCCAAAACAATGGCTTCCGGTAGAACGGCGCAAGGTGATCGGCAAACCTGTTTCGTTCGCGCCGTGCCGTCTTCAGGTTGTTGATCAGCACGGATATATCCAGCGCTGGATGGATGTCGATCAGCAAGTGCACGCGGTCAGGTGCGCCGCCAAACTCGATGAGTTGCAGCGCCAAGCGGCCAGGATTTCGCCGAACGCCGTTTCCTCATACGCGAGTAGTTCCAGCGACAACGTTTTGCGCCGGTATTTCGTCACAAAAACGACGTGTAGTTTGACGTTATAAACAGCATGGGGGCTAGATCTGCTAGTGTTTCCACATTTCCGCCTTAACGGTTTATTCGTCCCAGTATGGCAGCTATGGAACGCCGCAAAGTCACCTTCAAGCTCTATCCCGGCGCCACGCAGGCCGAGCGCCTGACTGGCTGGATTCGCTTGCACTGTGAGCTATACAACGCGGCGCTCGAGGAGCGAATCGACGCCTATCGGAAGACCGGCAAGTCGATCAGCTATTACGAGCAGCAAAACGTGTTGCCGGCGATCAAGGCCGATCGTCCGGAGTTCGTCGAACTAGGCAGTCACGCCCTCCAGCAGACACTGCGCAGGCTGGATCTGGCCTTTCAGGCGTTCTTTCGCCGCGTCAAGGCTGGGCAGACGCCGGGCTTTCCGCGCTTCAAGGCCAGCAAGCGGTTTTCTGGCTTCTGCTATCCAGACCAGGCCGGCTGGAAACTCATGCAGTCCGGCACGCGCGGCGCAACGATTCGCATAGGCAGCGGCAAGGACGCCATGTCGATCCGCGCACGCGGCCGGCATCGCTTCGGCGACGGCGCGAAGCCCAACGATCTCACGATCATGCGCAAGAACGGCGAGTGGTTCGCGTCTGTCACGCTACGCGTATCGGCGACGGCTTGCGCTCGCATGCGGAATGGTGACGACCATCGCGGCGTCGACTTCGGCGTCAACGATTGGGCTACGTTCGACAACGGCGAGACGATCGCCAATCCGCGATTCATCCGCAACGAGCTGCCATGGATGGCGGATCTGCAGCGACAGCAGGCGAGGAAGAAACGCGGATCTGTCCGCTATAAGCGGCTTGGCAGGCAAGTGGCGAGGCTTCACGAGCGTATCGGCAACCTGCGCCGTGAGTTCCTGCACACGAAGACCTCGCGCATGGTCGCGTCGTGCGCAGTGCTCGCTACGGAAGAATTGCGCACGCAGAACATGAGCCGTTCGGCCAGGGGCACGCAGGACAAACCCGGCCGGATGGTCAGGCAAAAGGCTGGACTCAATCGCGAAACGCTGTCGGCCGGATTGAGCATGGCGCACAACATGCTCGCGTACAAAGCGGTAGAGGCTGGTACGCGACTGCATGTGTCGAACACACGCCAGTTGAAACCATCGCAGCGCTGCGCCGCATGCTGGGAGATCGTGCCCAAAACGCTCGCGCAACGTGTGCATGAGTGTCCGCATTGCGGCCACACGGCACCACGCGATCAAAATGCAGCCTCGGTCGTCCTGATCGACGCGCACACGCCCGGGACGGGCGTGGCGGCGAGACCCAAACCTCTGGCGCGGCAGCGCGCCAAGTCAAAGTCTGTGACCCGTGAAACCCCTGCTACAGTGTCGCAAGACACTTAGCAGCGGGAGAGTTCATGATTCATATTCAAGGCGGCACGCTGATCGATCCGGCAGCGGGCACCGAACAGCAGCAGGACATTTTTATCGAAGCAGGCAAGATCGTCGCCATCGGCAACGCGCCTGCCGATTTCAGCGCAACGAAGACGATCGACGCCAAAGGCTTGCATATCGCGCCGGGCCTCGTCGATCTGTCTGCACGCTTGCGCGAACCGGGCTACGAACACAAGGCGACGCTCGAATCCGAAATGGCCGCGGCGCTCGCAGGCGGCGTGACGAGTCTCGTGTGTCCGCCGGACACCGATCCGACGCTCGATGAACCGGGGCTCGTCGAGATGCTCAAGTTCCGCGCGCGCAATCTGGATCAGGCGCATGTGTATCCGCTCGGCGCTTTGACCGTTGGCCTGAAAGGCCAGGTCATCACCGAGATGGTCGAGCTGACCGAAGCGGGCTGTATCGGTTTTTCGCAGGCCGATGTACCGGTGGTCGATACGCAGGTGTTGATGCGTGCGTTGCAGTACGCGAAGACTTACGGCTACACGGTATGGCTGCGTCCGGTCGATGCGTATCTTGGCAAGGGCGGCGTGGCCGCGAGCGGTGCGCTGGCGTCGCGGCTCGGTTTGTCGGGCGTGCCGGTGTCGGCTGAGACGATCGCGCTGCACACGATCTTCGAACTGGTCCGCGTGACGGGAGCACGGGTGCATCTGTCGCACGTGTCGTCGGCGGCGGGCATTGCGCTGATGCGCGCGGCCAAGGCTGAGGGCTTGCCTGTGTCGTGCGACGTCACCGTGAACCATGTACATCTGATCGACCTCGATATCGGCTACTTCGACGCGCAATTCCGCCTCGATCCGCCGCTGCGCCAGCAGCGCGATCGCGAAGCGATTCGCGCGGGCCTCGTCGACGGCACGATCGACGCGATCTGCTCCGACCACACACCGGTCGACGACGACGAAAAGCTGCTGCCGTTCGCCGAAGCCACGCCGGGCGCAACGGGCCTGGAGCTGTTCCTGTCGCTAACAGTCAAATGGGCCGACGAAGCGGGCGTGCCGTTGGCCAAGGCGCTGAACCGCATCACCACGGCGCCGGCCGATGTGCTGAAGCTGGAAGTGGCTGGCCGCATCGCCGTGGGCGCTGTCGCCGATCTTTGCGTGTTCGACCGCAACGCGTATTGGCGCGTCGAACCGCGTGCATTGAAGAGCCAGGGGCACAACACGCCGTTCCTCGGCTATGAACTGCCGGCGCGTGTGCAGGCGACGATCGTGTCCGGTCACGTTGCGTTCGAGCAGCGCTAATATTCGCGGCATTGCCCAGTTACGGAAAGCTCCGACAAATGAAGCTCGCGTTACGCAAGGCCCGTCTCGTCGCCCATCTGCTGCATGGCATGTGGATCGTTGCGACGCGCTTTTCCAAGGTCGGTGCGGAGGGGCGGCAGACGCTCAACCGCGAATGGTCACTGAAAATGCTGCGTCTATGCGGCATGCGGCTCGTCGTGCATAACGACAGCGCACGGCTCGACCGCGGCGCACTGGTGGTCGCCAATCACATCTCGTGGATCGACATTTACGTGATCAATGCGTGGCGGCCCACGCCGTTTGTCTCGAAGGCCGAGATCCGGCAGTGGCCGGTAGTCGGCTGGCTGGCGCAGCAACTGGACACAGTGTTCATCCAGCGCGAGAAGCGCAGCGACGCGAAGCGGATCATGCACGAACTGTCCGACCGCCTGAGCGCGGGCGAGCTGATGTGCGTATTTCCTGAAGGGACAACAACGAACGGTCTGGCGCTACTGCCGTTTCACGCGAATATGTTCCAGGCCGCCGTGTCGGCCTCGGTGCCGGTGCAGCCGCTATGCATCATGTACGAAGATGCGCAGGGCCGGCAATCCACTGCGCCTGCGTATATCGACGATCTGACGCTGGCTGATTCGCTGAACATGCTGTTGAGCGGCGGGCCGTTGACCGCGCACGTGTATGTCGGCGCGCCGCTTGCACCAGGTGCGGATCGTCGCACGCTGGCGGCGGAGGCGGAAGGGGTGATTGCTGCGGCGCTGCGGGAGATGCAGGGTGGCATGACGAGGTCGGGCGCTGCGATCGCGGCGTCGATTTCATCAGCCGATGCGCACAACACGCACAACGCCTCGGATGCTTCCAGCGTTTCGCCGGCGCTGATCGATCCCGTCGATCAGTCCGGCCGGTCGGCTTAACGGGGCAGCTTAGCGGGCCGGCTCAGTTGCCGCCTGGTGTGCGGCACGCCTCGCAGTCGACCTGCGTGAGCGTGCGCTCCGCCGGATTCTGCGCAAGGCGCACGGCCGAGAGTTTCTCACCCCACACGCAGCCGGAATCCAGCCCGATCAGGTTGTCGCGCAAGGTCAAACCGAGCGCGGCCCAATGGCCGAACACCACAGTGATGTCCGCGGTCTTGCGCGACGGCACGTCGAACCACGGCATGCTGCCCGGCGGCGCCGAATTCAGGCCAGCGCTGCTGCTGAAATCCATCACGCCTTCGGCATTGCAGAAGCGGATGCGCGTCAATGCGCTGCACGTCACGCGCAACCGCTCGATCCCCTTGATGCCTGGCGTCCAGCGATTCGGCTCGTTGCCGTAGAGCCCCGCGAGCGTTTCCTTCCAGTTCGGTGCACGCAGCGCTCGCTGCAATTCATCGGCGAGTTCCATCGTCATGGCGGCATCCCATTGCGGCAGCACGCCCGCATGCACCATCAGCATGCCGTTATCGAAATGCGCGATCGGACGGTGGCGGACCCAGTCGAGCAGATCGGCGGCATCCGGGGCGGCGAGGATGTCGTCGATCGTGTCGCCTTTCTTCGATTTGCGAATTCCCGCCGACACCGACAGCAGATGCAGGTCATGGTTACCCAGCACCGGCACCGCCTGATCTCCCAACGCGATGATGTCGCGCAGCGTGGCAAGCGATTCGGAGCCGCGGTTGATCAGGTCGCCCGCGAACCACAGCGGCGTGCCTTCGGGCGGCGCGGCTTTGGCCAGCAGTTGCTGGAACGGCGTGCGGCAGCCCTGAAGGTCGCCGAAAGCGAGCGGTAGCGGGTGCGCCTCTGAAACGGCAGCGGATCCGGCACTAAACGCAGCAGGAGAAGCGACGGTGGAAGCGGTGGAAGATGTCATCGGAAAGTCGGTGCAGTTCGATACACGCGGTTACGAACAAGGCGTGCCGCGTTGGGCAGTGCAGCAAATTAGCGTGACATAATAGCCCGTTTGAAGCACGGATATCGCGGCACGCCCGCCGGGAGCCTCAAGCAAGTGGCATTCCCAGGGGCGTTGTCAGGCGCACCGCAAGGGCCGCGCGCGATATTGCACTACAACAGGATGACCCTCGTGAACGGAGAAAGCATGTCGTCTATTCATGCGAATCAACCTATCCGCACCCTCGTTACTGGGGCGAGCGGCTTCACTGGGCGCTATCTGGTCGACAACCTGCTCGGCCGCGGCCATACGGTGATCGAAACGGTGGCCGGGCGCGACGAGCCTGAAACACCGACGCGCCTCAGGCTCGACATTACGTCGCCCGACGCCTGCCGGCGCGTGATCGAAACCGCGCGGCCCGACTACATCGTGCATCTGGCGGCCATCAGCTTTGTCGGCCACAACGATCCGCTCGACTTTTACCGCGTCAATGTGATCGGCACGCTGAACCTGCTTGAGGCCTGTGCGGCCGTCGGCCATACACCCCGCAAGCTGTTGATCGCGAGCAGCGCGAATGTGTACGGCAACGTCACTAGCGACGCCATCGACGAAACCTTCCCGGTCACGCCGGTGAACCACTATGCCGCCAGCAAGGCGGCCATGGAAACGATGGTGCGGACCTGGTTCGACCGGCTGCCCATCGTGATCGTGCGGCCGTTTAACTACACCGGCCGCGGGCAAGCGTCGAACTTCCTCGTGCCGAAGATCGTCGAGCATTTCGCGCGGCGCGAACCCGCTATCGAGCTCGGCAATATCGACGTGGCACGTGATTTCTCGGATGTGCGCTACGTGGCGAACGCTTATGAGGCTTTGCTCGAGTCAGATGCCGCTTCTGAAACGGTCAACGTCTGTACCGGCACGCCTTACACGTTGCGAGAGATTCTCTCGGCGGCGAGCAATCTGACTGGGCACGAACTCGAGATTCAGGTCAACCCTGCTTTCGTGCGCCAAACTGACGTGAAGATGCTGGCCGGGTCGCCGGCCAAGCTGCGCTCGATGGTTCCGGCGGTCGAGGCAATTCCGTTTATGGATACGCTGCGCTGGATGTTGGCGGCTTAACTGACACAATCGGCGGTATCTTGAGGTATCTGCCGTTATCTTGCGTAGTAGGTCCGCTCGCCGGCGCCGCAACGTGGACGCCTGCCCAAGTGGCCGGCCGGTTCATCTCCCCTTGCGGCAGTACCCGCTGGACGCGGCGCTCGCCGTCAAACTCCCCCTCAGTAATGAACGGAAACCAAACTTGTCAAGCTGTTTCAAGTTGTTAGGGTTCTGGTTTTTGCCCCGAGCGGCTTTATAATCAGGGCTTTATAAGATTGGCGTCTGAGCGCCTGCCTGCTGTGCGAGGGGCGCCGCCGGGCGTCGACAAAAATCGGATTCCACCACGCGGGATGCGTAGATCGGTGAAACGATGCCGATCTGCCGCCAACATCTAGAAGGGAAATTCATGATCCTGGTAACGGGCGGTGCCGGCTTTATCGGCGCCAATTTCGTGCTCGACTGGCTCGATGCGTCGGACGAAGCGGTGCTGAACGTAGACAAACTGACCTACGCCGGCAATCTGGGTACGCTCAAATCGCAACAGGGCAATCCCCGCCATGTGTTCGCGCGGGCCGATATCTGCGATCGTGCCGCGATGGATGCGCTCTTTGCCGAGCACAAGCCGCGCGCCGTGCTGCACTTTGCCGCTGAAAGCCATGTGGATCGCTCGATTCACGGCCCGGCTGATTTCGTGCAGACCAACGTGGTCGGCACCTTCACGCTGCTCGAAGCCACCCGTCAGTACTGGAATACGCTCGGCGGGGCCGACAAGGCCGCGTTCCGTTTCCTGCATGTCTCGACCGACGAAGTGTTCGGCTCGCTGTCCGCTACCGATCCGCAATTTTCCGAAACCACGCCGTACGCGCCGAATAGCCCTTATTCGGCCACCAAGGCGGGTTCCGACCATCTGGTGCGCGCCTACCATCACACGTATGGCCTGCCGGTGCTCACCACGAACTGTTCGAACAACTACGGTCCGTACCAGTTCCCCGAAAAGCTGATTCCGCTGATGATCGCCAACGCGCTAAGCGGCAAGGCGCTGCCGGTGTACGGCGACGGTCAGAACGTGCGCGACTGGTTGTATGTCGGCGACCATTGCAGCGCGATCCGCGAAGTACTCGCGCGCGGCACGCCGGGCGAGACGTACAACATTGGCGGCTGGAACGAAAAGAAGAACCTCGACGTCGTGCATACGCTGTGCGACCTGCTCGACCAGTTGCGTCCGAAGGCAGGCGCCTCGTACCGCGACCAGATCACCTATGTGAAGGATCGTCCCGGCCACGACCGCCGTTATGCGATCGACGCCCGCAAGCTCGAGCGCGAACTCGGCTGGAAGCCGGCGGAGACGTTCGAAACAGGTCTCGCCAAGACGGTCCAGTGGTATCTGGACAATCAGGTGTGGTCTGACGAAGTCGCTTCGGGTGAGTATCGGAAGTGGGTTGAGACCAACTACGCGCAACGCGCGTAAGGGCACGGCAATGGCGCGCAAAGGCATTATTCTCGCGGGCGGATCGGGCACGCGCCTGTATCCGATTACTCATGTCGTCTCCAAGCAGTTGCTGCCGGTCTACGACAAACCGATGATCTACTACCCGCTGTCCACGCTGATGGTGGCGGGGATTCGCGACGTGCTGATCATCTCCACGCCGCAAGATACGCCGCGTTTCGAAGCCATGCTCGGCGACGGCAGCCAGTGGGGCATGAACATTCAGTACGCGGTTCAGCCTTCGCCGGACGGTCTCGCGCAGGCGTTCATCATCGGCCGCGACTTTGTGGGCAACGATCCGTCGGCGCTGATTCTTGGCGACAACATCTTCTACGGTCACGATCTCGCGAAGCAGCTGGAACGCGCCAATGAGAAAGACGAAGGCGCTACCGTCTTCGCTTATCACGTGCACGATCCGGAGCGGTATGGCGTCGTCGAATTCGACAAGCAGTTCCGCGCGTTATCGATCGAAGAGAAGCCGGTCAAGCCGCGCTCGCACTACGCCGTTACTGGCTTGTACTTCTACGACAAGCAGGTCTGCGATATCGCGGCGGACATCAAGCCGTCGCCGCGCGGCGAGCTCGAGATTACGGACGTCAACTCGCGTTATCTGGCCAACGCCGCGCTCAATGTCGAGATCATGGGCCGCGGCTATGCGTGGCTCGACACCGGCACGCACGATTCGCTGATCGAAGCGGCGACGTTCATCGCGACGCTGCAAAAGCGCCAGGGTCTGGTGGTTGCGTGTCCGGAAGAGATTGCTTACCGGCAGGCATGGATCGACGGTGAACAGCTGCTCGCGCTGGCCAAGCCGCTGGCGAAGAACGCGTACGGCAAGTATCTGCAAAACCTTCTTACGGACCACGTTGCATGGCCATCCAAGTAACCGCTACGGCGCTGCCCGAAGTCAAGATTATCGAGCCGAAAGTGTTCGGCGACGCCCGGGGCTATTTCTACGAAAGCTTCAATGCGGTGGAGTTCGCGGAGCACGTGGAGAAAGACGTGACGTTCGTGCAGGACAACCATTCGCGTTCGGCGAAAGGCGTGCTGCGCGGCCTCCACTATCAGATTCAGCATGCGCAGGGCAAGCTCGTGCGCGTGGTTGAAGGGGAAGTGTTCGACGTTGCTGTCGACATTCGGAAGAGTTCGCCGAATTTCGGCAAGTGGGTGGGTGTGCCGCTGTCGGTGGAGAACCATCGGCAGTTGTGGGTGCCGCCTGGTTTCGCGCACGGCTTTGTCGTGTTGTCCGAATCGGCGCAGTTCCTCTACAAGACCACCGACTACTGGTTTCCTGAACACGAGCGCAGCATCGTCTGGAACGATCCGGCGGTCGGCATCGAATGGCCGATCGACTTCGAGCCGTTGCTGGCTGCGAAGGATGCGGCAGGCAAGCGCCTTGCCGATGCTGACGTCTTCGCCTAAGGGGTTGCCGCATGAGCGCACATGATGCCAAGCGGACGATTCTCGTCACCGGTGTAAATGGCCAGGTTGGCTTCGAGCTCGCGCGTACGCTGCAAGGGCTCGGCAACGTGGTCGCGGTTGATCGCGCCACGCTGGATCTGTCCAATCTGGACCAGATCCGTGCGGTTGTTCGTGACGTGCGGCCTGCGCTGATCGTCAACCCGGCGGCCTACACCGCGGTCGACAAGGCAGAAGAGGAGTTCGATCTCGCCATGCGTATCAACGGCGAAGCGCCGGGTGTGCTGGCTGAAGAAGCGAAAAAGCTCGGCGCAGCGTTGATTCACTATTCGACCGATTACGTATTCAACGGCGAGAAAGACGGCGCCTACGTCGAAGACGATCCCACCGATCCTCAGAACGCGTATGGCCGCACCAAGCTCGCTGGTGAGCAGGCAATCGCCGCGACTGGCGTGAATCACCTGGTGCTGCGTACTAGCTGGGTGTACGGCACCCGCGGCAAGAATTTTCTGCTCACCATGCTGCGTCTCGGCGCCGATCGGCCCGAGTTGAAGGTCGTTGCCGACCAGTTCGGCGCGCCGACCTGGAGCAACACGATCGCGACGTTGAGTGCGCATCTGAGCGCACAGGCCTTTGCCGCGGAAGACAGCGCGACGTGGTGGAGCGAGCGCTCGGGCATCTATCACCTGTGCGCCGGCGATGCGACTTCGTGGCACGGCTTTGCGTCGGCCATTTTCGAACTCGCGGACCTGCCGAATCGGCCGAAGGCGCTACCGATTCCGGCTTCCGACTATCCGACGCCGGCAAAGCGTCCGTCCAATTCACGCATGTCGAACGAGAAGCTGGCACAGGTGTTCGGGCTGGCCGCGCCGCATTGGCGCGATGCCTTGAAGCTGTGTCTGACCGATGCTTTTCCTCGGTCGCCTGCGGCCCGTTCTTAACGCATAGCACGCGCCCTCGCTCGAAGCTCGCCTGGCGGCGTAGCGCCTTTGCTGTCTGACGATAGTGAAAGGGGGCGGGGGTAGAATATCGGTCAGTCTGGAAGGCTCGCGCCGGCCCTGTATTCGGGCCTGGCGCGTCAACGTTCAGGGCGCGCGGATCGTCGCACAGCCCATTGATTTTCTGGGTTGTGCTGACTATTCGTGGTCATGGCGCTTCCGTAATAAATACGGTACTGAGAGGACTCTGTGAGTTTGT
Organism: Paraburkholderia sp. SEWSISQ10-3 4; assembly: GCF_030464785.1. Classification (NCBI taxonomy): domain Bacteria; kingdom Pseudomonadati; phylum Pseudomonadota; class Betaproteobacteria; order Burkholderiales; family Burkholderiaceae; genus Paraburkholderia; species Paraburkholderia sp. SEWSISQ10-3 4. The sequence goes on from NZ_JALPRI010000009.1 coordinate 120,184, forward strand.
TACCGATCATTCTTTGTGGCGGGGCGGGTTCGAGACTATGGCCGGTCTCGCGCGAGTCGCACCCGAAACCGTTCATCCGCCTTGCGGATGGCGAAAGCTTGCTGCAAAAGGCGTTCTTGCGCGCGGTGGCACTGCCGGGCGTGAAGGAAGTGCTCACGGTAACGAACCGCGATCTGTTCTTCAAGACTGAAGACGATTTCCGCGAAGTGAACGCGAAAGGCTGTGCAACCTCGTTCATTCTCGAACCGTTCGGTCGCAACACGGCTGCGGCGGTTGCCACGGCGGCGTTGCATACGGCGAAAGTGCACGGCGACCAGACGGTCATGCTGGTGCTGGCCGCCGATCACCTGATTACCAACCAGCAGGCCTTCGGCGCGGCTGTCGCGGCTGCGCAGAAGCTTGCTTTGGCGGGCAAGGTGGTGACCTTCGGCGTGCATCCGGAGACGCCTGAAACGGGCTATGGCTACATCGAGGCGGATGGCGACAAGGTAGTGCGTTTCGTCGAGAAGCCGTCGCTCGAGAAGGCCCGCGAGTATCTCGCCTCGGGCAAGTTCGTGTGGAACTCGGGCATGTTCTGCTTCACCGCAGGCACGATCCTGAAGGAAATGAAGCAGCACTGCCCTGAGATTCTCAGCGCGGCTGCCGAGTGCATGGAGAAGTCGCCTTCTGCCGCGGGTAAGGATGGCGCGCAGGTTCGTCTCGAGCCGGGCTCTTTTGGCGCGGTGCCGGACGTGTCGTTCGACTATGCGGTGATGGAGAAGTGCGAGCAGGCTGCGGTGGTTCGCTGCGACATCGGCTGGACGGACGTCGGTTCGTGGACGGCGCTCAGCGATCTCTCGCCGGCGGACGGCAGCGGTAATCGCGTGGAAGGCGAAGCGCTGCTGTTCGACGTCAAGAACTGCTATTTGCGTGGCGGCGACCGGCTGATCGGCGCAGTAGGCGTCGAGAACCTGATCGTGATCGATACGCCGGACGCGCTGCTTATCGCGGACAAAGACCGGGCGCAGGACGTGAAGCAGATTTTTGCCGAACTCAAGTCGCGCGGTCACGAAACGTACAAGGTGCATCGCACGGTGCATCGGCCGTGGGGAACGTATTCGGTGCTTGAGGAGGGCCCTCGCTTCAAGATCAAACGCATCGAGGTCAAGCCGGGCGGAAGCCTCAGCTTGCAGATGCATCATCACCGCAACGAGCATTGGGTCGTGGTCAGCGGCATGGCCAAGGTCGTGAACGGAGAGAAGGAGTTGTTCGTTTCGACCAATGAGTCGACCTACATCCCGGCGGGTCACAAACATCGCCTCGAGAACCCGGGCGTGGTCGAGCTCGTGATGATCGAAGTGCAGAGCGGCGAATATCTTGGCGAAGACGACATCGTCCGCTTTGAAGACATTTACGGACGTACTTGAGATGGATATTAGTTTTAGCAACGATTCGGAAGATCTGACTCGTCACAATGAAAGCGACGATCTGATCGTTGGCATGAAGGCGGTGCGGGTATGGGGTACGCTGGGCTGGCACGATATCCGGCAACGGTATCGCCGTTCAGTGCTCGGGCCGTTCTGGTTCACGTTGAGCACCATCATCATGGTGGTGGTGCTGGGTGCGCTGTATTCCACCTTGCTGCATCAGGAAATCTCCCAATATCTTCCGTACCTCGCGGTCGGTCTGGTCGTGTGGGCGTATCTGTCCGCGGTAGCCAATGAGGGCTGCGTTGCCTTTATTAGCGCCGCCTACCTGATCAAGCAGATCCGCTTGCCACTTACCGTCCACGTATGTCGCATTGCGTGGCGCAATTTTGTGATTCTGCTGCACAGCTTGCCGGTGGTCGTGGTGCTGCTGCTCATCTTTGGGCGCTGGCCCGGTTGGGAATTCCTGCTGGTGCCGTTCGCGCTCGCCATTCTGCTGCTGCATGGCGTCTGGCTCGGCGTGACGCTCGGTGTGCTGTGCGCGCGCTTTCGCGACATTCCGCCGATCGTGACCAACCTGATCCAGGTCGTGTTTTTCTTCACCCCTGTGATGTGGTCCCCGGAAATTCTGAAAAACCGGGCGTGGGTCGCCGAATACAACCCGCTTTATCACCTGATCGAAACGGTGCGTGCGCCGCTGACCGGTCGTCCGACGCATTGGGAGTCGTGGGCGTGGTCGATCGGCCTGTTGATTGTCGGTTTTGCCTTTGCGCAATTCCTGATGAAACGTTTCCGTAATCGCGTTCCTTACTGGCTTTGATATTGTGAGTTCTTCATCGATTGTTGCTCGTAACATCTCCGTCGAATTTCCGATCTACGAGAACTCGCATCGCTCGTTGAAAAAGGCGGTGCTTAATCTCACGACGGGTGGCCGGATCGGTCAGGATGCCGGTCGTCATGCGATCGTCAAGGCGATCGACGACCTCAGCTTCAGTTTTACCGAAGGCGAGCGCGTGGGTTTGATCGGCCACAACGGCTCGGGCAAGACAACCCTGCTGCGCACGCTCTCGGGCGTGTACGCGCCGGTGCGCGGCGAGCTCAAGGTGAACGGCAAGATTGCTTCGCTGCTGGACGTGTCGATGGGTCTCGACCCGGATGCAACCGGCTTCGAAAACATCTATCTGCGCGGCATTCTCGACGGCCTGAAGCCGGTGCGTATCCGCAGCAAGATCGACGAAATCGCCGACTTCAGCCAGTTGGGCGACTACCTGAATCTGCCGGTGCGCACCTATTCGAGCGGGATGATGTTGCGTCTTGCGTTCGCGATTTCGACCAGCGTCGAAGCCGACATCCTGATCATGGACGAGTGGCTGAGCGTGGGCGACGCGGAGTTCAGCATCAGGGCGGCCGAACGTCTCGAGAGCCTGGTGGGCAAGGCATCGCTGCTGGTCGTTGCTTCGCACGATCCGGGTCTGGTGGCGCGAGTGTGCAACCGGAAGATTTCCATGGAGCACGGCAAGATGGTCTCCGACGAACCGGTGATCGCGCCGGAAGTCAACGAGGGGCCGTTGATTAGCGAAACTGCGCGGTTGCCGCACTAACGCCGCAAGCGGGCGTGCCTGAATGGGTCGCGTGACCACGGCACTGCCCGGTGTGATCATTCAGAAAAGTGTGATGCGGGTGCCGAGCTTCGGTCCGTAGACAGGCTTCGCGCCCAATACAACGGTGACAACGATGCCACTGAACGCGCCCGCGAACCTCCCGCAGCGCGTTTGGCGGGAGCCACACAGGCGCAACAAGGTTCGAATTTCATGCGAGCTAACCATCCATTTCTGCGGTATTCCGAGTCCCTGCTGGTGCGCCAGCCGTTTCGCACGTTAAAGGGTTTCGCGGGCGGCTACATTGCGTACCCGATCGCGGAGAGTCGCGAAAAGCGTAGCGTACGTCCGAAGATCGAAGAGTTGCGGCAGCACTACACGTTGCCGATGCCGCATCGTCGCCGCATTGCGCTTGAGCGGTTGGCCAGCATTCTCGAATTCGCCGGTGCGCAGGTGCCGTATTACCGCGACCTGTTCCAGGCGAAGCAGTTCGATCCGGCCAAGGTCAAGCAGGACCCGCGGTATCTGGAAGAGCTCCCGTATCTGACGAAAGACATCATCCGCGAGCAGGGTGCGCGCATGCTGTCGATTCCGCTTGAAGCGGGTCGCCATCACGTGTGCAAGACCGGTGGTTCGACGGGGTTGTCGACCACGATCTACTACGACCAGGAAGGCGCGGACTATTCGTCGGCGGTCACGTTCTACGCGCGTGAACGGATCGGCAAGCTGCGCCACCGCTCGGAACTGCACTTTGCCTGCCGTTTCCCGGATCAGGTGATGCCTGAATGGCCCTCGCGCGAAGACTTCAAATGCTTCGCGATGAATCGCAGCAACATTTTCTTCGACCGGATCGACGATCAGGGTCTCGAAGAAATGTGGCAGACGCTCAAGCGTCGCAAGCCTTATCTCGCGCACTCACATCCGTCGACCATGTATGCGCTGGCTTGCTACGTGCAGCGCAAGTACGGCGGCGGCAAGGCGTTCGCGGTGTTCGAATCGAGCGGCGAATTGCTCGAGCCGCACGCCCGCGAAATGATCGCGAAGGCGTTGCGCTGTCGGGTGATCGATCGCTACGGTCTCGCCGAACTCGGCGTGATGGCCTACGAACTCGACGGCCATGAGGGCGGCTTCCAGATTCTCGAATCCGAAGGGTGGCCGGAAAGCCGCGTGTCGGAAGGCAATCCGGATGGCGCGCATGAGCTCGTATTCACGGGTTTCCGCAACCGCTTGATGCCGTTGATTCGCTACGCAACGGGCGATCTCGCGCGTGTGCAGGAGACCGAAAAGGGTTTCTTCCTGACGGACGTTGTCGGACGCATTCACGACGTCGTGCCGATCAATGGCGTGGCGCACCCGACACACCATATTCAGGACATGCTCGACCATCGCGTCGGCGGGATTCAGGAGTTCCAGATCGATCTGCGAACCGAGCCGCCCACCTTGCGAATCGTGCTTGAACCGACAGCGAACGCGGAAGAAACGACCAACAAGCTGCGTCACTTCTGGCAGGACGCGTTCACGATTGCCTATGTTGGGCACGACGATCTGGTGCGCGTGGGCAGCCGGGCCAAATTTCGTCACGTGGTCACTGCATGATCGGCATTCTTTTCTCCGACGCAGCAGCGGAAGCCGGCCAGTATGTGTTGGCGGCCGTGCAGCGCTCCGTCAGCGCCACCCAGGCGCAATCGATCTCGCGCAGCACCTTGCGTTCGATCGCGCCGGACGTGGTCGTCGCGGTCGACGCACCGGACGGCTGGAGTGCGGACCTGATCGCATGGTTGACCGCGCGGCCCCGCAAGCTCGTCGTGTTCGGCCGGATGCCTGTGGCGCTCGCAGACTATCTGTGCTATCAGTCGACGGATGTGCCGGCCGAGTTGGCGAGCGCGAGCCGCAGCGCGTCGGCGCCCGCGGGCGAAGCGCGCGAGAGCGCTGCGGTGGTGCGCTATAGCGAGTTGGCGCAGACGCTGGGTGGCCAACCATGGCATCGCCCGTTCGAACGTTTCGACTTCACCGACGAGTGGAACAACCTCGGTTTCGGCGCGATTCGCAGCGACGGCTCGATCTGGGCAGTCGCGCAAGCAGCCCAGGTGCCTGCCGGGGCGGAACTCGCGGCTGTCGTCGTAGACGGTGAGCGGCAGTTTTCGTATGCCGCGCTGTGGGATACCGGCGCATCGAGTGTGCTGTGGTTCAACCGCCCCGTGGGCCCATGCGATTCGTTCGAATGGCGCATGGTCGAGAATTTTCTGTCGGGCTACCGTTCGGACGCGCTGCCGTGTCAGCCGGTGCTGAGCGAGTTGCCGTGGGGTTACGACGCGGCGATTACCTCGCGGCTCGATTGCGACGAAGACGTCGAGTCGGCGCGTCCGTTGTGGGAAAGCTATCAGCGCCTGGGCGTGCCTTTCTCGTTGGCGGTTCACACGCAGAACCTGAGTCGCACCGAGCATCACGGCATTCTTCGTGAACTGCTGGCCGACAGGCAGCAGGGCGCGGTGCTGTCGCACACAGCGACCCACGCGCCGAACTGGGGTGGCAGCTACGAAAGCGCCCAAGGGGAAGGCGCGCATTCGGCGGCCTTGCTCGAAGCGGTAACGGGCGTTCCGGTGCGTTACGCCGTGTCGCCGTTTCACCAATCGCCACCCTATGCGATGCGCGGCCTCGCCGACGCCGGTTATGAAGGTTGCATCGGCGGGATCATCCGCAATGATCCGGAGTTTCTGACGGCGCGTGGCGGCGCGTTGGCCGGCCTGCCGGCAGGCTTCATCGGCCACAGTCAGCAGTGCATGCTGCACGGTGAATGCATGCTCAACGAAGGCGACAAGCTTGCAATTTTCAAGCAGGCTTTCGACTACGCTTACGCCACCAACACGCTGTTCGGCTATCTCGACCATCCGTTCTCCGAACGCTACGCATATGGCTGGCCGGATGAGGCATTGCGCATCGATGCCCACGAGAAATTCATCGCGTACATCCGAAGCAAGGCGCAAAAACCGCTCTTCATGCATGAGGACGCGGCGCTCGATTTTCTGAAGTTCAGGTCGCTGACCCAGGTCATCGAAGAAGGTGGTACGTTCCGCATCCTGACGCCGTCGAATGGCGCCTCGCCGTTGACGCTCGGTGTCGAGTTTCGCGGTGCTCACGTGCAGGTCGAGGCAGGGAAGCCATTGCAATGAAAGTCATGGTGGTAATGGGCACACGGCCCGAGGTCATCAAGCTGGCGCCAGTGGTGCGGGCCTTGCGTGCCGAAGTCGACACCATCGTCTGTGCGAGCGGTCAGCACAAGGACATGGCTGCGCAGGCGCTCGAATTCTTCGGCATCGAACCGGACATTACGCTCGATACGATGAGTCCCGGGCAATCGCTGAACGCATTGTCCGCGCGGCTTTTGTCCGCGCTCGATCGGGCGCTCGAGCAGGTGCGTCCCGACTGGGTGATCGTGCAAGGCGATACGACGACGGCGTTTTGCGCGGGTCTCGCAGCTTTTCATCGCGGCATTCCCGTGGGCCACGTCGAAGCCGGATTGCGCACGGGCGATCTCAAGAGCCCGTTCCCCGAAGAAGCGAATCGCAGCCTGCTGAGCCGCATCACCACGCTGCATTTCGCACCGACTGAGCTCGCGCGTGAGAACTTGTTGAGCGAAGGCGTGCCCGCGGAAAAAATCGTCGTCACCGGCAATACGGTGGTGGATGCGATTGCCGCAGTGCGCCGCAGCTGGGACGCGACGCCGCCGCAAAGTCCTCTGCCGCCATGGACGGGCAGGGAGCAGCAGCACATCCTCGTGACCTGTCATCGGCGCGAAAACTTCGGCGACGTGTTGCAGGACATTTGCCGTGTGCTGCGCGACCTGTGCCAGCGCTATAGCGAATATCGCTGGATATTTCCGGTGCACCTGAATCCGGCTGTTCGCGAACCCGTGTTGCGCGAACTGAACGGCATCCCCAACCTCGCCTTGATCGAGCCGGTCGATTATCCGACCAGCCTCTATCTGATCAGCGGCAGCGCGGTCGTTGTCAGCGACTCCGGCGGCATTCAGGAAGAAGCACCAACCTTCGGCGTGCCGGTGGTTGTGATGCGCAATCACACCGAGCGGCGCGAAGGCGTGGATGCAGGTTTTGCGACGCTGGCCGGTCAGGCGTCGGACAGCATCGAAAGCGCGGTGATTGGCTGGCTCGACGATCCGGCGCGCCGCGAGGCGCTGCGCAATCGCGCGAACCCTTACGGTGACGGGCTGGCCTCGCAGCGTATTCTCGACAGTCTGCTGGGTCGGCCGGTCGAGGTGTTCGGTGGTTGAAGGCAAGGACACGGCGTTTGCCGCGCGCGACTGCGTGTTGTTTTCGACCGCTGATTGGGATGAACCGTACTGGACGAACAAGCAGCATACGGCGAGCATTCTGGCCGCACGCGGCTGGCGGGTGCTTTACGTGGAGAGCGTCGGTTTCCGTTCGCCCAAGGTAGGTAGCGGGCGCGACTGGGCCCGCTTGTGGCGTCGTCTGTGGCGCGGCGTGCAATCGCTCGTACTCGGGCCGCCGCGGCGTGCTGAGAACATCTGGGTGTTGTCGCCGTTGATGGTGCCGGCCGGGCACCACCTGCCGTTTGTGCGCTCACTGAACCAGGCGTTGCTGCGCTTTTCCGTGACCCGTTTCGCGAAGTCGCAGCGCTTCAAGGATCCTGTCGTCTGGACTTATCACCCGTACATGCTCGATGCGATTGCGACGCTGCCTCGCGGGCCGCTCGTGTATCACTGCGTTGACGATATCGCGGCGATTCCCGGCGTCGACGTGGCGGCGTTCCGTAACGCGCAGCAAGCGTTGGTGGGGCGCTGCGAGGCAGTCTTCACGACGGCGATGTCGTTGAAGGAAACGTGCCAGCCGTTTAACCCCAACACGCATTTTTTCGGCAACGTGGTGGACGAAGCGCACTTCGGCGAGGCGCGTGCAGAAGGGGCGCTACCGCCCGAGCTTGCCGCGATTCCGGAGCCGCGGCTGGTGTATCACGGCGTGCTGTCCGACTTCAAGGTCGACTTTCCGTTGCTCCTGCAGACCGCGCAGGCCCGGCCGCAGTGGCAATGGGTGATCATCGGCGAGGAGCGGGAAGGGCAGCGCAGCGAATTGCTCGCGCAACTGGCGCGCTTGCCGAACGTGCATCTGCTCGGCTATCGCAGCTATCAGACTTTGCCCCGTTATATGCGCGGCATGCAGGTCGGCGTGCTGCCGACCTTGCTGAACGAATACACCCGTTCGATGTTCCCCATGAAGTTTTACGAATTCCTCGCGGCGGGCTTGCCAGTGGTCTCGACGCCGCTGGACTTTGCGAAAGAGCCCCGTGCGGGTCTCGAAGTAGGGGGCGACCTCGAAGCCTTTATCGCCGCAATCGAGAAACAGCTTGCACGCGGCAAGCTGAGCGCGGATGAGTCGCGGGCAGCAGTGGGCGACAACACGTGGGAGCGCCGGCTGGACAAGATGCTACAGATCACTTTCCATGGCCGTGAATCGGGCAACGGCAGTGTGCAACAGCACCACGGCACGGAGGTGCGCACGTGAAAGTGGTTCATGTCTACCGTACCTATTTCCCCGATCCGCCAGGTGGCTTGCAGGAAGCGATTCGACAGATCGCGCTATCAACGCGCGAGTGCGGTGTAGAGCCCCGCATTCTGACTTTGTCGCCGACACCCGAGCCAGGCGAGATCGACTATCCCGAGGGGCGCGTCGTACGCGCGAAATCCTGGGCGGCGCCGGCCTCATGCGATCTGGGCGGCCCGAGCGCGTTGATGAAGTACCGGCAGATGGCCGACTGGGCCGACGTTGTGCATTTCCACTTTCCGTGGCCGTTCGCGGACGTACTGCATCTGCTGGGCCGAACGAAAAAACCCACAGTGATGACATATCACTCGGATATCGTGCGTCAGAAGGCGCTAGGCGCCGTCTACGGGCCGTTGATGCGGCGCACGCTGCGCAGCATGTCCGCGGTGGTTGCAACCTCGCCTGCCTATGCGCAGACCAGCGAGGCGCTGACGGAATGCGTGACGAAGGAACGGTTGAAGACCATTCCGCTCGGCATCATCGATTACCGCGACGAGCCGCATTCCGTGGACGCGCAACGCGACATCGCAAATCGTCTCGGTCTTGCGGCCGGCGAACCGTATTTTCTCGCGCTCGGCGTGTTGCGCTATTACAAGGGCCTGCACACGCTGATCGAGGCAGCAAGCCATGTGAATGTGAAAATCGTGATTGCAGGCTCCGGTCCGGAACGGGAGCGCCTCGCGGCGCTGGCGCAGCAATTGGGCGCGACCAATGTCGTTTTTGCCGGACAGGTGACGCACGAAGAAAAGGTCGCCCTGCTTAAAGGATGCCGCGCGATGGTATTGCCGTCGCACTTGCGTTCTGAAGCATTCGGCATGGTGCTGGTGGAGGCCGCCATGTTCGGTAAGCCGATGGTGTGCTGCGAAGTGGGATCCGGAACGTCCTACGTCAATCAACATGGTGTGACGGGTTTTGTCGTCGCACCGGAACAATCAAAAGAACTGGCTGGCGCAATGAATGTGCTGCTGAGCGACGATGCGGTAGCGGCGGCTATGGGAAGCGCCGCTCGTGAGCGATACGAAACGCTGTTTTCGGGCGCGGCGCTTGGCAAAGCATATAGTGCGCTATATCGGGAAGTCGCGTGACGCGGCGAGGGGAAGGATTAGCGAAATGCAATGGAAAACACTGGCGGTAGATCTGGACGGCACGCTGATACGATCGGATATGCTGATCGAGACGGGTTTTGCCTATCTGAAGGCGAACCCGTTGCGCTTTTATCGTCCGCTGGTCTGGATTGCCCAGGGCGGCAAGGCGCATCTCAAGGCAAAGCTTGCCGCAGCTACGCACGTCGACGTCTCGACCTTGCCCTATGACCCGAAAGTGATCGAGTGGCTCAAGCGCGAGCGTGCGGCCGGCCGCTCGCTGGTGCTTGCGACCGCCAGCGATGCCCGTTATGCCGAGGCGATCTCCGGGCATCTCGGCTTGTTCGACAAGACGCTTGCCACCGACGGCAAGGTCAATCTGTCGTCAGGCCGCAAGCGTGATGCGCTGGTGCGCGAGTTCGGCAACAAGGGCTTCGATTACGCCGGCAACTCACACGACGACATCGCGGTCTGGGAAGCGGCTGAGCGCGCGTATGTGGTGAATCCCTCGCCCGGCGTAGCGCGGCGCGCGCAGAAAATCGGCAACGTCGAGCGCGTGCTGCAGACTCGCAAGAACCCACTTCGCGTGTGGCTCAAAGCGCTGCGCGTGCACCAGTGGCTCAAGAACCTGCTGATCTTTATCCCGCTGCTGGCGTCGCATCAAGTTTCATCGCTGGAACTCGACCTGCGTGGCGTGCTCGCGTTCGTGCTGTTTGGCCTCTGCGCGTCGAGTGTCTATCTGCTCAACGACCTGCTCGATCTCGACGACGACCGGCATCATCCCACCAAGCGGCGGCGCCCATTCGCCTCGGGTTCGTTGTCGATCGTCTGGGGCATGGTGGCGTTTCCGGTCCTCGCGATCGGTGCGTTCGCGGGGGCGCTGATCTGGCTGCCGTGGCGGTTTGCCGCCGTGCTTGCAGGCTATTACGTCCTGACGATGTTGTACTCGTTTGTGCTCAAACGCCGCGTGATTCTCGATGTCGTGGTGCTGGCGATGCTCTACACCGCGCGCATCATCGCCGGTACGGCGGCGTTCCGGATGAACCTGACGTTCTGGTTGCTGGGCTTCTCGATGTTTCTGTTTTTGAGCTTGGCGCTGGTGAAGCGCTATGCCGAATTGCATGCGACGCGCGTAGCAGGCGGCGCGAAAGCGCGCGGCCGCGGCTACATAGCCGACGACCTGTCGATGATCTCGTCACTTGGCGCCGCCTCCGGTTATCTTTCGGTGCTGGTGCTCGCGCTCTACATTCAGGACTCAAAGACGACGCATCTCTACAGTCATCCGCAGGTGATCTGGCTGGCGTGTCCGTTGCTGCTCTACTGGATCAGCCGCACATGGCTCATCACGCACCGCGGGCTGATGCATGACGACCCAGTGGTGTTCGCTGCCAAAGACCGCACGAGCTTGTTGACCGTCGCGCTGATGGGGCTGGTGTTCTGGTTCGCCATATGACGAAGCCGCTCAAGTCCTGGGGGCGTTACCCAGATCATCCGCAGGCGGGCCATGCCGTGCAGTGGCGCGACCGCCTGCAACCGGTACTGGCGCAGGTTGCCGGCGTCAACGGTACGACGCTGGCCTATGGCAATGGCCGTAGCTATGGCGACAGTTGTCTCGCTGCGAGTGATCAGGTTGTGTATACGCGGCCGCTCGATCGATTTATTGCGGCTGACTGGCAAACTGGCGTGGTGCGCGCGGAGGCGGGTGCGACGCTCGACGACATTTTGCAAATCGCGGTTCCGCGCGGCTGGATGCTGCCCGTCACGCCCGGCACAAAGTACGCAACGCTGGGCGGCGCAGTAGCCAACGACGTGCACGGCAAGAACCATCACGTGCGAGGCACGTTCGGCCGTCACGTGCGCCGCTTTGCGTTGTTGCGCTCGGACGGTGGGGCGTTCGAATGTTCGCCCGAGGAAAATGCCGAGTACTTTGCCGCAACGATTGGTGGCCTCGGACTCACCGGCGTGATCGCCTGGGTGGAAATTCAGTTGATGCCGATTCGCTCGAGCCGCGTCTCGGTGACGAGCATCCGCTTTGGCAATCTCGACGAATTTTTTGCGTTGTCGGAAGAGCTCGACAGCAAGCACGAGTACAGCGTGGCATGGATCGATTGCCTAAGCCGTGGGTCATCGCTTGGGCGCGGCATCTTCATGGTTGGTGATCATGCGGAGCGGGGCGGTCTGCAGCTTCCGGTCAAGAAGAAGCGTGCCGTGCCGATCACGCCGCCGATCTCGCTGATCAATCCGCTCACGCTGCGCGCATTCAATGCGCTGTACTACAACCGTCAGCAGCAGAAAACGGTGCAAAGCGAAGTCGATTACGACAGCTATTTTTATCCGCTCGACAGCCTGCTCGAATGGCACCGGATTTACGGCAAGCGTGGGTTTCAACAGTATCAATGCGTGCTGCCCCAGGTTAACTCCCGCGACGCCATGCACGCCATTCTGGAGGCAATCGGGCAAAGCGGTACGGGCTCCTTTCTCGCCGTGCTCAAGCGTTGCGGCGATGCGGTCTCGCCGGGCCTGTTGTCTTTTCCGATGGAAGGGGCGTCGCTCGCTCTGGATTTTCCGCAGCACGATGAAAGCAATCGTCGGCTGTTCGAGCGCCTCGACGCGATCGTCCGGGAAGCCGGGGGCCGCTTGTACCCGGCGAAGGACGCGCATATGTCCGCGAGCGACTTCCAGCTCGCGTATCCGGCGTGGCATCAGTTGGAGGCATTGCGCGATCCCGCGCTGATGTCCCGTTTTTGGCAACGAACAACACAAACATGAAAAAAGTCCTGATAGTCGGTGCGACTTCCGCAATTGCCATCGCCTGCGCGCGCCGTTGGGCGTCCGAAGGCGCGACGCTGTTTCTCGTCGGGCGGCAGGCGGAACGCCTGGAACAGATTGCCGCGGATCTCGTGGCGCGCGGCGCCAAGGCGGCGACGAGCCACGTGCTGGACATGAACGACTTCGACGCGCATCAAGCGATGCTCGATGCGTGCGTGGGTACGCTTGGCGGTATCGATGTTGCGTTGATTGCGCACGGGACCTTGTCCGATCAGAAAGCCTGCGAACAGGATGTGAAGGTCGCGTTGCGTGAGCTGTCTACCAATGGTTTGTCGGTCATTGCGTTGCTGACGCCGCTGGCGAATGTTATGGAAAGCGCGAAGACCGGTGTGATCGCGGTGATTTCGTCGGTGGCGGGAGATCGGGGCAGGCCTTCGAACTATGTCTACGGTACCGCGAAGGCTGCAGTGTCTACGTTCTGTGAAGGTTTGCGCGCAAGGCTGTTCAAGTCGGGCGTGCATGTGCTGACCATCAAGCCGGGGTTCGTGGATACGCCGATGACGGCCGGTATGCCGTTGCCGGGACCGCTTGTCGCCACGCCTGAGCGCGTTGCGAACGATATCGTCCGTGCGGTCGAGAAGAAGAAGGATTCGATTTATACGCCGTGGTTCTGGTCGGGGATCATGTTGATCATTCGGTCGGTGCCGGGGTTCTTGTTTAAGAGGGCGTCGTTGTGAGGGGGCGTTTGACCGCAACTGCTGCGTGGGTACTCGGGTTCTGCGGATTGTTCGTCATTGTCAGTTGTGTCATCGGCGTCGTGAGAAGCTATTCTCCCGTGCCATTCTGGGATCAATGGGACGGCTCTTTGGGCGGTTATATACGCTTCGCAGACAACTGGTCCGTGCTGTGGGAGCAACACAACGAACATAGACTGCTCTTGCCCAGGCTGATTTTCTGGACGGATATTCGATGGTTCGGCGGCCGTAATATCGTCGATCTCGTGGCGAATCTCGTCTTGCTCGCGGGTTTGGCTGCAACGGTTGGCCGGATCGTGTCGCGCGATGTCCGCCTAACGTGGATCGCGGGTATCGCGCTTGCCGGTGCGATCGCAACGATAGCGTTCTCCTGGATACAGGACGAGAACCTGACATGGGGATTCCAGAACCAATGGTTCGGCGTCTATCTGTTCGCGATGTTGGCGTTCGACGCATTGGCGCGTTGCCGTGATGCGTCTGGAAGAAGTGGTCAGTTTCTGCTGGCGTTGCTATACGGCGCGCTCGCCGCGTGCTGGATGGCTAGTGGCCTGTTGGTATTGCCGGTGCTGCTCGTTTTTTCACTTTACTTCGGTCTGTCAAAGCAGCGCGTTGCGTTGATAGGGTTCGCAACCGCTGTGGTATGGACTGCATACTTCAGGCACTACGCGTCGCCGCCAGTGCACGGAAGCGTGACGAGCTCTCTACTCCATCATCCGATACAGATGGTTGAGTACGTGCTGCTTTATCTGGGTGCTCCAGTTTGGGCTGCGACGGCGCAGCTTTCGCTGACATACCTGGCCGGTGCCATTGTCGTGGTCGCTACACTGGCCGGTTTGTGGCTCGGGCGCAGCCGAGAGGTTCGCGCTCCCGCATTGCTTGCTTTCGCCGTTTTTGTATGCGGCTGCGCGTTCATTACCGCCGGGGGGCGCTTACCCTTTGGTATCGAATCTGCGTTTGCGCATCGCTACACCACGTCATCGCTATTTGCATGGTTGTCGCTACTGCTTTACTTCTGGGTCAACGCACCGCGCCCGCAGGCTCGCGCCGTGAACGCTGGATTATTTGCCTTGGCGCTTGCCACGGTTTTGTCGTATCAGGGTGCAGCCTTCCGGCCGGACCGGGATCAGTTGTTTGCCCGGAAGTTGGCCGGACTTGCGGTGCGCGAGGACGTATACGATGGCGAATGGACACATGTCGTGTATCCTGGGGTCGAGGCGCTTCGGATTACTTCGCAAGCCGCGCAGGCTCGAGGCCTGTCGATTTTCAAGCGATGCTCGCAAGACTATCCTTGCGCGCCTGAACAAACTACGGCGAGTCGCACCTGTGAAGGCGCGATCGATCTGATCAAGCCGACCGGCACGCCGGGCAGATATATGGCCAGTGGCTGGATTTACGATCAGGATGCAAAAGTGCAGCCGACGGAAGTTGTCATCGTCAATGCGCAAAACTACTTGCGCGGTTATGGGATTGTCGGCAGACACCGGCCAGATGTCGAGACGGTACTGAAGTTTAAGGGCGACCGTGTTGGCTGGACCGGCTTTTTCCGTGCCGATGACAAGACCATCCGCGTCCTGGCGAAACAGGGAGATACGTACTGTGCGTTGACCGAGGCAGGCAAAGTGCCGGAGTAAGTTGCCCAGTAGTGTGGATGCTACTGTTCGAACCAGACGGCGGTGATGAATTCGAATTGCAGCCCCAATTCAGAAGGGGCGTTTCACAAAGCTTAAAATGTCGCGTTATCTGACGCGAGCATGTGCTAGCCCGTGTGCGGCGCATTACCTAAACTCGAGTAATCTGAACGATAGATCAATGAACGATACGCGCATCATTCTCCCAGGCGGCGCCGGCCTTGTCGGCCAGAATCTTGTCGCTCGTCTCAAGCAGCGCGGGTATACGAACCTGGTCGTACTCGACAAACACCGCGCCAATATCGAAGTCTTGCGCAGCGTGCACCCTGACATCACGGTCGAGTACGCGGATCTGGCTGAGCCGGGCGATTGGACTCGGTATTTTGAGGGCGCGGCCGTTGTCGTGATGCTGCAGGCCCAGATTGGTGGCCCGACGATCGAGCCCTTCATCCGCAACAATTTGACGTCTACGACTCACGTGTTGGCGGCGATCAAGCAATTCAATATCCCGTACACGGTGCACATCAGTTCATCTGTCGTGGAATCCGTGGGCGACGATTTCTATACCGACACCAAGAAGCAGCAGGAAGAGATGGTGCTGGCGTCAGGCATTGAATGTGTGGTGCTGCGCCCGACACTCATGTTCGGCTGGTTCGACCGCAAACATCTTGGCTGGCTTTCGCGCTTTATGCAGCGCGTGCCGGTCTTTCCGATCCCCGGAAGTGGGCGCTACATGCGTCAGCCGCTCTATGCAGGGGATTTCTGCAACGTGATTATCAGTTGCATCGAATCGCGAATCAGCGGCAAGGTGTTCAACATCACGGGGCTGGAGCAAGTCGACTACATCGACATTATTCGTCAAATCAAGGCGGCTACGAATGCCCGTTGCGCGATCGTGCGCATTCCGTACGGACTGTTCTATGTGCTGCTGAAGGTGTACGCGCTGTTCGACAAAAACCCGCCTTTCACGGCGGATCAGTTGAAAGCGTTGACTGCCGGCGATGAGTTCGAGGTGATCGACTGGGAGGGCATATTCCAGATCAAGGCCACGCCGTTTGCCAAGGCGATGCATGAAACCTTCAACGACCCTATGTACAGCCAGATCGCGCTTGAATTTTGAAGTAGGAAATAGTGATGACAGACGAAAAGATCGCGGTGTTGGGCGCAGGCCCCATGGGCCTTGGGGTCGCCTACCAGTTGGTTAAAGACGGGCGCAAGCCCGTTATATTCGAAGCAGACGACCGCGTAGGCGGCATGGCCGCGTGCTTCGATTTCGGTGGGTTGTCGATCGAGCGCTATTACCACTTCCACGCGATCTCCGATCACGCGTTCTTCGAGGTGCTGCGTGAACTTGGTATCGAGGACCAACTGAAGTGGGTCGAGACCAAGATGGGTTACTACTATCAGGGACATGTGCAGGCTTGGGGAAACCCGATCGCGCTGCTCAAGTTCAAAGGGCTGAGTCTGACGGCGAAGATTCGCTACGGCCTGCATGCATTCCTGTCCACCAAGCGCGATGACTGGCGTCCGCTCGACCATGTTGAAGCGTCCGGCTGGATTCGCCGTTGGATTGGTGAAGAGGCGTGGGAAGTGCTGTGGCGCCGGCTGTTCGACTACAAGTTCTACGACTATGCGTACAACTTGTCTGCTGCCTGGATCTGGAGTCGAATTCGCCGTATCGGCCGTTCGCGCTACGACTTGTTCCGCGAGAAGCTTGGTTATCTCGAGGGCGGCTCGGATACGTTGCTCGAGGGCATGCGCCGTTATATCGAGGCTAATGGCGGTGAATTCCGTTTGGGTTCGCCGGCACAGAAAGTTGTGATCGAAGACGGCGCAGTGAAGGGCGTGCAGGTCAACGGGGAAGTGCTGCCATTCGACAAGGTTATCAGCACGATTCCGTTGCCGTATGTCCCGCGCGTCATTCCAGATTTGCCCGCTGACATTTCGGCCGCGTTCCAGAGCGTGAAGAACGTGGCGGTGGTTTGTGTGATCGCCAAGCTGAAGAAGGCAGTGACGAAGAACTTCTGGCTGAACGTCAACGATCCGGATATGGATATTCCTGGCCTCGTTGAGTACACCAATCTCCGCCCGCTCGATGAGCACATTGTGTATGTCCCGTTTTACGTGCCAGGCGAGCATGCAAAATATCAGGAAGCGGACAGTGTTTTCATCGACAAGGTGAAGCGCTATCTGATGAAAATCAATCCGGCTTTGACCAGCGACGATTTCATCGATGTACGCGCGAGTCGTTACCGCTACGCACAGCCGATTTGCGAGCCGGGCTTCCTTGACCGGCTTCCGCCGATCCAGCTTCCTGTGAAGGGGCTTCTGGTGGCCGATACGTCCTACTACTATCCGGAAGATCGTGGCATTTCCGAAAGTATCGGTCTGGCGCGAAAGATGGCGAGGATGCTGTGACGATGCCCGCAGGGACCGCGAAGGGGCGACTGGTGTCGCCCCGTTTCCTCAAATTCCTTCTGGCTGGCGGGGTCGCGGCCGGAGTGAATTTCGGCAGCCGGATCATCTTCAATAACTGGATGCCGTTTACGGCGGCGATCGTACTTGCGTATATCGCAGGCATGATCACCGCCTTCATTCTGACGAAGCTATTCGTCTTTACGGAAAGCGTTCACTCCACATCGCGGTCTGCGATGTTTTTTACGTTGGTGAATCTGGTCGCCGTGTTGCAGACGTGGGTGGTGAGCGTGGTGCTGGCTTTTCATGTCTTGCCGTGGCTCGGAGTTGTGTGGCACAAGAAGGAAATCGCTCACCTTGTGGGTGTGATCGTGCCCGTATTTACTAGCTATATTGGGCACAAAAAGCTGTCGTTCCGATCACACTAGGGCTGCATCGGTTACGCCCTTTGTCTCTTTCGGCGCAACGTTGAACCCAACGACCGCAGCGGTCCAGTGACTCTCCACGAAGTCGACTCTCGGAGGTCCTGGATCGTCCGGTGTGCCGCCTCCAATTTTCTTGAGAGCGCGAGATTGCGTGACCGCTCAAGCTCGAGTAGATCTGCAAGCGACTTGCTATTCGAGGCAGCAATGTGCGGCACGGAAGTTGTCGTCGCACTCTTCATGGCGGCCCAGCTGTTGACGATCTGCTGTTGATCGTCCGAAGCTTTTAGCGCGACGAAGAATTCGATTTCATAGCGCTCTGTGTCGAAAAAGTTATCACAGGCGAAGTGAACGAGTCCGGCGCGCGCCAGACTTTCAAACAGGCTCGCAAATGAGCGGGGTGTGAACGTCCAACAGTGCACGTCGTGGTATGTGCCGTTTTGGAACGAATCGGTTGCAGGTGGAATTGCGTCGGCAAATGAATGGCAACGCTCGACCGATTCTGCGTTCAATTCGGCATCCCAGGCGCGTTTGGGATCGACGTGGGAGACGTTCAGCAGATGGTCAAGAATGCATATGGGTTGCGGTACACGGGCATGCGCAATGTAGGCGCTTAGAACGTCACATAGCTCCGTTTCGCGGCGGATGAGATCAAAAGTAAAACGCTTATCGGGGACGACAAGTCTCAGTTCTCCCTGCCGATTCAGAATGGAGTGTAGTTCCTCCAGCCATGTGATCAGATCGGGGACGTGTTCGATTACGTGAGACGCTATGACGTAGTCTACGGTCCTGTTCTTGAGACATTCACGCAGCGTCTGGGCGCCCCATACGGCGTCGATCTCAACAATCGCGTTGATGTCGACTGCGGAATTGGTCCGATACTTGTTCCTTAAAGATTCGGTATCGGCATGATCGATGTAGATGACATCGCCCTCTGATTTCGTCACTACAGGACGAAATAGAGGCCCGATCTCAATACCAGTCAGTTGCTTTAGATTCAGGCCGTCGAGCAATTTCTGCTTGCGATTCATCAACTATTTCCTCGCGAAGTGAGCACTGAAATGATGCCGTCCACCCGTCTTGGTTAAAGCTGATACTTGCGCTGCTGGATGTCCGCTCGGTCTGTATGCGAACTAGATAAACCCGAGATCGTGTCGTGAACGGAATGTGAATGACATCGAGACCCAAGTTTGTGGTTGGTTTGGGTAAACCCTTGGGCACAGAGACGTTGCGGCACCTGGCGGTGCGTGGCTCGTCCACGATTTCGCCTTTGCCCGCTAACTCGCCCATGATAGTGCCGGAAGCTACGAAAGGCTACGAGAAGCTACGAAAGCCTACGAGAAGCTACAAATGCGATCTCTTTTACGCATCTTCCCGGTAGGTCACCATAGGGGCGAATGTGAAGACAGGCGACCATGACGTGGTGCCCGGCGAGGGAGAAATCGTCGGGTGGATTTCATTTTAGGCAAGCTTGCAGAAGTGGCCGTGCTTGTAGACGTAGGCGGTGACAGCCCTTCAGCAGCATTGGCGAATCCGGTCCACCCCGCGTGCCTTGCGAAGCCATTTTGACTGACGCGGAAACGTCCAATCTGTGGAGGCTTGCCCCCGGTACACAGAGAGACTCTCGCCCGGCCGACTAAGATCCAACCAAGGAGGCTGGGTAGCGTCTGACCGATGTTATTGTGTTGTCGGATTTGAACAAGATGCGTCTGGAGCGACAACCGGTAAAATCGCGCGACAAAATCGGTTGAATGAAATTTGGCCAGGAAACGAATGCACACCGCAGACCACACAGTTGAGCAAACCTCGCCGCGCCCTATCCGCCTGCTAATACTGGGTGTCGCCATCATTTCCCTGGTGCTTGCGGGACTGGCGATCATCCCGTTCCAGCCGATGTTTGCGATGGCACCTCCCGACCCGTCCTATTACTTCGTGGGTCTCGATTCATCATGGGCATATGCCATGAATGAAGCCGTCGCGCGACACTTGGTCTTTGGACGTGACGTTATTTTCACATTCGGTCCTTTCGCCTCGGTTTACACCACGCTCTACCATCCGGCAACGGATTCCATCATGCTGGTTGGGAGCGCGATACTGGCCGCGGGGCTGTGTGCTGGCTTCTTCCTCATAGGCTTTGATCGCCGTCCCATGGCGCTGCTACTCCTACCGTTGATAGTGGCTTTGTCGCTCTCGAGGGATGCCATTTTCCTGAGCATTCCCCTTTTGCTCATGCTGGCAACATATCGAATCGCCACGCGGCCGGAGAGCGAACATCATTTAGCGGTTACGCCTTCCGTGGCGATTCTTGTTGCCATTGTTTCAGGTGCAACTGGAATACTTCCTATCGTAAAGGGAAGTTTCGCAGGCCTCGTCGGCGCCGAGGGGGTGATCACGATTGCAATGCTTCTCTACATGCGGCGCGGTAGAACCGCTTGTGGGGTGTTGGTGACGGCAGCCCTATCGCTATGCATCGGATGGGTTGCGGCTGGCCAACCGTTAGCCCAATTACCTCATTTTTTCGTCGCCCAAGGGCCTATCATTTCTGGCTATTCCGAGGCTATGTCTCGGCATGGGCCTTTCACTGAAGTTTTGTATTGGATGGTCGCAGCGGCAACTGCTGCAATCTTGTTTTATGTCTGCGTCGGCCGCACGCATGCGAAACTCGGCATCTTAGCGATCGCCGGTATCGCAATCTATCTGTTCATCGTGTTCAAAGCTGGCTTCGTGCGACAGGATGGTCACGAGCGCATGTCCGCAGCGTCAATGCTCTTTCTTGCACTTGCACTGTCGACTTTTCTTAGGCGCGTTCCCGCCGTGGTGCTTTGCATCGTCGCAGTTGTCAGTTGGGGGGCAATGGAATACACGATGCCCGATTTCCAGCCAGATTTCCTCCGACAACGGACGGTCCTTGCTTACGAGTCGCTAAGAGACGGGTTAGATCGAAGACTGACGAGTCCGTCGTCTTTCCCTGGCACTTTTGCTCAAGGCAATGAACAAATTCGCGCGCTGACACCGATTCGTGACGTATCGGGAACCGCCGACGTATATCCGTGGAATTTGTCGATTCTGTTTGCGAATCAGATACCGTGGAACGGCCGCCCGATTCTGCAGAGCTACTCGGCCTACCGCCCGCGCCTTGACCAGGCTAATGCAGATCATTTGACGAGCGCACAGGCACCCGAAAATGTCTTCTTTCAGGTTAAGACGATCGACGATCGCCTTCCGACACTTGATGATGCTCTGAGCTGGCTGGTGCTGCTGCGGTACTACACCATTGTTAGTGATGAACATGGATATCTGCGCATGGCGCGGACTCTTCCGCCACGTCCTTATGCGTCGACACCGCTTGCAGATATTGATACGTCCGTGGAAGAGCCAATCTCAATTCCGGCTACGGATGGCATTGTGATCGCTCGAATTCACATGAGGCCCACCATTCTCGGCCGCCTCGTGCTCGGCGCCTTTAAACTCCCGCAAGTCTTCATCGAGATCACATTGAATGATGGGCGCTCGTTCAAATATCGTTACATCCCTGCTATGGGAGAGACGGGATTCCTGCTATCGCCTCTTGTGAAATCGAATGCCGATCTGCTCTCGATCGCGACGGCAAACAACAGTCGGTCGCGCGTCAAGGAAATCAAACTACTTACGCCCTCTGTAGGGATGTGGAGCAGAGGCGTCCATGTCACACTTGAAAATGTGCATATCGCTCCTCAGCCGATCGATGAAAAATTGCTAAAGACGTCGAACTGAAGGGCTGCGATCAACTATTTGTCTGACCACATGCTAGTCGCCGGGTGACATTGACGATTCAGCTAGGAATTGCGCCGCGAAAATGGTGTCGTTGAACTTCACGCTCTGAAACAGGACGCCGCCCTTTCGGGCGGCCGGTGCGTCAAGTTTTGATTGCGCGCCCCTCTCTAGCACCAAAATAACGATAGTGGTGAATCGGATCAACGCCAGCGGCCATGACGTCAGGATTGGCGGCTAGATATTCTGCAGCGTCGAAATCCGCGGGGAGCGGAGCGGCACGATCAATTTGCTGGAGGCGAGTCGCTAACTCGACGAATTCGCCCGGAATATCGTATCCGCAGTACTTATTCGGGGATCTTTCGCCAGTGAGGATGTTCATCGGATCCCGAAACTTGATGGCGCCATACATCGGGTCGGAACTCAGGGGCGTGTAGTACGCGCAACCCTCAAAGTAGTAATGTGTGACCTGCGACCAACGGGTTTTGGTCTTGTCCGATTGCTTTAGCCCACCGTGAAGGAGGTTGGCAAGCCAGATGAGGCTTTGTCCCTTCTTCGGTGTAAAGAACTGTGGCTTGATGCCATGCTCCTCAACCAAGGCTTCCCAAAGCGGCTCAAATGTCTGCTGGTTCCGCGAGCTAGGTGTCTCTACGGAGCAAACACCAAGATGTTCGTTCGTATAAATCGGCCACTTATGCGACCCCGGGTAGTAAATCAGCGGGCCAGCATCTTCATCGATGTCTTCAAGAGCGGTCCAGACGCCGCACATGAAGCGCTCTGGAACCGAACTGAAATGTACTGAATCACTGTGGTAATGCTGCTGCGTGCCCACGGGAAAATTCAGAGTCTGAAACGGCCATGCCTGACGACCGAACAGGTTGCTCAGAAGCGAAATGACCGTGGCATTCGTTGCTAGCCGGCGCACGTTTTCATTGTCTTTCCATGCGTCGATGACGCGCAGGCTATCGCCGGCATCGTATCCTTCGGAAAGCCAATATTCCCAGTCGTACTTGTCTACCAGATCTTGTTTGATTTGATCCGCTATTGAGTCGAACTCTTCGTCAGGAAAATCGATGACGGCGAAGCCGTCTCGGTAAAGGTCTTCTGCAACCCGGCGCGTCTCGTTATCAAACCCCGCCGTCGCGATTCCTTTGTTGAAGAACGGGCTTTCGATAAACGGGACCCCCGGCAATAGATTGCTGTGTATTTTCATTGGTCGAGTTTCTTATTGGTATATACGAAGAATTGTCGCGGCAAGAGTATGCCGCGGCCCCTTCGGGGCCTATTGAATGTCCGGATACCTTAATGGAGTTGTTTGCTAGTCGTCAAGATATCGTAAGCGCTTCTTGCAAAGGCGTTTAAAATGACTTATCGGAGACAGTTCGACACCCATACACAACGTCGCGCAGGACAACTGGGAACGTCGCGAGCTAATCTTGATGAACGTGTGCAGCAAGTTAAGCGGCGTCGTGACCAAGTGCAAGGAAACGATATTGGCGCGCGCCTTGTACAATTGCTCCTCCTGCTGTTGCCCAAACAAAGATGAGGAGATAACCAATGCACGCCGCGCCGATCCACCCTAACGACGACATGTTCCACGGTTCGCTGGAACACTACGCTTCGGTCGGCAAGCAGATGGCTGACTTCGTAGTACATGCGGCCGAACTGGCGGGCGCCGAATCGCCGACGATTCTCGAACTTCCGTGCGGATACGGCCGTGTAACGCGTCAGTTGGCGGAGCGATTTGACCCTTCGCACATTCACGTGGCGGATATCATGGCCCCGTCCGTAGATTTCTGCGTTGAAACCTTCGGGGCCATTGGGTACTACATCACTGATCCTGTTTACGAGTTCAAAAACATCCCTGCAGAAACATTCGATGTTGCTGCGCTAGGCTCGCTCGTTACTCATTTGTCCAGTCACAACGCGCGCTCGGTCATCGGACATTTTTTTTCGAAGGTCAAGTCAGGAGGCGTCGGTGTAGTCACCACGCACGGTGAGAAATCTCGCGAACATCTTGGTATTGGGGATTGCTATCAAGTGGGCGAGGCCGCACGCCAACATCTGTTGAACAGCTACGACGCAAATCAGTTTGGCTTTGTGAACTATCGAGTCGATCACTCACTTGAAGCAAAGACCGTAGATTATATTGGCGATAGCTACGGTATCTCGCTCACCCCTGGCGATTGGGTCAAGGACGTCTGCGCGGAAAACGACCTGACTATCGTCGAGCATCTTCCAGGCGGCTGGGACAATCACCAGGACGTATTTCTAATCAGGAAATAATCTGGTTTAAGCCGCCTGGAGTCGTTAGCACCCGACGCTAACCCCGAGTAACGACATTCATCGTATGTGGATGCGGTCGCAAAGCATAGTAGTCGAAGAAATGCTGTTGCCACAGCGCGCAGACCGTGTCCATTTGTTCGATGAGATCTGATCCAAAAGCATGGCCAGAATCTGCGGCGTCAATTCTGGCTCGCATGCGGTCAAGCAGCAATCGCTCAAAATCGTTGTTGCAATAGTCCTTTATTTGCTCGTGCGTGAGCGGATAGGCCACGGTGTTCGTGTCCGCATGAGTCGATACGAAAGTGCTGAATAGACGCTCGATGATGAACGGCAGAAAGGGCGCTGGATCCGTATGGCTGGTTTCCTCCATGACGTTTCGCGCAGCCACGTGAGTCGGCTCGGACTCCAGAAATTCGGCGATCGGAACCAGAACGCCGCCTACATAGCGTTCCCAGAATTGCTGGGATCCCACCCAGAAATTGCTATAGGCGAGGTACCGGGAATCGTGCCTCGGCGTCTCGCCGAGCTTCCAACCCAACTTGCAAGCGTCGATCAGTTCTTGCGCCGCACGGGTAAGTCCAGGATGGGCATGCTCGCCCTGCATCCAGACGTTATACGACCAATAGGCAATCTGCGGAAATGGATTGATGAAGCAGACGTCCGCATTAGCCTGTGCACGCACGAATTCGAGGAAACGGGCGCCTGATATCTTTGCCTTCAGATTGAACTTGGGAGAGAACAGGCCCGTGAAGTCGTGGCGTAGATGAACCTTGTTGCGATACATGTCGACAAGAATCCCGAATTCACGCCACTCCGGTCGCGCGTTTTCCGCACGCACGAGTGGAATAAATTCAGGGTCGGCGAGTGCCTGATCCTGCGCATAAAGCGGTTCGTAGATCGCAACGCTCTTGTTCATACCTGGCCTACGCGCTCCACGCAATAGCGTTTCAGGTCGCTGCGCCACTTCAGGTAGGTGAATGACGCATTGGGTACGGTGAAGCTCGGGTAGCGCGTTTCGATAGGAATGCCCAGCAGGTGCTGTAGAACCACGCTAATGGGTCCGCCGTGTGCAACTGCTGCGGTAATTCCTGGCTCCGACGCATGGGGCAGTACTTCGAGATCTACCCAGTTGCGTACGCGATCGGCCATATCCAGATGCGACTCACCTCCTTCATAGCGATTGGTGATGTCGTCGTTGAACGTCGGATACGCAGCGTTAAAGTCAGCTTCACGCCACGTGGCATAGATGCCAGGATTGGTTTCGGCAAGCCGGGCGTCAAGCTTCATCGGCGCTGATTCACCGAAGACGATTTGCGCTGTCTGATGAGCACGCTTCCACGGGCTGGAAAAGAGGGGGGACGGTTGATAAGCAAACCGCTCCAGTGTCTTCGCAAGCTGTGTGGATTGTGTTTTGCCGAGGTCCGTGAGCGGGTCCTGGTTGGTCGAAATGAGCAGTCCTTGCGCATTCGCGGTCGACTGGCCGTGCCTGATCAGTAGAAGGTCCATAGTTCGGATTGAGTCGACTAGATTGAGTTTTCGCTAGTTAAAAGTGTCATCAGCGTCCGCGCAGGTGCCGCAAGTCCAAACCGCTGGTGCACATCGTCGAAAGCATTGCGTTTCATCTGCTGTCGCAACTGGCTATCCTGATACATCTGTTCCATGGCTTCAGCCCACTCGTCAGCTGTATTGTTCACGAGATAGCCCGTCACTCCGTGCGTCACGGCATCTTCGTATACGGGGCTTTTCGAATAGATGCCCGGAATGCCGAGGCTGCCATAGTCGATGTATTTGATACATGACTTGCAGCTATTGAAGAACAGCGCTTCAGGATCTTCCCGGCCGCCAAGTGGAACAACCGAGAACAGATAACCCGCGTCACGTATGGCGGACTTATAAGCCGCGTTGTCGAGAAAGCCCTTGGCCGCCAGGCGCGGAATCCGGGACATTTCCGGAAATCCATCGCCCCAAAATTCCAGCGACACTTCCGTATGCCGGTTCATGAAGTCCACAAGGACCTTGAAAAAGTCCTTTCTGAAGTGGACAAGCTTGATGCCGTCAGTGTTCGAAAACATGATCTTTGGCGGTTGGACTTCTCGCCAATCGCTCGGATCCGACGGAATAGCGCTGTGATCAAACCCGTTGGAAATGATCGATACAGACGAACGAATACGCTGCAATTTATTGCGCAGCGCTTCGTTGGACACCGTCGCCACGGAAGCATGTCGCAACAGCCAGGTTATGTTCGCCAACAGGTCGTCGTTCAGATCAGTGACGCTGTACATCGGCAAGTCAATGATCCAGTCATCCATATCGTAGATCGTACGCAGGCCTAGATCGTTGGCCATGCGCATCAAATCTACCGCCCGATTGGAGGTGTGCTTGTTGAACAACACCGCGTCAAAACGCCTGAGCTGGCCGATGGTAATGTCGCCTTCGACAATTTCCTCCCATTCGATCATGCCGTGATTGGCCATATAACCGAGCAGGGGACCAAAGCGGGCGGCAATCGACCTCGACATCAATTTGTCGTGTGATAGCGAAACTCGCTGCACTACCAGTAATCGTGGGATTCTTGGCATGTCAAATACTTTCTCTTGCTAGCATCTCGGCGAGTTGTGGTCCAATGGTTGAAGCTGAATGCCGGTCCAGCACACGCTCGTACGTCTGCAAGATTTTCGATTCACGATCCGCGTCTGTCATTGCGCCTTCGATCGCCTTTGCTAATCCTTGTACCGAATCGGTGGGCGCATACCAGACACCGTCTGCGAAATGCTCCCTTTGCCAAGGGCCGTCTCCAATAACAAGCGGTTTGCGCATGATCGCGCCCTCCAGGCTCGAACGCCCTGGCGGATCGATGCTGGCTTCAACTATGACTGCACAGTTGGAAATGATCGAACGCAGGAGCGCGCTGCATGGCTGCACGAAGGGTAGGAAGGTGATGCCAGGGTGTGCTTCCTTGACGCATTGCCGGTAATACTCGTCGTCTCTCGCACCGCCGACGAACACGCCTTCGAGCTTAAGCTCGTTCAACGCCCGGATCAGTTGCAACTGGTTTTTGATCGGTTCAATCAGGCCGAGACATAGCGCGAAGTTAGTCGCATTGCAGATCGTCGACAACAGGTCGTTGTCTGCTGGTGCGAGAAAGCGATCGGAAACGCATGTCGGAACCACCAGGAGTTTGTCCTCCGGTACGGAGACATACTGCATAAAGTTGGCGAGTTCCGCTTGTGATTTGAATAACAGCTTGTGCACGCCACGTGTGATCTCGGCAATTCTCGCAACCTCGTTAGCGGTTGGTGCGTCGGTCCACCAGACATTCGGCCAAAGAAAGACAGGCTTGTTCTTAAGTTTGGCCTCTCGGAGAATGGCTTCTCCGTCGGCGTGTACCGAGAAATGGATGATGCCGTCGTAGAAACTGAGTGGCCGGCTGCCGATGCCGTAAATGTCCGTATGAACACCGGAAGCCTTCATGATTTCGGCGACCTGTACGAGCTCGGACTCGCCTCCGCCGCTTACAGTGAATGCTGTGCTGTACGTGGTGAGCAGGAATTTCAAACCCGTCATGTCGTTCTCCCGGTCGCAAGCTGTGTGAACAGATTGCGCCACACTTCATCGCTGGTCTTCAGAAGGATATCCTTGGCGCGATTCAAGTAGATTTCGCGCGACTGCCCGGCCTTGCCCCCGGTGACATCGACCAATTGCGCGAGCAGCGTCGCCCATGAATCGGCAGGCGCGTCATCCGGCAATACGCTTTCGGCGAGACACAACTCTTCGGCTGCCGTGCCCGCACGCACGAGTACGGGCTTCCCATAATGCATCGCTTCAAGTACGGGCACGCAAAACCCCTCGTGACGACTGGTCACCAACAGAACAGCTGATCGTTCGAAACAATCAAGCAGATCGCAGTCATCGAGCGTGCCCTTGAAATCGACGTGGTCGAGCACGCCGAGTCTGCGAGCATAGTTAATCAGGTATTTCGAGTAGTCATAGTTCGGCATGCTGCCTATGACCGACAACGTTGAAGGCACGCCGAGGTTGCGTAACCTGTGCAGAATCTCGATGCCATCTTCGATCCGCTTGTGTGGAACGACGCGGCCAACCATCAGCAATTCGGCGTTCGCGCGCGGTGCGCTGCGCGAGTTCGGATTGCGGCTGAATGCGGGCATGTCGGCGAAGACAGGCGGGACAACTTCAATCGATGCATGCCCCGCGACGCCTTCAAGCGCCTGCGCGGAAAAATGCGAGTTCGCAACGAGTAAATCGAAGGCTTCGAGGGCGGGTAACTGCGCGAGCGCGTCCTGGCACAATTGAGCAGTGCGTGGTTCGAAAGCGCGCAGTAGTTCCGGATCTGTTACGCCATGGAAATAGCCAATCTTCTTGCACTTCAACTTTGTTATCTGATCTAGGTTCGGATCAAAAATTGAATAGCTTAGGAAGAGGACATCGTCGGGCTGAACCGCGGAAGTTAGTTCGCTGAGAGGATGCACTCTCTCGTTAGCGGCATCGTGGTTCTGTGCGTACAACTCCGCAGCGAAGCCAAGCCGCCGCGCAGCTCGAGCCACGCCGAGGCAATGGTTTCCGACAGCGTCGCCGCTGAAGATGTCTGGCGCGCAGATCAGCACTCTCATGGAGACACCACTCCCGCTTTGATTTCCGCCAGTCTATCGGCGTATGCACGAGCGACTGCCTCAATAGAATAGTCGCGGACAATACGCGCCTGTCCGGTCTTGGCAACGCGTTTCCGGCGGTCTTTGTCTTCGAAGACTGTACGGATCTGCTCCGCCGCGGCCGACACGTCGGGATCGCACCAGTACTGACCTTCGTAAAACAGATAGTCGCCTGCGCGCAAGGGGACGAGATCTCCATCCACAAGAAAGGATGTCTGCTCATCGCAGAAATCCACATTTCCCGAGAAGTTCGTTACCACGACAGGCTGTCCCAGTAGCATGGCCTCAGCAATTACGCGCCCGAACCCTTCGCTACGATGGAGCGAGATATAAGCGTCGCATGCGGCCATAAAATCGACCGTATCCTGACGGCTCAGTCGCTCCGAGACGATGCGGATTCGAGGATCCTGTGCAGCGAGTTCGCACACTGCGCGCCACGTCGGATCGCTGTCTCGCACATTCATCGCTTTGACGATCAGGCTGACGCCGGAGGTCTGGGCGCCAAATGCTTTCTGAAACGCATGGATCCCGGCGATTGGATTCTTGCGCGTCAGCCACGAATTGCCGTCGAACATCAGGTAGAACAGGAACTCGTTGGACGGTAAGCCAAACCGGCTGCGGTCGGGATTCACCGGCGCAGGAATGTTCACTGCCATCGGAACGTGATGGACTGCAGTGTCCCCTTGTCTCGCGAATGCCGATTGCACGAACCTGCTCTGCGCCCAAATTTCGTCGACGAGCCGATGAAGCTGGCCGAAGGCGCTCGGCCACTGTGGCAATTCCCACGGCCACGCACCGATCTTGTACGTGTCAGCCTCAATGAGGTTGCGTCCGCCCTCGAGCGAAAGTCGCAGCATTTCGGGCGGCGGCAGGCAAAAGACGCTCAACCCGTACTTGAGGTTGACGCTTAGGAGGTGGTCGACGGACGTATCGAGTTTCGCTGGGCCTGCCATGGGCGCATTGATCAGCGCGCATGGGATCGCGGAGAGCCCAAGAGCTTTCGACGCCATTCTTGCGTCTTCGCCGAGCCCGAGCACGCCCTGCGGAAATCCGACAATGTTGACCCCGAACGGGCGGGCGCGCCAGGCGCGCTCGATCGACATAACGTATTGATTGCCGCTGCCGTGAGAATTGGCGCTAACGGTAGCAATGGAGATCGAACCCAGAGTGGGATATTCGTTTCTGCCGTGGTTTTGCCACCAGCGTACCAGCTCGGTTGCTCCGGCCTCCGTGCTGGTGTCAAATGTCGCGGTCAGATCAGCGCGGTCCTGCCGGATCGATTCGAGGAATCGGGGGACGGCAGACGCGGGTGTTCCGGGGGCCGACTCTGATGCCAGCAAGGTCGGCAAGAGGGTGTTTGTCGACCATTGGATAACCGGGTAGGCGAACTGTCCTTCGCTATCCCACCAGGTCAGCGCGGCCAGGCGTCCAGTCAATGTTTTCAGATCGAACGCCTGCCGCAAATCAGCCCGGTCGCGACACATCAGAATCAGAAAACGGGGAAGAGGGATCCCTGTGGCGTTATCGGAATCCTCGAGCTCAAAGAGACCCTCAGGCACGCCAGAAAGTATCCATCTGATGCTCGGGTATTGGTCCTTTCTGTGATCGCGCCACCAGCCCAGAAATGCGATTCGACCACCGAAGGTCTCGAGGTCGTAAGCTTGCCGCAAATCGGCGCGTTCGTTTCTGATGAGGTGCAGCAGACGCGGGCACGGCACTTCGTCGGCATTACTGCTTTCGTGTGTTTCGAGAAGCGCGTGAAAGATCTCTGCCGGAGACCAGGCGATCCTCGGGTATTCGACTTGGCCGCGCTCTTGCCACCAGCTCACGCACCCCAGTCGACCGGCAACGGTCGTCAGGTCAAAAACCTGTTTCAAATCGGTTCGGTTTTCGACGATTACCGAAAGGAACGCAGGTAAGTCGAAACCACTTGGCCCGTCGATATCGGCCGGCTCAAGCAAAGTTGCGGTCAGATGCTTTCCGTCCAGAATGCTCGGCGCTGTGCTCTTCAGCCAATATGCAATGCTTCGGGGGTGTTCCGAGATCAGCGTTGCATTGTCGAGTTGCTCGACATAAGCAAGGTCTTGCGATCGGGGTTTCCAGTCGAAGTCCGGGTAGTCTGTACGCGCGACGGATTCCCACCACAGATACAGTGCGATCCGGTCGGTCAGCGTCTTGCAGGAAAACTCAGCAAGATCGGCACGAAACTTAAGCAAGAAGTAAACGGCGCTGGGCAACGCGAATCGTTCACCTTCGGACGGGTGTCGTGCTTGATCCAGCCACTCGGTTGTTTTTGTCATTTGTTTACTGAATCAGATCGGCAACTCGGGAAGGCCACGCAAAGGAGAAGTCCTCGTGTTCCAGCGTCAGGTTCGGCGAGTAGCATGGGTCGTTCAACAAGAAATCACCCCAGCGGTTCTGCACGTACGCGACTTCCCGATTGAATCGGGCGATCTTCTCCGGATTGTCTTCGTATCCGCGAGTCGCAGACTCGTGGTGATACAACTCGGCATAAGGGGTCCACACATTGCGATACCCCTCTTTGCGAACGCGCAGGCAGAAGTCGACGTCGTTGAACGCGACCTGTAGCTGTTCGTCGAGTCCGCCGACCTGCTTGAAAATCGATTGCCGTACCACGAGGCAGGCGGCGGTCACTGCG
This sequence comes from Paraburkholderia sp. SEWSISQ10-3 4, assembly GCF_030464785.1. NCBI lineage: Bacteria > Pseudomonadati > Pseudomonadota > Betaproteobacteria > Burkholderiales > Burkholderiaceae > Paraburkholderia > Paraburkholderia sp. SEWSISQ10-3 4. Next base: position 151,197 of record NZ_JALPRI010000009.1, read on the forward strand.
CACATCGAACTGCGAAGCAGTGTTCTCGAGAAATAACCCGGCTGAGGCTTGGCGCTATGTTTGTGCGAGTGACCGGCAACACCCCCGACACCGATAATGACGCCGGCATGCTGCAGTGTGTCGTTCGGATAGAGCAGTTTCGCGCCGACACAGCCCACGCCCGGTTGCAGCGCGAGCGATACCATTTCGCTCAGCCATTCCGGTGTGATGACTTCGATATCGTTGTTCATCAGACAGACGAAATCGGCTGTACTCGCAAGCCCTACGCGATTATTCAGTGCCGAGTAGTTGAACGGGGCATCGTCCCGCTTCACTGTCACGACGCCGTCTGCCTGCAAGCGGGCAAAGAGTTCGTGCGTTGCCGGCTCGACCGAACCATTGTCGATGATCGTGATGCGAAAGTTCTTATAGGTGGTCTTTTCGCGAATCGACGCCACACATTGTTCAACCAGACGAGCAGCATCGCGCGTCGGAATGATGATCTCGACCGACGGTTGTGCGTCCGGGAGTTCGTAGCACACCTTGTTGTAACCGCTTGCTCCGGGCGCCGGTTCGACATGGCCCTTTACGCCTTTTCTCTGCAAGTGCTCGTCGATTGCACGCATCGCCGCGATGTGTGCATACGGCTTGGCTTCATGCGTGGATGCAGTGCTTTGCGGGTGTACGCGCCAGTGATAGAGCACGCGCGGAATGTGATGAATCGCACCTTCGCCGCAGTAGTCAAGGAATCGCAGCGCCAGATCGTAGTCCTGCGAGCCATTGAACTCGTCGCGGAATCCGCCGATTTCCCGCATTGCCGAAGCACGGTACACGCCGAAGTGCGTGATCATGTTCTGGCTAAGGAACAGGTCGTAGTTGAACGCCGGCTTGAAGTACGGTTCGGAACGCACGCCGTCCACCGAAATCTTGTCTTCGTCCGAGTAGATCAACGAGGCTTCCGGATGCTCCTGTAATGCTTCTGCGACGCAAAACAGAGCGAGCGGGTGAAGTTCATCATCGTGATCCAGCAAGCCAACGAATTCACCCGTGACCAGTTCGAGCGCGCTGTTGCTCGCAGCACTGATGCGGCCGTTCGTGGTGCGGTAGGTGACCTTGATGCGAGGATCTTTGCGCGCGTACTCCGTAAGCGTTTTTCGAACGCTGGGGTCGGAGGAGTTGTCGTCCGCGATGCAAAGCTCCCAATTGTCGTACACCTGGTTGATGACCGAATCGATTGCCTTGCGAAGCCAGCGCTCCGGCGTGTTGTAGGTCGGCATCAGCACGCTGAATAGTGGCTTGTCCTTCCAGCCCGACACTCGCTTGCGCAGCGCGGTGTATGCGGAGCGTTGTGGCTCGTGCGACTTGATCCACTTCGGGTAGTCGCGACGGCCGTCGGCCACAGGCGCGGGTGTGTTTGCGACAACGCTTGGTTGCGAAGCCAGCATGTGGCGTGGCCGATGCAGAACGAACGGCACCTCACGCGCCAGAAGCTCAATGTTGAAATTGCTGATGGAGAAGAGACCGGCCTGTGCGATCGGATCCAGGCGCAACGCGTTCGTGGTGAAGGGCAGAAGCAGATCCTGTTTGACCGTGCCGTCCGAACCGACCGTCATGTAGATGGCCGTTGCTTCAGACATGCCGTGGCCTGCGTCGTAGTAAAGGACGCAAGGCGACGCCGGCAGCTTGTCGGTCTGCAGCTGAAAGGAGATCCGGGCATGTCTGCCCACCATCTTCTTCCAGCCTTTGATCCAGAACTGCGGATCGTTGTTGATCGCTAGCCACGGAAGAGCCGCACTCGACGTTTTTTCAACGTTCTTTAAAGGACGCAACTGAAATTTCATATTCTCACACCAGGGAGCGGTAAGTCGTTTCTAATTGAGTGAGCACCGTTTGCCAGTTCAGGTGTCGACGGTGAGCCTCAGCGGCGAGCGTCGTGCGCGAACCTCGCGGTTTTGCTGCTCGGCGTATCGCGTCAACAATGCTGTCGACGTTTGAGGGATCCAGATACTCCACCTCGTCGCCGAAGTATTCGCGTGTCGACCCCACCTCAGTCACCGCGGCGGGGCATCCCGCTGCATGAGCCTCGAGTGCAGCGAGCCCCGGTGTTTCCAACGTGCTCGGCAAAACGAACACTTCGCATGCCGCGTACGCGGAGCGAAGCGCCGGCGAATCGTGGGCTAACGTGCCTGCGTAAATGAGCTGGTCACCGCCCTCCGCGAAGCACGCCTTCGCATATTCCGGATCGCGCTGGTGGCCGATCAGAACGAGCTTGAGTTCGGGGAACGATTTCATCGCCTTGACCAGCGCCAACTGGTTTTTGCGTGGCTCGATGTTGCCCACGTTCAGCACGAAGCGATCGTGAATTTTGAACTCGTTGCGAAACAGCTCGGGCGCGACCGGCTCGTAAAAGCTTTCCTCGACGCCGTTCAGAACCGTGACGAATTTTTCTCGTGGGAGGTCAAAGATCCGTGCGAGTGTCTCGCATTCGATGTCGGAGTTCGCAACGACGCGGTCCGCCAACGAAAACTGGTGATGGATCTCGCCGATCGGATAGAGATGCTTGGTCTCTTCCGTCACCCACAGACTGGACGAGACCACTAGGGGCAAGCCCAACTGCTTAACGAAGTTGCAGAAATGGACTGAGCCGCCGACGCACGAGAAGAAGTGGACCACGTCATGTTCGAGGAACCGTGGGTTCCATTGATCGAACAGCGTGACGTCCACTCCGTGCGCGGGTAGATGCTTGCGATACGCAAGCAGCTGTATTTCTCCGCCTCCGGGGGTGTGGAAGGCCATTGGGTAAGTGGCGAACAGCACTTTCATGAATGGGACTCTATCTGCTCAAACTTTTAATCAGATCGACAATCTCTGCCAGCGCACAGGCGCGCGTGATGCGCTCGCGATCACGCGGCGCGGAACGGCGATCCGTAAGATGCCTGATGGCGATCCGGTCGGCACGTCGCAGGACGTACGCGCGGCGGCGCGATGCAAAGCCCAGTGGTAACAGTGGTAACTAAGTGTCGACTCACCGGAGCGCGGGTCGCCGCGCCTCCACGTCGCTCTGGGGCGAAGTTGATTGTGCTGTCGTCGAGCACGTCGGACCTAAACTGCGAATTCCACATGCGCGAATATGTTTGAGATGTTAAGAAGTGTTCGAGCGGGCGTCTGAGGGGCCCGTCCGTTTTATCATCACGACCCGAGACTCCGCCGTGCTTTCAGCCTGTTTGCTACTCGCGCATTTTAGCGCCTAACGCTTACGAGAAACGGGTTGCAGCGGAAGCTGCCCGCATACAATACGCTTCCCAAACAGACTTCCACAGAAGCATCGCCGATGCCAGATTGTATCGTGTCTCATCAGCCTGTCCCGCCGTTTGTAGGCGCGGTAATCCATGCCGGAGCGTGGTCACTTCGCCAGTTGGACGCTGCCCGATGACTCAACGTGTGCTGATTACCGGCGCCAACGGTTTCGTCGGCCGTGCGGTATCCCGAGCATTGCTGCAGCGCGGCGACAGCGTCGTCGGCGTAGTACGCCGCCCGCAAACCACCGTCGAAGGCGTCCGCGAATGGCTCTTCGACGCCAACGACTTCGAAGGCATCGACCAACGCTGGCCGGTGGCAACGCGCTGCGACGCGGTTATCCACCTCGCAGCACGCGTGCATATGAAGCACGAAACGACGGCCGATCCTTTCGCCGCCTATCGCGCCACCAACGTCACAGGCGCTTTGCGTGTCGCCGCTGCCGCCCGCCGCGCGGGCGCGCGCCGCTTCGTTTTTGTCAGCAGCATCAAAGCAGTAGGCGAAAGCAGCGCCGGCCGGCCCATTACCGAAGCAGACGAACCCGCGCCCACCGATCCCTACGGGATCTCCAAGCTCGAAGCCGAGCGCGCGCTGATCGACTACGGCCGTGAATCGGGCCTCGAAATCGTGATCGTGCGCCCGCCGCTGGTCTACGGCCCCGGCGTGCGCGCCAACTTCCTGCAGCTGATGCGTGCCATTGCTTACGGCGTTCCGCTGCCCCTCGGCTCAATTGCGGCCCGTCGCAGCCTCCTGTTCGTCGACAACCTGGCCGACGCGCTCGTGCACTGCACAACCGACCCGCGCGCCCTTGGCGAGACCTTCCATGTAACTGATGGCCGCGATCTAAGCGTTTCAGAGCTGGCCCGGGCACTCGCCACCCAACTGCACGCGCCGGCGCGCCTGATACCCGTTCCCGTGGGTTTACTGAGCCTTGCCGGCCGTCTGACCGGCCGCTCGGCCCAAGTCGACCGGCTGATCGGTGAACTACGCCTCGACAGCTCTCATATCCGCGAGCGCCTCGGTTGGTACCCGCCTTATACCGTCGAACATGGCTTGCTGGAGACAGCCGCCTGGTACCGCTCAACGCACTGAACCATCCTCAATGCCGATCGCTTCGTTCTTTACCGCTCCTTTCGTGCACCTGCTCCTTTGGGGCTTACTAGCGCTGTGTGCATGTGCGGGGATCCTATGGTTTCTGCTCCGAACGGGCCTGGCCTGGCGTCTAGCCACCGACATCCCCAACGACCGTTCGCTGCACACACGTCCAACGCCGCGCGTAGGCGGCTGGGGCATCGTGCCGGTGGTCGTGATCCTGATCTGGCTCGCGGCGCCCGTCCTATGGTTGCCCGCACTGCTGGCGGCGCTGCTGGCCGCGTTGTCGCAAATCGACGACCGCCGCGGTTTGCCCGCCCGAGTCCGGTTCGGCGGCCACGCAGCGGCAGTGGTTGCGCTGATCGTCGTCTACCCGGCTGCAGCACCTTGGTGGGCCCTGGCAGCGCTGGCGTTCTTACTCATCTGGCTGGTCAATTTGTACAATTTCATGGACGGTTCGGACGGTCTGGCCGGTGGTATGGCCCTGTTCGGCTTTGGCGGCTACGCAATCGCCGCGTCCATTTCAACCCATCCGGACCCCGCGCTGGCGCTGGCTTGTCTGGTGGTGGCGGGAGCGGCAGCGGGGTTTCTGCTGTTCAATTTTCATCCCGCCCGAATTTTTCTCGGCGATGCGGGTTCGATCCCCTTGGGCTTTCTGGCTGGTGCCCTCGGCTACTGGGGTTGGCGCGAAGGCGTGTGGCCAATCTGGTTCCCGGCGGTAAGTTTTTCTCCCTTTATCGGTGACGCGTCGGTTACTCTGCTTAAACGGCTGCTCCGTGGTGAAAAGTTTTGGCAGGCGCACCGGGAACACTACTATCAAAGACTGGTGCAGGGCGGTTTCGGGCACGCATCAACGGCCCGAATTTGGTATTTGTTCATGGTCGCGGGCATAATGCTTGCTTTATGGGCACTAGGTATTGCTGTGGTTTATCAATGGCTTGTCGTCGTCGCATGGGCTGCTGTGCTCGTGCTCGCCGGGCTTTTCATTGATCGCTACTGGCGGCGCCATGTGTCCCGTTCCGGGCAATCTTGAGGTTCTGCGCAATGAAAAGATTCAAAGCCCGATGGCTTTCGTTCAGTGCGTTTGCGTTCGACTTGTGTGCGGTGGCGCTGGCCTGGTTGCTGGCCTACGTGATCCGGTTCAACGGGCCCGTGCCTGCCCCATTCTGGTCGAGCGGACTCCATGCACTGGTGTGGGTCCTGGTGATCTATGCCGTGATGTTCCGCAGCTACGGGTTGTATCGGGGCATGTGGGTCTTCGCCAGCCTGCCCGACCTCGTGAGAATCGCCAAGGCGATTGGGGTCGGTGCGGTAGTGGTCGTCATTGGCTCGGCGCTGTTGCAGCCGGCCCCGGTCGTGCCACGCTCTGTCCTGATCGTTTCGCCCATGCTGCTTTTCCTGTCAATGGGCGGCTCGCGCGCGTTGTATCGCGCTGCGAAGGAGTTCTATCGCTACGGTGGCCTCGTGGGGCAGGGCAAGCCTGTGCTGGTGCTCGGCGCGGGTAACGCCGGCGCGAATCTGGTGCGGGAGCTGAAACGTTCCGGAGAATGGCGCCTCGCGGGTCTGCTGGACGACGACCCGGTCAAACAGGGTCGCGAAATCTACGGCTACCGCGTGCTTGGCGCCATCAGCGATCTGCAGAAGATCACCGCTGAAATGAAGGTTGAGCACGTCATCATTGCGGTGCCTTCGGCTTCGGTAGAAGCACATCGCCGTATTGCCACGCTGTGCGTGCGCGCAGGCGTACGCGCCATGACGTTGCCGGCGCTCACGCCGCTTACCCAAGGCCAGGCTTTCCTGTCGCGCGTGCGGCAGATCGATCTCGAAGACCTGCTTGGCCGCGATCCGGTCATGATCGACACGCAGCACGTCGAAGCGCTGCTTAAAAACCGTGTCGTGATGGTGACTGGCGCGGGCGGCTCGATCGGCTCTGAACTGTGCCGGCAAATTCTGCGCTACGGGCCGGTCCAGCTGGTGGCGTTCGACGTCTCCGAGTTCTCGATCTACCGCCTCAACGAAGAGCTGCGCGATAAATATCCCGAAGTATCGGTAGTGCCGATCATCGGCGACGCGAAAGATTCCTTGCTTCTCGATCAGGTGATGGGCCGTTACTGCCCGCATATCGTCTTCCACGCCGCGGCCTACAAGCACGTGCCGCTGATGGAAGAGGTGAATACCTGGCAGGCGGTGCGCAACAACGTGCTCGGCACGTATCGCGTGGGGCGCGCAGCGATTCGCCACGACGTCGCCCATTTCGTTTTGATTTCCACCGACAAGGCCGTCAATCCGACCAATGTCATGGGCGCGAGCAAGCGTCTTGCGGAAATGGCTTGTTCAGCGTTGCAGCAGGGCGCAAAACGTACGCAGTTTGAAACCGTTCGATTCGGCAATGTGCTCGGCAGCGCAGGCAGTGTGATTCCGAAATTTCAGGAACAGATTGCGCGCGGCGGCCCGGTGACGGTTACGCACCCGGAAATCACGCGCTTTTTCATGACGATTCCGGAAGCGTCGCAACTGGTGCTACAGGCTTCCAGCATGGGGCACGGCGGCGAAATCTTCATTCTCGACATGGGTAAGCCGGTGCGGATCGCCGACCTCGCGCATGATCTGATTCGTCTTTACGGCTTTACGGAAGAGCAGATTCGTGTGGTGTTTACCGGCCTGCGCCCCGGCGAAAAGCTGTACGAAGAATTGCTGGCGGACGACGAAACCACCACCCGTACGCCGCATCCGAAGTTGCGTATCGCGCGGGCGCGTGAAGTGCCGGACAGCTTCATCGACAACCTTCTGCCCTGGCTAATGCAGCATCGCGTGCCGAGCGACGATGAAGTGCGCCGCGACCTGCGTCGCTGGGTGCCGGAATATCAACCGGCCGCCGCACCGGCTTTGCGCAGTGTCGGCAGCGTCACGCAAGTCACGCGGGCCTCCTAGATCCTACGTGCCTTTGGGGGTGCCGTGTCCCGCGGATGCCCCCATAGCGCGCCTTCCCTTCCAGCCTCGTTTACCGCAGCAACTCGCGACAATAATCAGTTACCTCGCTGGCGATTCTCTCGATCGGAACGCTTTCGATATCCTGCTCAGCGGAAACGGTCCGTATCGTCGATTGGGCATGGAGTCGCCACTCAGGCTTGATTTGACAGAAGATCGCGACACCGGGCTTTCCGAGTGCTGCGGCGATATGCATAAGCCCCCCATCCGCGCCGATAAAAAAGGAACTCTGCTTGATCAACTCGGCTGCCGCGGCGATATTCGGCAGGTCTACGTAAGACTCGACATGGCCGCAAGCAATGTCGTCACGGACCGCTCTCACCGTATCGAGCGCAATTTCGCCCGTGCCGATCAGAATGAACCGCGGGCTCGGGACCTGCTTAGGCCAGCTCGACGAAATCTGCTTGATAAGCATCGCCCAGTTTTCGTACCTGCGTCGCTTGTCGCCGCCCCCCACCGCGACCGCAATCGTAAATATTTCTGCGCTTCCGGCGCCCTGGTCAGAGATCGTCAACGTGGGTGCGATCGGGCCAGATTCGAGCGTCGATTTGAACACGCGCTTAATCTGTTCGTACGAAAGCTGAATTCTCGAAAAATTCTCGTCCCTGCGGTGCCCCATGATCGAAAACCATGGAGTGAACGGATGGTATTGAATCTTCTTTAAGATGGTTTTCGTAGTGAGGCTTTGGACGATCACCATGTCGTACCGCGCATCGCAATCGTCCAGCGAACGGGACACACGCCGGAACCGGGCATCCCTGACAAAAAGCTCCACCGGACCGTGTGGCATGCATAGATCGATGGATATGTGCGGGTCGATCAGAAGCCTCTGTGACAGATCCATAATGGAGTCACCGATCGTGGCCCAGTCGTAATACCAGAGTAATTTTTTGACTTTCTGTGGCGCGGCATGAGCTATCAAAAGCTGCTGGCCGGAGAGAAGCATCAAGGCGATTCGCTTGACGGACGAAATAGATATCATGTCGATCGGGATAACGCCAAAAGGCCGGTTCATTGCGGACCCTTGGCGATTCATGGATGCAACTGATGATATTCGTGCCGCCTGCGTTCAGGCAGATATGTGCTTCGACTATCGCTTCCCTTTCCTTACCACCATCCACCTCGGTGACTTAAACCGCACGATGCTCATATAGAGCCACACATAAGTCGCCGCAAACACCACCACAAAGCAGAACAGATGCAGCGTGTGCCGCCAGAACAACGTCGCCGGCACGACTGCGATCAGGCATAGCAGCCACAGATACGGCGACGTCAGCGAGTTCCGCCGCGTCAGCTCACGAGCGGTACGCGCACCCACCGCCCAGCGCATCAAGCGCTTATAAACCAGCATGTGCAGATGCACGCCGTCGGGAATCCCAGGAGACATCCCGCGAATGAACTTCTTCCGGTAGATCGAGAAACAGGTCTCGAAGATCGGGTACATGAAAAGCAGCACCGGATACCACGCCGACACATCGCGATTGCGCATCACCAGCATGATCGAAAGCTCGGCGAGCATGAAGCCGATGAAATACGCACCGCCGTCGCCGAGGAAAATCAGCCCCGCCGGGAAATTCCAGATGAAGAAGCCGAGCACCGCGCCCATCATCATGAACGAAGCCGACAGCACGATTGGATCCGACACCTGGAACGCCACGTAAGCGAGCGAAGCGAACATCATGAACGCGACCATCGAAGCGAGGCCGTTGAAGCCGTCGATGATATTGATCGCGTTGGCGAGCGCCGCGACGGCCAGCACGGTCACCGCGCAGGAGATCACCGCATACGAGAGCAGAAAGTCGAGCGGCGGCACGCTGATGCGCGTCACGGCGATATTCAGCAGGAAGTAGGCGAGAGCGGCGGCCGCCATGGTGCAAACGAGCCGTGCGAGCGGCGAGACCCGCTTGGTCAGATCCTCGACCAATCCCGAGCCGAATGCCGGCATGCCGCACGCGATCAGGCCCAGAATGCCGCCCGAGACGGCGGGATACGCGTGATGCAACTGCACGGCGGACACGATCAGCCCGACCAGAATTCCGGCCCCGCCGATGCGCGGCACCGGCCGCACATGGAATTTCTGCACGCCGGCCAGATCGGTATCGGTCGAGAATTTTTCATGCAAATGCGCATAGCGCACGATCAACAGCGTGATCAGCAGTGAAACGAGGAAGCCGAGCGCAAAACTAAGCATGAAAGTGGGCCTGAGCGAAGACGCCGAATTATACAAACGAAACGCATGAGGCCCAGAAAAGCAGCGCTCGTGCCAAACCGGCGAAAAATCCCAGATAGTGAAGCTTTGACAGCCCGCAAAGCCACGCCTGTCATGGATTCCACCTATGCAGCGAGGTCTCGCGAGGGCCGTTAACCTAGATGCGGTGAGGTGTAGGTTGCCGGCGAAAAAGACGATCGCCGGCGCATCACGGGGTTCGCCGCCGATCAATGAGACGTTCCGGAGAACCAATGCTTAACAACATCACCATTCGTGGCGGCCTGACGCTAGTGATTAGCGTATTCGTCGTTTTCCTGCTGACCGTGATCGGCGTCGGCTACGGCGCGCTCAAACTGGCGAATAGCAGCCTCGACGAAACCCAGCACAGCGCCGCAGCGCTGTCGCATCTGAAGGCGAGCTCCGAGAAGCTGCTGCAAGTGCAGCTCGCGCTCGGCTCCTATCAGACGCTCTTCAGCGTCGGCAAGCAGACGGACGACCTGTTGCCGGCCGCGCATAAGGTGCTGGTCGAGTCGAACAAGGACTTCGCCGATTACATGACCGGCCCGTTCGCAAGCGAGGACGAGAAGAAGCTCGCGCAGAACGTCGAGCAGGCGCGCAGCGCGCTCGTCGACAAGGCGATCGAGCCGGCGTTCAAGGCGCTCAACGACTTCGACTTCAATACCTTCCGCAACATCCAGGGCGAAACCGCGAACGCTTTCTACGCGACCTATTCGAAGGCCATCGACGCGCTGCAGCGCTTGCAGACGGACAGCCAGCACAAGCAGGCCGAGAAGGGAGCTCAGCGGTTCCAGCTTGCGACGCTACTGTTCGCGGGGATCGGCGCGATTTCTATCGTGATCGGTGTGATGGCGCGGGTCGGCTTGTCGGCGGCGGTGGTCAAGCCCGTCAATGCGACCATAAAACACTTCGAACGCATTGCGGCGGGTGACCTGACGATCTCAATCAAAAACAAGTCGCGCAACGAGATGGGCCAGTTACTCGGCGCATTGACGAAGATGCGCGATGGCCTCGTTGAGACGGTGGCAAAGGTGCGTGGCAGCACGACCGCGATTACGCAAGGCGCCAACGAGATTGCGGCAGGCAATGCCGACCTGTCTTCGCGGACAGAGCAGCAGGCGGCGGCACTTCAACAGACCGCGGCGAGCATGGAGCAGTTGTCGGCGACGGTGAAGCAGAACGCGGATAACGCGAAGCAGGCAAATCGGTTGGCGCAGGGTGCGTTAGACACGGTAACGCGCGGTGGCGCCGTGGTGTCGCGCGTCACTGAGACGATGGATGGGATCAGCGAATCATCGCGCAAGGTGGCTGAGATCATCGGCATGATCGAGGGGATCGCGTTTCAGACCAACATCCTCGCCTTGAACGCGGCCGTCGAGGCAGCCCGTGCGGGCGAGCAGGGGCGCGGCTTTGCGGTGGTGGCCTCGGAAGTGCGTAGCCTCGCGCAGCGCTCCGGCTCGGCGGCGAAGGAAATCAAGGAATTGATCGGCGAATCGGCCGCCAAGGTAGAGCAGGGGGCATCGCTCGTGTCCGACGCACAGAAGACGATTCACGAAGCCATGGACGCGGTTCAGCGCGTCACCGGCGTCATGAACGAGATCGAGGCTTCCGCGCATGAACAGAGCGACGGTATCGAACAGGTCAACAAGGCCATCACACAGATCGACGAGGTGACGCAACACAATGCGGCGCTCGTTGAGGAGGCCGCTGCCGCAGCAAAATCCCTCGAAGAGCAGGTCATCATCCTGAAGGATGCCGTTGCGGTGTTCCATCTCGATGAGGCTTGATAAGGCGGTCTAATTTACAATCCTGTTTTTCCATAACCGTTTTCGCTTGCGGCTGATTTCGCGAGGCTATTCGAAGAGTTGCGTAGCCCGAACGACGTCGAAAGACAGCCCCGCATTCGAATAACCTGAAAACAGGTGCGCCGTGCTCAAGGGGTGGGTGGCTTTTGTCGTCTCAGCGATTTGCATGGCGCTGTTTATCATCGTGTTCGGGCAGACCTTCTCGTCCGTCCAGCTTCACGAAACCGGGGATTTTGCGGCGAATTCCCTGCTGGTGCTTCAGGCCAAGCAATTCAGCCTGTTGGTCGGCAATTATTCTCGAATCGGATTTAACCATCCGGGCCCCGCGTTCCTTTACGTACTCGCCGCCGGCGAGGCCGCATTTTTTGATCTGACACGCTGGGTTACTTCGCCGTTCTCCGGGCAGATTTATGCGGTGGCGTTGCTTTCCGGATTCTGGATCGCATCGATCGGCGTGCTTTTGCGAAGGATGCAAGGGTCGATGCCGGCTGCCGTGACTACCACGGCTCTGTTTGTCGGTGTCACCGCGTATATCAACTATCAGGCGTTTGCGGGCACCTGGTTCCCGCATCTTTACTACTTTGCGTTCGCCGCCTTTACGGTGGCCCTTGCTGCTTTGATCATGGGGCGTCGGGACGGACTCGTGCTGCTTGCGGTCAGCCTGGGGTTCCTTTTGAATGGTCATGCGTCCTTCTTCGGGATAGCCGCAATCATGCTCGCATGTGCGGTCGTTGCGAATACGTGGCTTTATGCTCGGACCGGCAACACGCGGGGCAATTGGGTGTTGAGTCGTGACTATCTCGTAGGGAATTTTCGGGCGATTGCGATCGCGGTGGTGATTGCAGCACTGTTTCTTGTCCCGCTCGCGATCCAGACCATTCTCCATTTTCCTGGACCGGTCGCTGAATATGCCGCTTTTGGCCGCGTGCATCACGCGAACCATCTTGGCGACGCGATACGTTTCGTTGGTCTGTTCTGGAGTAACGGCCTCTTTGGGATTCTGTTCGGCGCTGCCGCCTGTGCCGTCCTCGCGACTAACCATTCGGGGCGGGAGGGTGAAGACCGCGTTGGGTCGGAGAGAGCAATCGTGCTGTCATTGGCGAGCGCGACGGTCGGCTTCCTTTTTTATTCTGTCTTCGGCGTCGACAATTTTTCGTTCATCTACGTCGGGATTTTCTACTACGCGGTGCCGGCGCTTGCGCTGACCTTGCTATTTAAGCGCGTTTTCGACAACGTGACGGCCGCGCCTCTCCGTGTGACGGTGGCCGCCTGTGTCGCCGTGGCTGTTTTCGCCGGTGTTCGTATCCATCAGCCGCCTGAATACGTTTCTCAATACAACGACCCGGAGATTCCGGCCGTCTACGCGGCGATCAAGCAACTCGGGGCTGATGGTCTTGTGTTCGATCTCGACGGTTCTGCGAACTGGGAGCACCTCTGGGCTACCGTGGTGGGCACGCAGGTATATGCGCTGCGTCAGGGAGCCACGCGGTTTTGCATCGCGCAGAACTGGCAGCTTGTCTTCTCGCAATCGGCGCGTTGCACGGAGGCACAAATCAGCGCCGCTCGTGGACGCTATCTTGTGTCAGCGGTGCCGAAGGCGGGGTTGGTCAGTGCGGCTAATGTCGCCGGTCTGTATTTCTATCCGCAAGGGGACGTGAAGTAAATGGGTTTATGGCTATCTGGGCGCGCATGCGACCGCGCCCGGAGGCATCGAAGTTTCATAGAAAATTGAGCGAGTTGATCGAAGCGGAACCAATCTCCGATGATCGGCCCCCAACGCTACGTCTGCGCAAACTCCGGCAGATTAATCGACTGTCAATGATCCGCACACATCCGTTCGATCCCAACCTTTGCGCGCCAGTTGAGCATATCGAAAGCCGCTGCGGGATCGTCAAAACACGAAGCCACGTCGCTCGCTCTACGAACCAAAACCTCATAGGGTACGCTGGCCGGTGAAACGTTGAGTCGACATGCTTAGTCTCTGTTTCCTGACGTTGATTTGGTGCAGATCTCGCCAAGATCTGGCCACAAGACGGCCTGCGGCCCCTTTGCGAAACTCTAACGATTTATCGAGGCGAGAGAGGGCGGCTCGCCACGAGTTATCGCACCGCCGCGGCGAGTACCTTCACGAAGCGGTAATTGCCGTTCTTATCGTTGGCGAGTCGTTGTCGCTTTACGTGCACGCTCAATGGCGCGAGCTGCTCTATGGCGCAACCTGATACCAGCAGAATCATCCTGATCCCGCGAGCATCATCAAAAATTGTTCGACGTTTATGCATTCCGACGATTGGCGCTCTGCGAAGCCGGCCAATGTTGCTGCGTCGATGTCTTCGAGTCGAGATGGGAGTTTGCTGCACTGGACTAGAAACTGTTCGAGCGACAGCCACGCATCCAGCATGATCGTGCTCATGGTGCTATTGCTTCCAATTTATCGATGAAATGCATTACCCGATTTTTAAATTAGGACCACTGTATATAAAAACTCCATGGCCGGGTTGGATGCGCTAGCTCGAATTCGAGCCGTTGTCGGCTCTTCGGACGTGAATCATGCGGTTCGCATCCGAGAGTCGATCGGCCAACGGGATAGCAGCTAAGGGCGCTGTGTCGAAGCTTGGCCTCCTTGTGCGCAGCAGGGCGAGGGAGCTTATTCACAGGGCGCCGTCTGTGAGCTTCGTCCCAAGGAAGGGAAATATGGCCTTCGATCCTGATTTTGATAGGTTGACAATAGTGTTCGAGAATCATCTGCGCGCGAGTCGGTCCGTGGCCCATCGATTCGCTGAGTTGGACCAGTATCTCGTATGGTGCGATCCCGCAGTCCAGCATTTCGGAAGCGGCCGTTAGCGCATACGTATAGCGGAGAGAGTGGAAACTTACCTGGCCGACCATCCCCGCGCGACGAAGTAGCGCTTTTAGTCGGTTCATTGCTGACTTGAGCGCTTTTCCGCTACCAGTGATCAGCTCGAAATCGTGCTCTTGGCAGTAGGTCAAGGCTGACCTGATTGCCTCGATCGTATCCTGCCGGTTGCTCTGGGCCATCCGCGCGTCTCTTGGACTCGCTTTTTTTGCTCCTCTCATGAGCGGAATGCTGCTCTCGCCATGCATAGGCGCGTCAAGCCACATTTGCAGATCGCGTGGACACATCAAATCCTCTTTACGCCGTAGACCAAGGTGCAGCGCAAGCGAGATCATGTGCATCAGTCCAATGTTGGTGCGCCTCGCTCTCGCTAGCAGTTCCTGAATTTCGCTGACGGTCTGAGCGCGCTTTGTGCCTTTGCGCACGCTTCGTGTCAAACGGAGTTTCCTGTTGCCGCACGCTTCGTCGATATCGCGTCCCGCTGTCCCGGACGTTAACGGTCATATGGGACTTGCGAGTGGTTTTCGATGCGTGATTAATCTACCTTGGGTGTGATGCGTGTTACGCATTTGGTTTCGAGGGTATTCGCGTAGTGTTGCAATGTTCACCCTCCAGACTGAGGAGGGCGGTCCTCATGGACAGACCACGCGAAGCGACGGCCGATTTGAATGAGTCAATGGGTGTGCTGATCATCCACCTGAGATACGAGGCGCTCGGGGAGGACGGAAAACTGCCTTCGGGTGGACTCATTGAAGCTGGTGGTTTTTTGCAGACTGGCACATCGGAGGAGAACTATTGCGCGTGTGGATACGGCTATTGTTCGCACATACCGGCATCGCTCCTGGGGCGAGCGGATTGTTCTCGTGATGGCTTGCATCACGCCTCCTATCCCGGCAATGCGCACCCTGGTGAGCAGTCTAAAGACTACGATTATTTTAACCGGCAACCTGCCTATCGAGCTTCCGGTGACACGCGCTGGTGAAGCTTGCATTCAGTTATTCATGAGGGAGACTGGTATTGCGGCCGCTGTCCGTCTGTTGGGCCGCGCAATAGTCTCATTTTCATTCTCAATAAAATGGAATCCGAATGAATCTCTTACGAAAACTAGCTGAATGTCTCTCTCCATCCGATGGCGGCGATATCGATCTTCCATTGCTCGCCATCGTCACGGCAACATTAAGCGGCGGTGTCGTCGCCATAGTGTTATGGATTGTACATTCCCCTCCCACATTGCCAGCGTCGGACGTGATGCCGCACGATTGTCTGGAACGCTGCGAGAAAATGTGCAACGGTCAAATCCGTTAGCCGCCGCAACGCGCGAGATTTTCATCAACTCAAGCGAGAAAATACACATGCGAAAATTTGGTTTCTACCGGCATGTCTTCTGGACAGAATGTCGTGCCGTGTTCCTTGACTGCGTGCAGCCATTGGTCGTCGTCGCGCGATGGCTGCGTAGGAAAAAATAGCTTGTAGTCTGCCACCCGCTTTACGCCCACCCCCGTGAGGGGGTGGGCGGATGGCCATACGCATCTTTCCGCTCATCTCTTCCTGAATTTCCCTTCCGCGTTGGCCACACGGCGATCCATCGCATTTGCATGCCGCATCTTCATTTTCAATACCAGCTTATCGTGCGCCTTCCACGATCGTCAAACAATGGCGCCGTTCCTGCGCGTCCTGGGATCCGGGTTGACGCGGATGACCTCGATGAGATGCCCCTGATGGATAGTGCTCCGACGGATAGCGCAGGCAGCATGCCGGGTTGTATTGCCATCGTGATTGTCGGCGTCCACCACGAGCTCATCAAAGATGATCGCGGTGGACGAGCAACGTTTTGCGGGCAATCCCTGTTGGTCAGCAGGTGTGGCAGTACAAGTATCAGCCGTGATCCAGAGGGGCGGCAAAATCGCGCGTTCCGGATTTGCTTCATCTGTGAGGGCACACGTGCTCACTTCATATGTTTCGCGCTGGTAAGTGAGCGAACTACACCGGCTTGAAACCCTGTGGTTCGTAGGCAAAGTGCCCCGCCGATGTCGACTCCGGCACGACTTCGATGGCGGCTGGTTTGGCAGCCCGTTCTTCGCCAGCTTGCTCGTGGGAGGTCACAGACGGGATGGCCTGCGGCAGTACCATGTCGAGCGCTCGTGTGAGCGCGGGCTTGAGTGCCTGAAAGCGCCTCTGGAGAATCATCCTGTCGACCAGCCCGGCCAGCTCACCCTCGCCCGCGCCCTGGCTGTGAGCCTCAGCCAGCAACGACTCATAGTTGACGGTCTCCCGCATGGCGTCACCGATTGTAAAGTGGGCTCGCTCCAGTGCCGAAACTACATTGGACTCCTGAATTACTGCGTTCGGGCTGCAGTTGATGAATTGTGGGTTCTGGGAGAGGTAGGTATCGAGGGTCTCGAACCACCCCATGTTTTCCTGACCCGACTTCATGGCTGGGACACCGGTGCGCAGAATGCGCAGTTGCCCTGGCGTCATACCCGCCTCGGTCAGCTTCGCGATCTGTGTGATCGCGCCACGTTGCGACTCTTCGCGAGGGGTGAGCGTGATGATGATGCTGTGAAGGTCGCCGAGCGTTCCAGGCGTTTCGCATGCAAATTCACACAGCGCGTCGAAGCCGGAGGGGGCAATGCAGAGGATAGCGCGGCCGGATGTGCAGCTAAGCTTCCTGTAGCTTTCGTCCAAGCGAGCCGGTGTGAAGCGATGTGTGTCGGGTTCAGCATTTGCGCTGCTGCCACGCTGATTGCTGACGGTAACTACCTGCCCGCTAAACTGTGCCTGTGCCAGTGAGCAGGTCGTCTCGAGGTTATCGGCCGTGGTCGGTGCAGTGAGAAGAATGTATTGTGGTTTCATCTGTGGCAGTGTGTAAGTTGGATTGTTGGCAACAGACCTGACGCTGGCTCCCGCCCCTTCTGGCTGGGAGCGCAGCGATGATCAATGTACTCGCCGGGACGTCGTTTTAATGCCGCGCTGTCGATAGCCATCGGGCCTGGCGGCCCCCGGGCGCTGGAATTGGTGGTGTCACTTTTCATGGTGGGTCCTGTTGCGTGGGTAGCCATAGCCATCGCTTTTCATCGCTAATTAGGTTCATCGTTTGAGCTGTTCCTCGTGCTCCCGGTGTCCGCCGCAATGTCTTCCGGGATTGCACCAGAGTCTTTGGGGAAATATTCAAACTGATACGTACCGTCGTCGGCGTTTTTCACCCGTTTGCGCTTGCGCGGGGCCACCAAGCCAGCAAGATCGCGCTGATCTCGACCTGAGAGGACCAGTAGCGAGCGCAACGCGGCGAGTACCATGAAAAGCTGGGAGTCGGGCATCTGCGAGCGCTCGCAGTGGGCGACAAACGGCGCAAAAAGCGACGTCGGGATTTCATCCAGGCTCTTCAGGTCAGCGGCGTGCTGGCTTGCGATAAACGCGTCAAAGATCTCCCACGCGGGATTTATCAGCCGCGTGAACTCGTCGCCTCGCGAGTAAGAGTTGATAGTGAGGTCGATCTGCTGTTTCAGGTCAGGGTAATGCATAGGAATGGGCACCTGGGGTTGGGGGTGGATAGCGTGAAGGTGGTTGGTAAGGTCAAAGGAAAGGTAATGCACGTTGGTGCCGGGTGCGTCGTTTTCCTGGAAGCGAACCACGGTGCTCCCGGTAGATTTTTTCTGACATGGGTTGAGGAGGATTCCATATAAGACGAATTGAAACGGATATCTCGTCGCACACGCGTACCATCACTTGCCGGTTTCATCTTCTTTTCCAGCGAGACTTTCTGCACATCTTTTCGGCAGAATTCGGGTTCCGCAGATCACTTAGGACTTCGTTCAGGTACCGTGAGCAACCCATAAACCGGCTTCCCTGCATGATTCGTGAGAAATGCGGAAGAATTCCACGTAGGTACACGCGAGCTGTGAAGGATTGACGGGATGGTCCATGCCCAAGATCGGCGCTCACGTGAATGAGCGCCGCGTGTTCATCCATGCCGCTTTGGAGGTATTCGAGCGCCTTGTCCTGTGCGTACGAATAACGTGCTGCATGGGAGGACGTCTGTCCTGTCATGCCAATGGTGGTATAGAATGCCTTCAATCTGTTCAGAGCGCTCTCCAGCGAGTTACGGCGGCCCGTGATCAGTTGGCCACCATTCGCTTTGCAATACTGAACAGCTGAATGCAGGACCCGGATTGTTTCTTCGCGCCGCTGCATGAGGATCGTGACCGTTCGCCTCCTGCCGCCCTTTACGCCGCGGGTGACTAGCACGGTGTGGTCGCCGGCAGTGATGCAGTCAAGCCAGAGTTGAAGGTCCGGCGCGCTGCGCAGCGCTTCGAGTCGGCGGAGGCCCAGCAGGCGCTGCAGCTGAAGCAGCAATGCGAACCCCAAGTTCAATCGCGCGGCGCGCGCGACGAACGCATCGACTTCAGACGGCAGTAACGCCCTTTTCTGGCCGTTGCGGTCGCGCGAAGAAATTCCCATCGCGGCGTTGGTCAGATAGTCAATATTCCGGCCGGCGCGGCTGAGGGCGCGCCGGATTTCCGTGGTCGTGTTGCGCACTGTTCCCGGCGCAACACCCCTCGCGACGCAGTGCTGGACATAGAGGAGGATTGCGAGCTCGGGTGTGTCCTTCACGCGCCTGGGCTTGATATCGAGGGTTCGCATGAAGCGGGCGAATGCAGTGAATTCGCACATCGTGTTGCGATGACTCGCAAAGGCGCCCTTTGCTCTACGCTTGCCGCACCCGATCTCGTGCATATAGTTTGAAAGCCAGCTCATTTTTCTGCTCCTTTTGAGATTGCACGGGCGGGCCCATGCGTATCTGCGCGGGGAAACGCACAGCTATCGTCAGTCAGCAATCCTCGCACTGCACTGCACTGCACTGCACTGCACTGCACTGCACTGCACTGTGCGGTGCGGTGCGGTGCGGCGTGGCTCGGGTGTTTGTGTAACGGATGAAGCGAGTCAAGCGGGTGAAGCGGGCGAGGCAGCATGCAAGTGGTCATCAGTCACTCCGGGGCAAAGCTGGGTGGGCATACTCATCCAGCGGAAAGCAGGTGCAGCTCTGGGTGCGGACTTCGCAGGTATTTGCATTGGGGCCAGGGATGCCAATGGCAGAGGTGGCGCTCCCCGAGCTGCGGGGAAGCGCACTGCCGTCCGGGATTGCGGTTGCTGTTGATGGAGCTGATGTGCAGGGGAATCTGGAGTTAAGTTGGGAGAACCGGCGAGATCCGGTTTGAGATTCTCAGTGCAATGTCTGCTGGGGATCGGAGGGAGCCGCGGGTGCGTGCGGGACCATCTGCACGGAACGCACACAACGTGTCCTGGGAGGAGTGATTGCGTGCAACAGGGCTCGGAGAAATGCCAGTAACGGCATGTAGACGCCGGGTGCAAGGCGGGGCTCGAAGCCGAGGCGACCGGACTGTCAGTTGCGTTACCGCGAAAGCGGAGCAACTTATGACTATCCTGGCCGCAGCTATGGGCCGCACCCGACGTAATACGTTTAAAATGAAGGGTTTATCGACCGCAGCAAACAGAGTGCAGCCTTGCGGCTGACGCAGGCGGTCTGGTGAGTTTTATAGATGCGCTGTCAGGCAGGATCGCTCCAGCCATAACGATGCGTGCCCGCCGCATGTGCATGCGGCCCGGCTGCTACCGAGGATTTACGTCTGGACGGTTGAAGAGCCACATGGCTGTGTCTCTCACGTCCATCTTGCTGAGAAAAATAGTGCTGACAGGGCCCGCGCACGCAAACACGCCAACGTACTGTTGCAATCTTTATGGTTATTCAGCCGTAACAGCGCGGCTTTTACTTTCATGATCCGTGACCGTCAGATAAGCCACGACCACTAGTTTTATTTCGCAAGGATGGACAAAGGTGTTCATCGCGCCAATCTGATTACGATTCGAGCCCTGAACAACAGGCGGGAGCCGGTGCGTCATGCCTAATACAAGGCTTTGTAAAAAAGGTACTGCGACATGAGCTAAATTCAAACATATAAAGGAGTTGCGATGAGCTAAATTCAAACATATAAATAAGCCGGCTGGCAAGAGCGCGCGAGAGAGTGCGCGAGATGGTGTCGCAAAAAAGCGACACATCGCACCCTACAGGTGGCAGCCGGTCAGCCTCTAAAGGCTCGTCCCGAATAAGGCGTTTTCCCAGTCGGTTGCCCACCCGTTAACACGCCTGACGGGCTCGACCGCCGGCTTGTTGGTTGAAAAAAAGCCGACCATTTTGAGGCCGGCCTCCCATCCCCGGGATATCCCGGCCAGGACACGCTGCCGCGCTACCTGTGATAATGCTACGTCTGTCACCAGCGTGTCCCACGGTGCGCTCAGCCAATTGCCTTCGCGCACGAGCAGTCCAGCCACTTCCAGATCCGTGACGTCTTCGTGGACGCGCTTATAGTCGCGCGCCAGTGTCTTGGCGAGGGCGCTGATACTTTCCGCACCTTCCCGGTGCAGATGGCGCAGCAGTTCCAGACGCTTGGGCGTGAGCGCCGCTGTCAACTTCCCACGTGAAGAACGTTACGTGCCGCTCCTTAACGTCATCACCTGTTTCCGCACGATTCCAGGCATTGATGAAGCGGTCGCCCATGCTGCGCAAGGTGCCTAAATGTACATTCAGTTTGTTCATTTCCGGCTCCTTTCGCCTTCCACATCATCTATAAAGTCAGCCACCATCTGTCCAGCTGTGGTTAGGGTGTAGGGCTCTTTGCGGTCCCGATAATGCCAGTGGTCTCCCGTTCTCCGCTCATTGTTGCAACCGATGATTCGCTCGCCATCCCGACCATAAAACAGACTGTACTTCAGGCCGTGTGGTCTTTCGTCGTCCGCGTCCGGCAGGCGTCAGATTCGCATTTCGAGGGGCGCTCCGTCCGAGTATGCTGACCGGTCCTCAAACAGTAAAGTCGCATTCTTATTCATATGGCGCATCATGCCATCCGCGACTATGGCGTCAAATGCCATACTCTGCAATTCTTCAGGCTTCTAGTTCATGCAGCTATCCTAGGTGATTCGCTCGAGTCGATCGTGACGAGTTCGACGGCCGCAGGCGGCGTTGGCACGGTAACCGGTCAGGCTGGAAGGAAAGCTCTGTCCATCGCACTATCGCGACGCGAACACCCTGATGTGACAACGCCTTATTGATCTGTCAGATTCCTATGGGGCTTACACCTTTTCCGCCCGCCCGTATGTGTCTTCGAATCGCACAATGTCATCTTCGCCGAGATAGGCGCCCGATTGCACTTCGATTAGCTCGAGGGGGATCTTGCCCGGGTTCTTCAGGCGGTGCGTGATGCCAAGCGGAATATAGGTCGACTGGTTCTCTGTGAGGATGATCTCATTGTCACCGTTTGTCACGAGTGCCGTGCCCTTCACGACGACCCAGTGCTCGGCGCGGTGATGGTGCATCTGCAGGCTCAGCTGCGCGCCAGGGCGCACCACGATGCGTTTCACCTGGAAGCGGTCGCCGCCGTCGATGCCTTCGTATGAGCCCCAGGGACGTGCCACACGACGATGCGTGACTGACTCGTGGCGGCCCGCCGCGTCTAACTGGGCAACGATTTTCCGGACGTCCTGGACCTGGTCCCGATTGGCGACCAGTACGGCATCAGCGGTCTCGATGATGACGACATTGTCGAGGCCAATAGCGGCCACCAGCCGATGCTCTGCGCGCACGTATGAGTTGCTCATCGCTTCGGTGAGGACGTCGCCGAGAAGTGCATTGCCCTGGGCATCGTGTTCCGCAATGTCAGCAAGCGCAGTCCACGAGCCGATATCGTTCCAGCCGAGGTCTGCTGTGGCAATCACCGCAGCGCGTTGCGTTTTCTCCATCACGGCGTGATCTATCGAAACGTTTGGGCAGGCGGCGAAGGCTTTAACGTCGAGGCGCGTGAAGTCGTTGTCGAGCTGCGCCCCGTCGAGCGCAAGCTCTGCCTGTGCGGCGATTCCCGGTTCGTAAAGGCGTAGTTCTTCGATGAAGGTCGAAGCCCGCAGCATGAACATGCCGCTGTTCCACAAGTAGCCGCCTTCACCAAGGAAACGCCGCGCCGTGGCCTCGTCCGGTTTTTCGACGAATGTGTCCACCGCGAACGCACGGGTGTCACCGTCAAGCTGCACGCCCGCTCGGATGTAGCCATAGCCAGTGTGCGGCTCGGTTGGTGCAATACCGAAGGTGACCAGATAACCGTCTTTGGCGATCTCAGCCGCGGCTTCGGCCGCCTCGACAAATGCCGTCTCACCGGTAATCACATGATCCGATGGCAGAACGAGCAGGATGGATTCCGCGGATTCGCGCATCGCGGCCAGTGCCGCAACCGCAATGGCAGGTGCGGTGTTACGGCTGACAGGCTCGAGTACGATCGATGCCGGTGCAATGTCTACCTGTCGCAGCTGCTCAGCGACCAGAAAGCGCTGTTCGTTATTCGTGACGACAATGGGAGCCGCGACGTTCTTGATACCGCGCAGGCGCAATACAGTTTGTTGAACCAGCGTGTTTTCGCCGGTCAACCTGAGATACTGCTTCGGATACCCTCCCCTTGACATTGGCCAAAGTCGGGTACCGCTTCCGCCGCAAAGAATCACTGGATGAATGTACATGGTGTCACTCCCTGTCTAAGATTTTCTGTATTCGGAAATGCGCATGCGAGCGCGGGCATCAAACGTGTCATTGGGGCGCGGCGTTGCTCATGGATACGTTCACGTCCGTGCGCTTTGCATGCGACGCCAAAGGCACGGGCGCGCTGCCGCCGCAGGGCGTGCCAGCGGGTGATGATGCCATTCATTGACGCGCGATTGACGGCGGCAAAGTCCTTGTCTGGCGATTCTCTGACTCCGCCTTCGAGGTGAGATCAACCCAGGCGAATCCCTCTACAGACTCGTCGACTGCTCACGCCAGTGGTCTACGCATATCCGCCTGATGTCATACCCTGCGCCAGCCGACGATTTTCTCAGCTGCCGGTGGATCGGCGAAGCACGAGGTAACGTCGCTCGGGCGGCGGCATACGATCTCGTAAAACACAGGCCGTCCGGCGGCTTTTCTTGAACACTTTTTTGACACCCGTCTCGCCATACCGTTGCCCAGTCCCTGGATTCACGACAAAGCTGGCGTCACGCTTTGGCTTGAGCCTGCAGCACATCCAGCACATCCGGCGCGGCCAGATGTCCGCGCGCAACATCCGCCAAGTGTACATAGTCGTACCCGCCTGTACCATCCGGCGTTTCATGCTGGCAGCCGAACCTCCGTAGCTTCGCGAGCTTGCCAACGGTCTTCTGCGTCGCATACGGCATCAGATTGTTCGGAATCCACGCCTGATCTTTGCAGATCAGAACGGTATCACGCGCTCGTCAATCGACGGAACCGTTCCTGCGCACCCGGATCCGTCGACTTGCATCCGTCTTTTCGTGCGTGAAGATGGACTTGTGTTCTTCGCCTCTGAACGAACCACCTGTCCCATCCATCAAGGAGAAACTTCATGCAGAGCAATCGTCCCCGTTCCCGTCTGAATTTCATTGATCCGGCTTACGCAGAAATCCCGTGGTTTTTCCAAGGGCTACTGAACACCCTGGGCACGATCGGCCTGGCTGCTCCGTACCTGACGGTGCTGATCCCGTGCTTTGCTGCGGTGTGGGGCGCAGACCAGTTGCAGGCGCTCTTCGGCTCCGCCGCATGCGGAGCCGTGTCCGCCCTGATGTCGATGATCAGGACCGGTGCGGTGATCTTTGGCATCGAGATGCTGTTCACGATGTATTCAACCCGGCTCGAGTGGGAGGAGGTCGTGCGCAGGATCATCCACGAGACGTGCGAGGAAATCCTGCAGCAGTGGCCGCGCTGAACTGCGGACGTCCTTTCACCATTACCTGGAGCAGCCATGAAACACCTCGTCCATTCTGTATCCGGATTCGTCCTGCACTTCGTGCTTGCGACAGTGCTGTATGGCTGGGCATGCGCGATCCTGCATGAACTCGCATCGGGGAAGCTGACGCTTGCCCGAAACTGGCCCTTGCTACTGTGCGTCGCCGTCGCGCTGGTGGCGGTGTTCTGGTTCCTGTTTCGCAGATATCACTTCGTTCGGCGCGTCGTCCTCTTCGTGCTCGGACTGGCGGCGCTTCAATCTCTTGTCCATCTGGATCGCCCCTGGCTTGCGGCGCTTGCCGGGTGTCTGGTGTTCGCGGTGGCGGCCGGCGTCTGGTACCGGCGTGCCCACCCGCTCTTGCCGTCAACTCACAGGGCAAACGCTCCCGACGTCAGACGCGATAGCGATTTCCAGGCTGTCTTTCCCGGAGTAGCGTCATCGAAGCGGCCGTCGCAACCAGCAGCGTCTGCGTCTGTCCCTGATTCAGTTCGTGCCGCTGAACCTGCCTACAGTTTTGACGAACTCATCGCGCAACCGCGTTTCGATTTCTCCCGGATTGTCGGAATGGCTCAGACGAAAGCGAGATTGCTCGGCGCCGCACGCGACGTCATCGGAAATCCGGAGCGCGCGCGCAACGGCATCCTCCTGTTCGGCGAGCCCGGGAGCGGCAAGACCATGTTCGCCGAGGCGCTCGCCGGCGAACTGGGCGTGCCATTTTTCGCACTCGACTACGGTTCGGTCGCAAGCAAGTGGATCAACGAGACGCCAGTGAAGATCAAGGCTGCATTCGCTCAGGCGCTAAAGCTCGGCCACGGGGTCTTCTTCATCGATGAATTTGATAGCTACGTTAAACCCCGCGCGGAGGGAATACACCATATGGACCGCGACCTCACGAATGTGATGCTCACTGAGATCGCACGCCTGCACGGCACGCGAATCGTTCTCGTCGCCGCGACAAACAACCTCGCCGCGCTGGATGGCGCGGCAATTCGCGAAGGCCGGTTTGACTTCAAGGTCCAGGTGCCTGCGCCAGATCTCGAAGCCCGCAAGGCCATACTCCGTCACGCGGTCGCCGAAGCAATGGGGTTCCATGCGCTTACCGCACCGATCCTCACAAATCTCGCAGCCCGCTGGGAGGGATTCAGCGCCGCACGCCTCACATCGATCGGGCGCGAGCTGGCCGACATGCGTCGTGAGGGTGCTATCGGCGAAGGCAGCTTGAGCTTCGATGTTGCGATGCGTGCGATGCGACGCTTGCAGGGCTCGAAAGGCCGGCTTCCTGAAAACGTGAAGTCGATCGACGAAATCATCATGCCGGATGTCTCGCGCAACGATCTGCATGATCTCGCTTTCAGGTTGCGACATACCTACGGCCTCGAGCGGCTTGGCGGCAGCCTGCCGCGCGGCGTGCTCTTTTACGGGCCGCCTGGTACTGGCAAGACACAGGCGGCTCTGGCACTGGCCAAAGCCAGTGGGTACATATTTCTGAAGACGACGGGAGCCGAGCTACTCGCGAACCCTGGCGCATGGGACGGGCTCGTCAGGGACGCGAAGGACCTGCGCCCGGCGATCGTCTTCATCGACGAGGCGGACGATGTGCTGGGCGAGCGCCGTATGTCGGGTGTCGCTCCGGTCACGAACAAGGTGCTGACGACACTGGACGGTGCGGACGGGCGGCTGCCGGACGTTCTGTACATTTGCGCAACGAACCATCAGGACACGCTCGACCCGGCTGCGCTTCGTGGCGGGCGACTTGAAGAGAAGGTCGCGTTCTCGGTACCCGAGTATGACGCCCTGGCGTCTTACGTCCGCATGCGTTTCAAGGTCATGGCGGGCACCGTGTTCGCCGTCTCACGCCACACGATGGACTGCGCTGTCGCCGGTCTGAAAGGACATTCGATTGCTGATGCTGATGCGGTGTTGCAGCGAACCCTTGACGCAGCAGCCGTGCGGCATCTACGTGAAGGCACTGTGGTGATCACCGCGGAGGATGTGCGTACCGCGTTGCGCAGCAGGTTCGCCCTAGGTTGAAGACAATACCGCAAGCCTGTCTCCTTGCGCGCCAGAGTTGGCGCGATATCGTCACGATGTGCGCCATAACTACGGCGCACATCTCCCTATAGAGAAGGAATTACGATGCGACTTCTTATCCTCGAGACCATTCCATTTGACGCCGTGAAAGAGCGTATGGATGCAATCCTCAATGGCCAACATCCTGATTCAACGTGGATACTCTTTGACGAGCCAGAGGGTTTGCTTGGGACCGTTACTGCGAAACGCATGGAGATCATCCGGCTGCTGCACGACGAAGGACCGATGACGGCGGAGGCGATTGCCGTGCGTCTGAAGCGTGGCAGGATGATGATGAGCCACGACCTCGAAGCGCTTCTCGAGTCGGAAATCATCGACCTCGATCGGGATGCACGTTACCTGTTCGGGTTCGATGGCATCATGATCCGGTTGCAATTCCCACACGCTGAACCCAGGGGGGCGCAGTCCTGAACACGGACGCACGCGAAATGGTATTTGCGTTCCATCAATCGGGCACCGTCCGAATCAGCCCTCTCGGGTATCAGTCGGTTCCGGCGGACGGGAAGCTGCACCTCCGGTGCATTCATCGAATCAGATGGCCTATACCTCGCCAGTGCTCCCCATGGCGGCGAAGGTATGGACGGGTTCGTGCGTGACCGTGCGCACCGGGGCGGTGTGTCTTGTCCCGCTCGACGCTCATGGCGACGTCTTGGGCTGGTTCATGAAATCTGGTTCACGACGCGAACTCGTTAACGCTCCGGGAGACGGCATCCCGACAAGCGCGATCATGTGGCTGCCGTGGCGAACGGGACGACCATGTTGCGGCGAGCACGAAAACCCTGGGGGCCCCTCGCCCCCGGGCGAAGCGTCCCGCGACGCTAAACACTGCGGAGGTCGGCGGGCTGGGACGACGGTGCGACCGATCTTTGCCGAACTGTTTCCGCCAAGCGTCCGCGCTACCGCTCGAGGTCCTATGGCTCAAGATTCTGTGGCTCAGGATCTTATGGCCAGCCCTGGCCGTGCGCCGAGCACGCTTGCGTCCGCGCCCGTCCCGCCAATGCCGATGGGCCACGATGTCGGCACCACACTCGGAGCGACAGCGGGCTTCTTTACGCACGCAGCGGACATCCTTGGCTTGGATCAGGCGTTGGACTAGCGGCTCAACGGGAGCATCGTGGCGGATGCGGAAAGAAGAGGGGAGGAAGCTGGGAGGAGGAAGCCGGGGAACAAGCAGGAGGATGCGGCCGGCAGAGTGCCGCGGTGCACGGATGCCGCATTTCGCGGCATCCGTGTCACGTTGCTACGATAGGGATCAGTTAAAGCCGTTCGGATTCCCCTCCTGCCACCGCCAGTGATCCGCACACATCCGCTCGATCCCAAACTCAGCGCGCCATCCGAGTACATTCAAAGCCGCCGCCGGATCCGCAAAACACGAAGCCACATCGCCCGGCCGGCGCGCCACAATCTCATAAGGCACAGGGCGCCCCGAAGCCTTCTCGAACGCCTTGACGACGTCGATCACGCTATACCCTTGCCCCGTCCCGAGATTTACGACAAAGCTGGCATCGCGCTTAACCAGCGCATCCAGCGCCGCCAGATGCCCACGTGCCAGATCAACAACGTGGATATAGTCCCGCACGCCGGTGCCATCCGGCGTCTCATAGTCGCCGCCGAACACCCGCAGCTTCTCGAGCTTGCCGACAGCAACCTGCGCCACATACGGCATCAGGTTATTCGGAATACCCGCCGGATCCTCGCCAATCAACCCGCTCTCATGCGCGCCAACCGGATTGAAATAGCGCAGCGTCGCGATCCGCCAGGACGCATCCGCCAATTCCAGATCACGTAATACCTGCTCGGCAATCAGCTTCGACTGCCCATAAGGATTGGTTGCCGACAGCGGAAACGATTCGTCGATCGGCGAGCTCTTCGGCACGCCATACACCGTTGCCGATGAACTGAACACGAACTGCTTCACGTTGCGATCGCGCATCACGCCGAGCAGCGCCAGCAAACTGCCGACGTTATTGCTGTAGTACTCGATCGGCTTCGCGACCGATTCGCCCACCGCCTTCAGCGCGGCAAAGTGAATCGCGCCGGTGATCGGGTGTGCGTCGAAAATACGATTGAGCGCCGCTTCATCTCGCGCGTCGGCCTCGTAGAAGCTCACGGCCTTGCCGGTGATTTTCTCCACGCGCCGCAGCGATTCGCGGTTGCTGTTCACGAGATTGTCGATTACCACGACGTCGTAACCGCCGTTGAGCAGTTCGACACATGTGTGCGAGCCGATAAATCCTGCACCGCCCGTTACCAGAATCGTACCCTTCGTGGTCATGCTGTTGCTCCGTTAAAGTAAAACGCCCGTCATTTTCTGCACCAGGTCTTTATACGTTTCGACGACCACGCGCTCGTCGAATTCTTCCGCGACTTTCTGTCGGCCGCGTTCAGCCATTGCACGGCGCTCGGCGCCGCTCATGTCGAGCATCTGCGCCAGCTTCTCCGCGAGACTCGCGGCATTGCGCACTTCGCACAGCAATCCATTGACGCCGTCCGCCACCACTTCACGGCAGCCGGGCACATCCGTCGTAACAATCGGCCGGCCCATCGCCGATGCTTCCATCAGCGTGCGTGGCACGCCTTCGCGATAGGAAGGCAGGACGACGCAGTCCGCTTCGGCGATAAAAGGCCGCACGTCGTGCGCCTCGCCAAGATACTCGATGATGCCTTCCTGCTCCCACGCGGCTACTTCTTCGCGTGTGATCGCGCTCGGGTTGTCGACGCCGACCGGACCGAGCAATTGGAACCGCGCCTGAGGATAACGTTCACGCAAGCGCCGCGCGGCTTCGACATATTCGGCCACGCCCTTGTCCCACAAGAGCCGCCCGATCAGCACAAACTTGAATTCCGCCCGCTCCGGCAGCGGCGTGAAGCTGAATTGTTCGAGATCGACGCCTTCGCCATGCAGGAGACGCGCACGTTCAGGATGCACCAACAAATTATGCTCGACAAACGCGGCCTGGTCGTCGCGATTCAGAAACCAGATTTCGCGCGGGAAGCGGAAGGCGAAACGGTACAGTTTTTTGGCGACTTGCGCAGCGCGGCTCTGCTGGATGAATACGTAGCCGAGCCCGGTCGTCACCGCCACCGACTGCACACCCGCCAGTTTCGCGGCGACCGAGCCGTAAATGTTCGGCTTGATCGTGTAGTGGAACACAACGTGCGGGCGGATGCTTCGATACAAACGATACAACGACAAAAGTGTGCGCAGGTCCTCGCGCGGACTGGTGCCTTTGGAGGCCACCGGCAATTCGATGCAGCGGCACCCCATCGCGGTGAGCAGTTCGAACGTGCGGTCGCGCGGCGCGAGCACCGTCACGTCGACGCCGCGGCCAACCAGCATGCGGATCAGCCCTTGCCGATACGTATAGATTGCCCAGGCGGTGTTACAGACGAGTGTAATGCGTAGCGCGGGCGTCGATTTCAAGGCAGGCTTCATGCGGGAACGGGCTCGACGGTGAATGACAGGGTGAATGACGGCGTAACGGAATCAGTGGCCCGCACGTGGCGCGAGCAGCGTGCGTTTGACCCGCTGCAAGGCGCGGTAAGGCGTCACGAAGTGCAGCAGATTTTTGGCGAGACCCAGCCAGTCGTACAGGTTGGTGACGTTGAAGTAGCGCAGTTGCAGTCGCAGCGTCGAGCTGACCTGGCGGCGCCGTTTGGTCGCGCTGATGCCGCCTTCGTTCAGCTCGTAGTAGAGCCCGAGTTCCGGAAGATTCGCGCAGTCGTAGCGCGCCATCAGGCGCAGGAACAGATCGAGGTCTTCGGCGGAAGGATAGGCCGCGCGATAGTTGCCGACCGCACGAACCGCGTCAACGCGCAGCATCATCGAAGGATGCGCGAGGCATGAGCGGAAGAAGCGCAGACGCCGGATCTCGTTCGGTTCCGCTGGCGGCGTCAGCATGAAAAGCGGCTTGCCTTCACGCGTGACGACCTGCGTCCACATGCCGAGCCCCGCCACTTGCTGATGCAATTCCATGAACACACGTTGTTTCGCGAGGCGCTGCGGCACGCTGCGGTCGCCCGCGTCGATGCGTGCTGCGTAGCGAAAGCCGCGCTGCGCAAGGGCGTCGATGCCGGTTTGCAGCGCGCGCTCGATGCCGCCGTTCTGCGGCATGCGCAGCACTTCGATCTTCATGTTGGGGATTGCCGGCGCGACGATCGGCGGCGTGCTGCCGTCGTCGACGATCAATACGTGGATCAGCGCGCCTTCGCTGAAGGAGGCCAGCGTGAGATCGACGTCGGCCTGGCCGTTGTACGCGGGCATCAGGACGGCGACGTCGTCGAGAGAAATTTGCGCGGTGGCGGATGAATTCGTCATGGGCGCAATTTGAAACGAATGTAATAAAGATTAACTGACGCGGCGGCGAGATAACCGGCCGCGAGACCGACCAGCGCACCGTAAGCGCCAAGCCGCGGAATCGCCAGCAGATTGACCACGAACGCGACGGCCAGCGCCAGCAGCCACTTCGAGAGCAACACGAATTTGGCCTGATATTTCAGCACGATCAGATTGCCGATCGCTTCGATGCCGGCCGGCACGGAAAGCCACACGGCCCAGCGGAAAATCTCGATGGCGCCTTCAAAATCCGCCCCGAACACGCGGCGGATGATGAAACCCGCCAGCAGATCCAGCACGATCGCACCGCTCACCATCAGCGCGGCGGTCATGGCGGTGAGCCGCCACACGTTGCGGCGCAATTGCGCGGCGTCCTGCACGCGGTAGATGAAGGCGGGCGCAATGGTCTGCGCAAGCATCAGCGCGAGCGTGATCCAGTTTTCGTTCAGCTGCTGTGCGGCGGAATAGCGCCCGAGGTCGGCGAAGGAAATGGCCCGCTCGAGCATCAGTCGGTCCAGTTTCAGGAACAGATACATACAGATCAGCCCGATCCAGAACACCGTGCCCGCGGTCGCGAAGTGCTTGAAGAGCGAACGGTCAACGTGCCAGCCGAGCTTGCCGCCATGCCGGCGGGTGTAGTAGATCAGGAGAACCGCACCAATGAGCGCCGATTCCGCGGCCCACAGCCAGCCAAAGCGTGCGGGCGTTGCTATCGCGCGCACCATCAGATAGACGACGCCGGCCTTCAGCACCGCGGTGCTCATGCTGGTGAGCAACTGCGGCTTGCTGTACGTCATGCTTTGCAGCCACGCATTGATCACGCCGACGAACGGTTCGCGAAACAGCATCGTGACCGCAAGTCCGGCGAGCATGGCGCCCACCAGCGGGTCGAAGAAGTGCAGCGCAATGCCGAGCCACGTGAGCAGGAGGGCCGCGACGGACACCGAAAAGCGCAGCGCGAAGGCGCTGCCAAGCACAGTGCCCAGCTGAGTTGACGGCCGGCCGACGATGGTTGGAACCAGAATTTCCGCCCCGCACACCCAGGTGATCGGCGACAGCACCAGCAGCAGCGTGTTCGCGTACTGCCATTTGCCGAAGGTATCAGGCCCGAAGTAGCGCGCCAGCATGCCGCTGATCGCGATCGCCACGCCGATCTGCGTGAGCCGCTCCAGCCCGAGCCAGACGATGTTGGTGAAGGCGCGGGTGACGTCGGGATTGGCGAAGCGTTTGAGCGTCAGCATCCGGTGGACACTCGCCTATGCGGTTGCACGCGTGGTAGGTGTTGCAGGTGTTGTGCGGGTGACGCAACGTGCGCTAGGGCGCAATGTGTAACAGCCCACCTGGCCGACTGTCGCGGCAACATTGCAAAAGCAGGGCGTCTAAGCATTAGAATGGGCGTCTATTAGGGCATGTCCGGAAGGCGCAATTATAAGTTGGAACCGGATCGCTTCCGGCAAGGGCGCATCGCTCGGTTTAGCAGGTAGTTTTACCGATCCCTCGGCTATACGCCGGTCAAAATTTTCCATTGCACGCAAGTGAGCCATCATGATCTCCAAATCTATTTTCAAGGCGTATGACATTCGCGGTGTGATCGGCAAGACGCTCGACACTGACGCAGCGCGTTCGATCGGTCTCGCTTTTGGCAGCGAAGTGCGGGCGCAAGGCGGCGACGCCGTGGTGGTGGCGCGTGACGGACGCCTGTCGGGTCCCGATCTGATCCAGGCGCTATCGGACGGTCTGCGTGCGGCCGGCGTCGACGTGGTCAATGTCGGCATGGTGCCGACGCCGGTCGGCTATTTCGCGGCCAGCGTGCCGTTGAAGCTCGACGGCGGCGAGCGCCGCGTCGATTCGTGCATCGTCGTGACGGGTAGCCATAATCCGCCTGACTACAACGGCTTCAAGATGGTCCTGCGCGGCGCGGCCATCTACGGCGAACAGATCCTCGCGCTGCATCAGCGCATCGTCGACGAAAACTTCTCTGCAGGCAGCGGCACGTACACCGAGTACGACATCGCCGACGCCTATCTGGATCGCATCACCAGCGACGTCAAACTCGCGCGCCCGATCAAGATCGTCGTCGACACCGGCAACGGTGTGGCAGGCGGCCTCGCGCCGAAGCTTTTCAAGAAGCTCGGCTGCGAACTGGTTGAACTGTTCACCGAAATCGACGGCAACTTCCCGAACCATCACCCGGACCCGGCTCACCCGGAAAACCTCCAGGACGTGATCCGCGCGCTGAAGGAAACGGATGCTGAAATCGGTTTCGCCTTCGACGGCGACGGCGACCGCCTCGGCGTCGTCACCAAAGACGGCCAGATCATCTATCCGGACCGCCAGTTGATGCTGTTCGCCGAAGAAGTGCTGTCGCGCAACAAGGGCGCGCAGATCATTTACGACGTGAAGTGCACGCGCAATCTGGGCAAGTGGATCAAGGAGAAGGGCGGCGAACCGCTGATGTGGAAGACCGGCCACTCGCTGGTCAAGGCGAAGCTGCGCGAAACCGGCGCGCCGCTGGCGGGCGAAATGAGCGGCCACGTGTTCTTCAAGGACCGCTGGTACGGTTTCGACGACGGCCTGTACACGGGCGCGCGTTTGCTGGAAATCCTCACGCGTGTAGCGGATCCGAGCAAGCTGCTCAACTCGCTGCCGAACTCGAATTCCACGCCGGAACTGCAATTGAAGCTCGAAGAAGGCGAAAACTTCGAACTGATCGCGCGTTTGCAGCAAAACGCGAAGTTCACGGGCGCGGACGATGTGGTGAAGATCGACGGTTTGCGTGTCGAGTATCCGGACGGCTTCGGTCTGGCGCGTTCGTCGAACACCACGCCGGTGGTGGTCATGCGTTTCGAAGCCGATAGCGACGCAGCGCTCAAGCGCATCCAGGAAGACTTCCGCCGTGTGATCATGGCCGAGAAGCCGGACGCGAAGCTGCCGTTCTAAAAGCTCCAGCGGCGGCGCGGTTCTTCGTGAACCGCGGTTGTCATCGAACGCGGCGCGGGTTTCAGTTACCGCGCCGCGTTTTTTCATGCCATTTACTCGTGTCGCGATAGAATTGCCGTCCTCGTGAGAAAACGCCGGGCCGCCCCAAGTTTTCTCACTCCCCCTCGGGGGGGCCTGGCGCGAAGCGACAGGTTTGGGGGCTTTCTCAACGCTTCTTCGGGCCGGATAGCCGGTTTTCCCACACTTGAGCGTGCAAAAGATACTAATCGTGAGGGTGTCGTCATTGGGCGACGTCGTTCACAACATGCCGGTGATCGCCGACATTCGACGCCGCCATCCCGAGGCCCAGATCGACTGGCTCGTCGAGGAAAGCTTCGTGGGGCTCGTGGAGCTCGTCAGCGGCGTGCGGCGGGCGATTCCCGTGTCGCTGCGGCGCTGGCGCAAGCGCATCCTTTCGGTCGACAACTGGCGCGAGATCGGCGCGTTTCGCCGCGCGCTCGCCGCCGAGAACTACGACCTCGTGATCGACTGCCAGGGGCTCATCAAGACCGCGTGGGTCGCGAGCATGGCGCGCGGGCCGCTGGTCGGCCTCGCGAACCGTACCGACGGCGCGGGCTACGAATGGCCGGTGCGCTTCTTCTACGACAAGCGCGTGCCGATCGAGCCGCGCACCCATGTGGTCGAGCGCACGCGCCAACTGGTAGCCGCCGCGCTGGACGACCCGCAGCCGCAACCCACCGACGAAATCGACTTCGGCATCGACACCGGGCGCGCAGCGCTGGCTTTGTCGGAAGCGAATCTGAACCTGCCGGTGCCTTACGTGGTGTTCGTGCACGCCACCTCGCGCGCCGACAAGCAGTGGCCCGATACCGCCTGGATCGAACTCGGGCAGTCTTTGGTGCGGCGCGGCGCGTCGATCGTGCTGCCGTGGGGCAGCGAGGAAGAGCGCGTCACCAGCGAGCGTCTGGCGAAGGAATTCGGCGGTGCGGCGATCGTGCCGCCCAGGCTCTCGTTGCCGGCGGTGGTCGGCCTGATCGAAGGCGCCGCCGCGACAGTCGGCGTTGACACAGGTCTAGTTCACATTGCGGCGGCGCTGAAGCGTCCGACGGTCGAGTTGTACAATTTCGCCACCGCGTGGCGCACCGGCGGTTACTGGTCGCCGAATGTCGTCAATCTCGGCACCGCTGGCAAGCCGCCCACGCTGCAAGAGGTCAAGTCCGCGCTGGCCGGATTCGGCCTGCTCTAGTGTCGTAACGCTGTAATGCGGTGTGCTTCGCCTTACGCTCCATCCGTTTTTAAGGGCGACCATGAACGAAACCCAGATCATCGAAGTAGCGAACGCCGACTGGCACGGACGCAATCTGTCCGTGCCGCGCGAGACGCTGCTGGCCGGCGTCGAACGCGGCAAGGTGCTGTATTTCCCGAATCTGCGCTTTGCCATCGAAGGCGGCGAACAGGCCTTGCTCGATCCTGCATTGGCCGATCCGAATCGCAAGAACATCAGTCTTGAGCCGAATGGCGGCGCGCTGCATGGGGTGGCCGGTGATGCGGTCACGCAGTCGGCCGTGCGCGCGTTGATCGCGCGTTATCAGGCCAATGCGCGCACGCTGGTCGATGGACTCTTTCCCGAATACAACAGTAAATTGCGCGTCGCGCCGACCAGCCTGCGGCTGCATCAGGTGGAAGGGCGCGAGACGTCCTGGCGTAAGGACGATAGCCGTCTGCATGTAGATGCCTTTCCGTCGCGGCCGAATTACGGCGAGCGCATTCTGCGCGTGTTCACCAACGTGAATCCGCATGGCGCGCCGCGCGTGTGGCGAGTCGGCGAACCGTTCGAGGATATGGCCAAGCGCTTCCTGCCGCGCATCAAACCGCAGATGCCGGGTTCGGCGTGGCTGCTGAACCTGCTGCATGTGACCAAATCGCCGCGCAGCGAATACGACCATTTGATGCTGAATCTGCACGACGGCATGAAGGCCGATCTCGAGTATCAGAAGTCGAGCCCGCAGGAGACCATGCCGTTTCCGCCGGGTAGCGTCTGGGTGTGTTTCTCCGACCAGACTTCGCATGCGGTGATGTCCGGCCAGTTCATGCTGGAGCAGACCTTCTTCCTGCCGGTCAAGGCGATGGCGCAGCCGGACTGCGCGCCGCTCGGCATTCTCGAGCGCCTGAAGGGCAGGGCTCTCGTTTGAGCGCCGCTGTCTGTTTCGATCGCGCGGTGAAACGCGCGCTTGCTTTCGGGTTCGCGCTCGAGCGTGCGGAGTCCCGATGCTGAGGGCGATTTATAACGCGCTCTGGTGGGTCGTCGCGCCGCTCGCCGTGCTGCGCTTGCTGATCCGTTCGCGCAAGGAGCGTGGCTATCGTGAGCATATCGCCGAGCGGTTCGGTTACTCGCGCGGCCGGTTGCCGGAAGACAATGCGCCGTTGATCTGGGTGCATGCGGTGTCGGTGGGCGAGACGCGTGCCGCGCAACCGTTGATCGATGCGTTGATGAAGGCGCGTCCCGACGCGCGAATTCTTTTGACGCATATGACGCCGAGTGGCCGTGCCACCGGTGAGCAGATTTTCGGCGACCGTGTGTTGCGCAGTTATCTGCCGTACGACATGCCGCATGCGGTGCGGCGGTTTTTGCGGGCGTGGCGGCCGTCGCTCGGTCTCGTGATGGAAACTGAGGTGTGGCCCACGTTGATCGACGAATGTCGTCGCGCGGATGTGCCGTTGGTGCTCACCAATGCGCGGATGTCGGCGCGTTCGTACCAGCGTGCGGCCAAGTTCGGTCATGCGACTAAAGGCGTATTCGGTGGGTTTGCGCGCGTGCTGGCGCAGAGCCCTTCGGATGCGGAACGGCTCACTGCACTCGGTGCGCGTAATGTCGCGGTGCTTGGCAATTTGAAGTTCGATATGAGCACGCCGCCGGAACTGGCGGCGCGTGGCCATGCGTGGCGTGCGGCGATCGGCACGCGGCCGGTGTGGGTCGCGGCGAGTACGCGTGAAGGCGAAGAGGAACTGGTGCTGCAAGCGTTCGCCGCGCTGGGTATCGAGGATGCGCTGTTGATCCTGGTGCCGCGGCATCCGCAACGGTTTAATGAAGTGGCGGGGCTGGTTGAGAAGGCTGGTTTGCGCCTTGAACGGCGCTCGGCTTGGGCGCCTGCTGCGACGGTGGCGTCGGGTGCTGCTTCAGCTGTGGGCGGTGGGGTGCCTGCTTTGCCTTCCAACGTCAATGTGCTGCTCGGCGATTCGATGGGCGAGTTGGGCGCTTACTATGCCGCCTCGGATTTGGCGTTTATCGGTGGGAGTTTGCTGCCGTTGGGCGGGCAGAATCTGATTGAGGCATGCGCGGTTGGGGTGCCGGTGCTGATCGGGCCGCATGTATTCAACTTCACTCAAGCGACGGCGGATGCGGTTGCGGCGGGTGCGGCGGTGCAGGTGCAGGATCCGGCTGATCTGGCGCGAGCGCTGCGTGAGCTCTTCGGCGATAAGGCGAGGCGGCTCGCGATGGGCGGCGCGGCTTCGGCGTTTGCCGCGCGCCATCGTGGCGCGACGGCGCGGACTGTTGATGTGTTGATGGCGGTGTTGCCGGAGTGAGGGAATGGGCGCTGAAGCGCCCTGACTTCAAAGCTTTGAAGCGCGCCTCTCGGGTTTAGACCTTCAACAGCCCCTTCTTCTCGATAAATTTCACCACCACATCCAATCCGTCGAGCGCCTTCAGATTGCACATCACGAAGGGACGCTCGCCGCGCATCTTCTTCGCGTCTGAAGCCATTACCTCCAGGTTTGCGCCGACCATCGGTGCGAGATCGGTCTTGTTGATCACCAGCAGATCCGACTTCGTAATGCCTGGGCCACCTTTGCGCGGAATCTTTTCGCCGCCAGCTACGTCGATCACGTAGATCGTCAGGTCCGACAGTTCCGGGCTGAAGGTTGCCGCGAGGTTGTCACCGCCCGATTCGATGAACACGATGTCCGCATCGGGAAAGCGCGTCAACATGCGATCGACGGCTTCGAGGTTGATCGACGCGTCTTCGCGAATCGCCGTGTGCGGACAGCCACCCGTTTCCACGCCCATGATCCGTTCGGCCGGCAACGCGCCCGCTACGGTCAACAGACGCTGATCTTCTTTCGTATAGATGTCGTTGGTGATCGCGACGAGGTCGTACTGTTCGCGCATCGCCTTGCAGAGCATTTCGAGCAGCGTGGTCTTGCCCGAGCCGACGGGGCCGCCGACGCCGACGCGCAGCGGCGGCAGTTTCTTCGTGCGGACAGACGAGTGAGCGGGGTGATGAGGTGCGTTCATGATGGATCTTTTTAAGAGCGAAAGAGCCGCGAATACTGCGACTCGTGACGCGCCGACAGAATGCCCAATTGCGGCGCGAAGGTGTTGATGTTGTCGGGTGAAGTGGCCAGGGCGCGTGTGACGGCGGCATCGATCGGCTCGCGTAGCGCGACGATGATGCGTTGACCCGCGAGTTGACCGAGCGGCACCGCCTTCAATGCGGCAGCGGCTTGGTTTTCTACCCAGCTGAATGCGTAGGCGGCAAGAGCGGCGTCAGGCGCTGCGTCGTGGGCGAAAGCGGCGAAGGCGAAAGCCGTGGGTTGGGCCAGGGGTTTGAGTGATGCCAGCGTCATACGTCGGTCTGCGCCGCCCCATTCGAGCGAGACGCACAATTGTCGCAGCGACCAGCCCATCTGTTCCGTTTCGCGTCGTAGCTCAGCGGACTCACGGCTTGCCAGGAACTCGCTGTTTGCTTCGCGCAAGCCGTCTGCGTCATGCGCGCGCCAGCGTTCCATTTGATGTGCGAGAAACGGCAATTCGCCACGTGCGAGCACGTCGGTTAGACCGCTCGCGATCCAATCGCGTGCGGAATCCGCATCGGTGATGAGTTGCGCTTCGATCGCCGCTTCGAGACCCTGCGAGTAGCTGAACGCGCCGATCGGTAATGCCGGCGACGCGAGATGCAGCAGCGCTGTGAGTTCAGCGATGCGCATGGTGATGATGCCCGTGGCCGCACGATTCGTCGTGGACGTGATCGTCGTCTTTGGGATCGTGCGAATGGTCGTGGCCGTGGTCATGCGAGTGACCGTGCGCGTGGCTGTGACCATGTTCATGATCCGAGTGATCATGTCCATGCTCATGCCCATGATGCTCGCCGAACACCTGCTGAGCTAACGCATAGTCCTCAGCAAAGGTCTCATCGTGACCATGCTTGTGACCGCCGCCATACGCGCCCGATTCAGGCTGGAACGGCATCGACACCTGGTCCACACTTGCGCCGATGCGCTTGAGCATATCGGCGAGAACCGGATCGTATTCAAGCTTCAGATAATCCGCACCGACTTCAACGGGCGTATGACGATTGCCAAGGTGATAAGCGGCGCGCGTCAGAGTCAGCGCATCTTTCGCGCGGACAACCAGCACGGCTTCGGGAGCAGCGACTACGCGCACCAAACCACCATCATCAGCGACCAGAACATCGCCGTCGCGCAGCACCGTGCCGCGCGGCAACAGCAGCGCGACCTCCTCACCGTTATCCAGCGTTGCCGCGAGACGGCTCTTACGGCGGTCATCGAAAGCGAGCGTCAAAGTCGGCGCGCGCTTCACCAGAACAGGTGCGAGCTTCAAATGCGGCGCAATCAGTTTGTCGAGAGTGCGCATGGTTTAGAACAGGAAGTAACGCTGCGCCATCGGCAGCACGGTGGCCGGTTCGCAGGTCAGCAACTGACCATCAGCGATAACCTGATACGTCTCAGGATCGACGCTAATTGCCGGACGCCACGCGTTGTGAATCATGTCTGCCTTCGTGATCTTGCGGCAGTTCTTCACTGCAACGATACGCTTGTTCAGACCATAACGTTCGCCGACGCCAGCATCCGCAGCCATCTGCGAAACGAAGGTCAGGGAAGTCCGTCCCAACGCACCGCCACGCGTCGCGAACATCTCGCGATAGTGGACCGGCTGCGGCGTCGGGATCGACGCATTCGGGTCGCCCATCTGCGCCATCGCGATCATGCCGCCCTTCAGAATCAGCGACGGTTTGATGCCAAAAAACGCTGGCTCCCAGAACACCAGATCGGCCCACTTGCCCGGCTCGATCGAGCCGACTTCATGTGAGATGCCATGCGTGATGGCCGGGTTGATCGTGTACTTGGCAACGTAACGCTTCGCGCGGAAATTGTCGTGCCGTGCGTTGTCTTCAGGTAGCGCGCCGCGTTGCACCTTCATCTTGTGGGCGGTCTGCCACGTGCGGATGATCACTTCGCCCACACGCCCCATCGCCTGCGAATCCGACGATAGCATCGACAACGCGCCGAGGTCGTGCAGGATGTCTTCGGCAGCAATGGTCTCGCGACGAATGCGTGACTCGGCAAAGGCGATATCTTCCGCGATCGACGGGTCCAGGTGGTGGCACACCATCAGCATGTCGAGATGCTCTTCGAGCGTGTTGACGGTATACGGGCGCGTCGGATTCGTGGAGGAGGGCAACACGTTCGCTTCGCCGCAGACCTTGATGATGTCCGGTGCGTGGCCGCCGCCTGCGCCTTCCGTGTGATACGTGTGGATCGTGCGGCCCTTGAACGCGGCCACGGTCGCTTCCACGAAACCGGCTTCGTTCAGCGTATCCGTGTGGATCGCGACCTGCGTGTCGGTATCGTCGGCGACGGAAAGACAGTTGTCGATCGCAGCCGGTGTCGTGCCCCAGTCTTCGTGCAGCTTCAAACCGATCGCGCCCGCAGCGATCTGCTCCAAAGCAGGCTGCGGCTGACTCACATTGCCCTTACCGAGAAAGCCGAGATTCATCGGATAACCATCGGCCGCTTGCAGCATGCGTTCGAGATGCCACGGGCCCGGCGTGCAAGTCGTCGCGTTCGTGCCCGTTGCCGGACCCGTGCCGCCGCCGAGCATCGTCGTCACGCCGCTCGCGAGTGCTTCTTCGATCTGCTGCGGGCTGATGAAGTGGATGTGCGTATCGATGCCACCCGCGGTCACGATCAGGCCTTCACCCGCGATCACTTCGGTGGACGCGCCGATCGCGATCGTTACGTTCGGTTGAATGTCGGGATTGCCCGCCTTGCCGATTGCGGCGATGCGGCCGTTCTTGATGCCGATGTCGGCCTTGACGATGCCCCAGTGATCGAGAATCACCGCGTTCGTCACGACAGTATCGACTACGTCGGCATGCACGCGTTGCGACTGGCCCATGCCGTCGCGAATCACTTTACCGCCGCCGAATTTCACTTCTTCGCCGTAAGTCGTGAAGTCGCGTTCGACTTCGATCAGCAACTCGGTGTCGGCGAGGCGCACGCGGTCGCCAGTGGTGGGGCCGAACATTTCCGCGTATGCGCGGCGGCCGATGCGTAATGTCATGGTGAGGGTCCGGAAATGAGCAGAGTGGTCAGAGCAAGCGTGCGCGGGTCGCGCATCAGAGCTTGCCCATCACCTTGCCGTTGAAGCCGTAGACGACGCGGTCGCCCGCCAGTTCGACCAGTTCGACAGTGCGTTCCTGGCCGGGCTCGAAGCGCACGGCGGTGCCCGCTGCGATGTTGAGCCGGAAGCCGCGTGCCGTTTCACGATCGAAGGAGAGCGCCTCGTTCACTTCATAGAAGTGATAGTGCGAGCCGATCTGCACCGGACGATCGCCGGTATTCGACACGACCACCGTGACGGTGGCGCGGCCCGCGTTGAGTTCGTGTTCGCCGTCGTCGACGAGGAGTTCGCCGGGAATCATGGGGCTGCCTTGCGTGATTAGGGGATCGGGTGATGAACGGTGACGAGCTTGGTGCCGTCGGGGAACGTGGCTTCGACCTGGATGTCGGGGATCATTTCCGGCACGCCTTCCATCACGTCGGCGCGCGTCAGCAGCGTGGTGCCGTAGTGCATGACCTCGGCGACGGTCTTGCCGTCACGGGCCGCTTCCATCAGCGCGGCGGTGATGAAAGCGATCGCTTCGGGGTAGTTCAGTTTGAGGCCGCGAGCACGGCGCCGTTCGGCGAGCAGCGCGGCGGTGAAGATCAGCAGCTTGTCCTTCTCGCGAGGTGTCAGCTTCATCGGATATCAGGTTGGGTTACGCCTGTCCCAGCCAGGACAGGCGTTGGATGCGATCGAGGTCGCGTTTCGTTGTGCGCCATCGCGGCCGCATCGAAATACGACGCGAAACAAACCGCGACAAGCTTACTGCCAGATCAGCTTACAAAGATATCAAGCTGAATTAACGACCCGCTTACAGACTGGTCGGCAAGGGCGCGCCGAACCACTTCTTCGACATCGTGTTGAGCGTGCCGTCCGCCTTCGCTTGGGCGATGGCGGCGTTGACCTTCGCCTGCAGCCGGCTTTCATTCTTGTTCATGCCGATGAAACATGGCGAATCCTTTATAACGAACTTAGGTTCCGGACGGCGCGGCGGATTCTTCGCATTGATCGCGGCGGCGACGATATTGCCGGCAGCGATCAACTGCACCTGGCCCGAGAGAAACGCGGCGATGGTCGCGTTGTTGTCTTCGAAGCGTTTGATGGTGGCGTTCGGCGCCATTTGCGTGAGGCCGATTTCTTCGAGCGCGCCGCGCGTGGCGCCGACCGTCTTGCCGGTGAGATCGGCGGGGCCGGTGACCTTGATGTCGGCGGGACCGAACACGCCCTGGTAATACGGCGCATAGGCCGTCGAAAAGTCGATGACCTTGTCGCGCTCAGGCGTTTTGCCGAGCGACGAAATCACCAGATCGACCTTCCCCGTTTGCAGATACGGAATGCGGTTCGCGCTATTGACCGGCACGAGTTCGAGCTTCACGTTCATCGACTTCGCGAGCATTGCGGCGGTATCGATGTCATAGCCTTGCGGCTTCATATCCGCGCCGACCGAGCCGAACGGCGGATAGTCTTCGGGAACCGCGACTTTCAGCACGCCGGCTTTGGCGATGTTGTCGAGCGTATCCGCGTGGGCGGCAGGCGCATTGATGGCGAGGACGGGCGAGAGCAGCAGTGCGGCGAGCCAGGCGCGACGCGCAGGGCGAAGGGTCGATCGGGTCATGTTGTGCGAGCGGTGGTGGCGGGTGGTCGGCTGCCGTCAGGACGCGGCAGCATCGTGGGGGATTCGATGCAAGGTATGTGCCATGGCGGTGCAGCATGGCTTGGCGGGGCGAAAAATGCGACGTCGCACCGACTTGGAGCAGTCGGATGCGCCGGATTGGTGCTTGTGACGTCTTACGAAGGTGAAAGGCGCGCTCGCGCTGCGAGGCGCTTTTGCTGATGAGCGGATCAGGTCGACCAGATGCGCAGCGGCACAGCGTCGACGCCATGCACGACCGGGCGCAACTGGAGCCAGCATTGCGTCAAGGCCCGCTGCAGCGTCTCCATTGACCGCGACACCGCCCGCACGAGTAAAACCCCGTCAGTGACACAGGAAGCCGCCGCCCGCAACGAATCATCAAACGGTAGCTGGGCAGTGAGCGCTTCAGCGAGTGCATCATCGCAGGCCGCCCCGACCGCCCAGAGCGTTCCATACGCAGGAAACCCGGCAAGTCCTTGCGCGGCGTCCCGCAATGAATCTTCCGCGCTGAGGCCCGCGCGTTCGAGCCACAGTGCCTCGCCGTTCGCCCCAACGATCCGCGATACGGCTCGCAACTGCCCGTTTGACCACCGCTCGCCAGCCGCCTGCCGCCCAAGCTGAGTCGCATCCCACCCAATTGCAGTAGCGTCTTCGCCAAGCGTCAGCGAAAAATCCAGCATCGCGTTGGCTTGATCGAAAACGATATTGTTCTGCGGCAGCCAGTCGAGCTTTGCCTGTGGGCCGACACGCACCGCAATATTCTGCCGTGCCGCACGGCCATTGGACTTGTACCATTTGGTTGCGCCGGGCGTGGTGATCACGGCATGCGCACTGTCGCCGACATCCACGTCGATATCGAGTTGATCGCCGCCCGCGATCCCACCCGGCGGATGCACGATCACTGCGTGGCAGATCGCATGGCCCTCCGGATAGAGCGGCCGTTGCACGCGCAACGGACCGTCATGCAGCCGATGCTTGAGCGTCGTCCGTTCGCCGTCTTTGACGAAGCCGAGTTCGAGGCGTGCGCGCCATTGCGAGTGAGCCGTGGGTTGCGCGGTAGCGAGTGCAGCGTGGTTTTCGTGCAGCGACATGCGAGCGGATTTGCGAATGAATGAGCGGCTGGGTGCGGTATTGGGCACAGTAGCGGACGCGGCAACTGACGCGTCAATGCGCAGCGTGCCCGCACGCGTTAGGCAACGACGACGAGCCGCGTTGCCGCAGGATGCGGCGAGAATAGCACGCTGTGCGGTTTGTGCTCCTTGTGCCGCTCAGACGGCGATCAACGCCCGTACGCCATCCGTATCCATGTTGGCGCCGTCACCGCCCGCGACGATTTCACCACGGCTCATCACCCAATACCGATCAGCGATCTCTTTGGCGAAGTCGTAGTACTGTTCGACGAGCAGCACGGTCATGCCCATTTCTTCGACCAGTTGACGCAGCGTGCGGCCAATGTCCTGAATGATCGAGGGCTGGATACCTTCGGTGGGTTCATCGAGGATCAGCAATTGCGGATCGCTCATCAGCGCACGGCCGATCGCGAGCTGTTGTTGCTGACCGCCGGAGAGATCGCCGCCGCGGCGGCTGCGCATGTCCTTCAGGACGGGGAAGAGTTCGTAGATACGATCCGGGATTTTCTTCGGGGCCTTTTTGCTGGCTGCACCGACCAACAGATTTTCTTCGACGGTTAGCCGCGGGAAGATGTCGCGGCCTTGCGGGACGTAGGCGAGGCCTTTTTCTACACGCGAGTAGGTCGGCAGCTTGGTGATCGGCGCGCCGCGCCAGGCGATCGAGCCGCTCTTGGTTTGGACCACGCCCATCAGGCATCGAAGCAAGGTTGTTTTGCCCACGCCATTGCGACCCAGCAGCACGGTGAGCTTGCCGTCAGGCACGGTGAGTTTCACATCACGAAGAATGTGGCTGCCGCCGTAGTACTGGTTGAGGTTTTCTACTTCTAGCATGTCGGTCGATCCTTGAATTCTGGTGGCTTTTTTCGGCCTTGATCTGATTGCGGCCGTTACCGCCCGAGATAAGACTCGATCACCGTCTCATCTCTCTTCACCTCATCAAGCGTGCCGTGGGCGAGCACTCGCCCTTCGGCCATCACCGTGACCTTGCCCTTTTCACCCGATAGCGCCGCGACAAACTCCATATCGTGTTCGACAACCATCATCGAACAACTCCCACGCAAGTGATTGAGCAGCTCAGCCAACTGCATGGTCTCGTCATCGGTCATGCCCGCTGCGGGCTCGTCGAGCAACAGC
This sequence comes from Paraburkholderia sp. SEWSISQ10-3 4, assembly GCF_030464785.1. Lineage (NCBI taxonomy): Bacteria > Pseudomonadati > Pseudomonadota > Betaproteobacteria > Burkholderiales > Burkholderiaceae > Paraburkholderia > Paraburkholderia sp. SEWSISQ10-3 4. Next base: position 195,941 of record NZ_JALPRI010000009.1, read on the forward strand.
AGCGCCGGTTTCTGCATCAGCAACATGCCGATCTCGAGCCGCTGTTTCTGTCCATGCGACAACTCGCCGGCAAGCCGGCGCGCTTCGCTCTCCAAGCCAATCAAGGCCAACGTCTCTTCAATTCGCGCTTGCGCCTCACGATCCAGTCGCGCACGCAAAGAAGCCCACCATCCCTTGTCAGCCTTCATGGCCAACTCAAGGTTCTCCCACACAGGATGCTGTTCAAAAACAGTAGGCTTCTGAAACTTGCGCCCAATCCCGGCGCGCGCAATAGAAGGCTCGTTCATCCGTGTCAGATCGATCGACTGCCCCAGAAAAACCTTGCCGGAATCCGGCTCGGTCTTCCCGGTGATGACATCCATCATCGTCGTCTTGCCGGCACCATTCGGCCCGATGATGCAACGCAACTCACCCGCATTGATCGACAAAGTCAGCGCATTCAACGCGCGAAACCCATCGAAACTCACGGTCACGTCTTCAAGGTACAGAATCGTCCCGTGCGAAATATCGATCTCGCCCGGCACCACCGCGTGCCCCATGCTCGCGACACCGCTCAGCGACCGTTCAGCAGGCTCTTCGGGCAATGCAAGATCAGGAACCATCGGGTTTTCGTTCATGAGCGGTTCCTCTTGCGCGTGACCATTTCGATCAGGCCCATGATGCCGTTCGGCAACAACAGCGGGACCAGTACGAAAATCAGACCAAGAAAGAACAGCCAGTATTCAGGGAAGTTCGCGGTAAAGAAGCTCTTCGCGCCATTCACCGCGAACGCGCCGATGATCGGTCCGATCAACGTGCCGCGTCCACCCACCGCTACCCAGATCGCCATCTCGATCGAGTTGCCCGGCGACATCTCGCCCGGGTTGATGATGCCGACCTGCGGCACATACAAGGCGCCAGCAATCCCGCACAAAACAGCGGAGACGGTCCACACGAACAGCTTGTACGCGAGCGGGCTGTAGCCGAGGAACATCAAACGCGTTTCGCCATCGCGCACCGCAGTGACCACGCGGCCGAGCTTCGACGTGACGATTGCCCGCGCGCCGATGAAGGCCAGGATCAACACTGCGAACGTGATCAGCAGGAGGGCAGTGCGCGTGCCCGGATGCGTAATCGGAAAACCACCGATACGTTTGAAATCGGTAAAGCCATTGTTGCCACCGAAACCTGTTTCATTGCGGTAGAACAGCAGCATGGCGGCAAACGTCATCGCCTGCGTAATGATCGACAGGTACACGCCCTTCACCCGCGAACGGAATGTGAAGAAGCCGAACACCCATGCGACCACCGCCGGCACCAGCACTACCAGCAGCAGCGCATACCCGAGATGCTGCGTGCCTTCCCAGTACCACGGCAGTTGATGCCAATCGAGAAACACCATGAAGTCGGGCAGGTCGCTGCCGTATTTGCCTTCGTGGCCGATCGAGCGCATCAGGTACATGCCGATCGCGTAACCGCCCAATGCAAAGAACAACGCGTGACCCAGACTCAGAATGCCGCAGTAGCCCCACACGAGATCGAGTGCCAGCGCAGCGATTGCGTAGCACATGAACTTGCCAGTGATCGTCATCGCGTACGCGGACAGGTGGAACGCGCTCGTTTCCGGGACCACCAGCGTGGCGAATGGCACGCCAAGACCGAACACGATGATCAGTGCGATTAGCGCGAGCCACGCGCGTCGTGACAGCAGCGCGGGACGCGGCGGCAAGCCGAGCGCGAAGCCGGACTGCGCTTCGCGTCCGGCAATAGCGCCACTGCTAGCTGAGCCGACGTGAGCCGGAGAGGTAGCCGATGTCATCTCATGCCTCCGCGCTGCGGCCCTTGAGGGCGAACATGCCCTGCGGACGCTTCTGGATGAACAGCACGATCAGCACGAGCACCGCGATCTTGGCGAGCACCGCGCCCCAGAACGGCTCGATCGCCTTGCTGATCAAACCGAGACCGAAGCCGCCGATCACCGTGCCGGCGAGTTGACCGACACCGCCGAGCACGACGGCCATGAACGAATCGATGATGTAGCTCTGACCGAGATCCGGGCCCACATTGCCGATCTGCGAAAGCGCGCAGCCACCCAGCCCGGCAATGCCTGCGCCGAACGCGAACGCATACGAATCGACGCGCGCGGTCTTCACACCGACGCATGCTGCCATCCGCCGGTTTTGCGTGACGGCTCGCACGAACAGACCCAGGCGGGTTTTAGTCAGGACAGCCCACGCAATCCCGACGACAATCAGCGAGAACGCCAGAATCGCCAGCCGGTTGTACGGCAGGATCAGATTGGGCAGCACGGTCACGCCACCGCTCATCCATGCCGGGTTGATCACCTGGACGTTCTGCGCGCCGAACACCATACGTGTCGCCTGAATCAGAATCAGGCTGACGCCGAAGGTGGTCAGCAAGGTTTCGAGCGGACGGCCATACAAATGCTTCAATACCAGCCGTTCGAGTACGATGCCGACCAGTCCGGCGGCGGCGAATGACGCCGGCACGGCCAGCAGCGGATACCAGTCGAACGCGCCGGGCGCAAAGCGCTGGAACAGGTTCTGCACGACGTAGGTGGCGTAAGCGCCGATCATCAGGAATTCGCCGTGCGCCATGTTGATCACGCCGATCAGCCCATACGTGATTGCGAGACCCAATGCAGCGAGCAGCAGCACGCTGCCAAGCGACAAGCCCGCGAACAACGTGCCCGCGATCTGGCTGCGGCGCTGGATCGAATCGAGTTCGTCGATGCCGCTTTGCGCGGCGGAGCGCACGCGATCGTCCACTTCATTGAAGGTGCCGTCCGGCTTCTTCGCGACGAGCGGACGCAGCAGTTCGTTCATGTCGAGATCGTGCCGCGCGGCGACCAGTTGCACGGCTTCGAGGCGCTTGGCCGGGTCGGCGTCGTGCAATGCGGTCATTGCCCACAGCGTGTCGAGGCGCTTCTTCAGCGCCGGGTCGGTTTCCTTCGCACGTGCCGCATCGACGAGCGGTTTGATCGACGGATCCGGGTTTTGCAGCAGTGCGGTGACGGCGGCGTCGCGCGTCGCTGCATCGGGCGAATCGAGTTGCAGACCCGAGAGTGCGCCCGCTACTTTCGAGCGCAGCAGGTTGTTCAGAGTGACCGGTTGCGCGTCGCCCGCGGCGACCGTTTTACCGGTGACGGCATCGCGCGCCGTGTCGCCGTCTTGCAGCAGCACTGCGCCGGAATCGGTGGAGAGCGCGCTGTCTTCGGACAGGGCTTTGAGCACCGCGAGAGATTCTTTGTCGTGGTTGGCAATCAGTTTGTCGATTGCCGCGGATTTTGCATCGAAGTCGTCACCGGCGAGCGGCGCGACATCGGCCGGAGCGAGCGCAAAGGCGCTAAGCGGCGCGCTAACGATAAGCGCGAGCGCAAGGCCGCCGATGCTGCGTCGTGCGAATTTCGGAAATGAAAACGCCATGATGGCCTTTGAAGAAAAACCGGCGAGGCGGCGCGGCATCGAGGTGATGCACCGGTGCCACGCCGTTGTCTTGCGTCTTGCGGTGTCCTGCCGGACAGAGCCGTGGTTCAGTTCCGGCTCTGCCCAGAAGGTTCAGGCTCAGGCGACTCGCGAGCGCTTCAGGAATGCGGGAATCGAACTGACCACATCCGGCTTGCTCGAATTGCCGGCAATGAATGGGCTCCACGGTTGCGCGCGAACCGCGGTCTTGGTACGCCACACCACGTTGAATTGTCCGTCAGCACGCACTTCGCCGATCATCACCGGCTTGTGCAGATGGTGATTGCCGTCCATTTCGAGCGTGAAACCCGACGGCGCCGCAAACGTCTGGCCGACCATCGCCACGCGCACCTTGTCCACGTCCGTGCTCTTCGCTTTTTCGACGGCCTGCTTCCACATATGGATGCCGACGAACGTCGCTTCCATCGGGTCATTCGTCACGCGCTTGGTGCCGCCCGGCAGGTTGTTGTCCTTGACCCATGCCGCCCATTGCTTCTTGAACTTCTCGTTGGCCGGGTTGCGAAGCGACATGAAGTAGTTCCATGCCGCGAGATTGCCGACCAGCGGTTTCGTATCGATGCCGCGCAGTTCTTCTTCGCCGACCGAGAATGCGACGACCGGCACGTCCGACGCCTTCAGCCCCTGGTTACCCAGTTCCTTGTAGAACGGCACGTTCGAGTCGCCGTTGACGGTCGAGATCACCGCGGTCTTGCCGCCCTGCGAGAAGGTCTTGATGTTCGCGACGATGGTCTGATAGTCGCTGTGGCCGAACGGCGTGTAGACCTCCTGGATATCGGCTTCCTGCACGCCTTTCGACTTGAGGAACGCGCGCAGGATCTTGTTGGTCGTGCGGGGGTACACATAGTCGGTGCCCAGCAGGAAGAAGCGCTTGGCGCCGCCGCCTTCCGCGCTCATCAGGTATTCGGTTGCCGGAATCGCTTGCTGATTCGGCGCGGCGCCCGTGTAGAACACGTTGCGCGACATTTCTTCGCCTTCGTACTGCACCGGGTAGAACAGCAGGCCGTTCAGTTCTTCGAACACCGGCAGCACCGACTTGCGCGACACCGACGTCCAGCAGCCGAACACGACCGCGCACTTTTCCTGGGTGATCAGCTGGCGCGCCTTTTCGGCGAACAGCGGCCAGTTCGACGCAGGGTCTACGACCACCGGCTGCAGTTGGCGGCCCATGACGCCGCCGTTCTTGTTGATGTCCGCGATGGTCATCAGCGCGGTGTCTTTGAGCGATGTCTCCGAGATCGCCATCGTGCCGGAGAGGGAATGTAGAACGCCTACTTTGATCGGACCGCTGCCCGATTGCGCCTGAGCAAACGGAACCTGACCTGCAAGCGCCAATGCGCCCGACATGGAGCCGAACTTCAACAGACTACGACGTTTCATGTATTTCCCCTTGCCATTGATGGTGAATGTTTATGGGCGTCGATTTCAGCCAGCAGGGCTTATCCCGCATGACTTGCCGCTTGTGTACTGCAAGGCACATGCCATGTAGTAATTTCGACTTGAAGTCCACGGATCACGTGCTGCGACGCGGTGGTGCGCCGGGTAAGTTATGCGCAACGCGGCGCAAAATTGGTGCAGGAGTGGGGTGTGCGCCTCGTTCAGGTGCGTGCCGCGCCGCAACGAAGCGTATCGATCGGCCAGCGAGCGTCTGCGGTGCATGGTCGCTGCGCCGTTGTGCATGGCAGTGCTCTGCCGGGGCTGCGCGTGGTGATGGGCAGCGCATGAGGTTTATCGGACGCGAGCGTGGATATCACGGTGTGGCATTCGGCGGGATTTCAGGGGGAGTGGTAGCAAGAAAAGAGGCCGGCGCCTCCCGGCGCCGGCCTCATGTGTCACACGTACACGGTTTCGGAAATCAGAAGGCGGCGAACGGCCCGGTTTGAGATCCCGCACGGGCGCCGTCCAGTACCGTGTATACGTCACGGCCGAAGAAGAACGGCAACCCCCAGAGGAACAAGCCAGAGTATGGAGTGGCGAGGTTGTCGTAGGCCGCATTCTGATTCGCCGTCAGCGCCCATCCATTCGCTACCGAGAATGGCACCGTGACTGGTGTTGCGCCCTTGACAACACCTGTTAGGATTGCCGATAGGCTGTGCGTAGTCGAAGGCGTATGCATATAGCCCGTTCTGTCGGTTCCCCAATAGGGAATCGCCGTATCCCAGAAGTAGGTGGTATTGCTACCACTATCAATCGTGCTGCTATACGAGACGCCCTTATACGTGGTCGTAAAGTAGCCGTTCTGATCAAGCGACACGATGTTTGCCTTCGATGGCAACGCGTTGTTCTGCTGCGTGCCGACGCCGAACACGAGTTCGCCGGTGACTCTCGCCTGACCATCTGCGGGCAACGCGGGCAGACGGATGATCGTGCCGTTGTTGTCCGAAGTAAAGTTGGCGACCGGGTTCATGACCTGCGTGTCGAGCGGTACTCGCGTGTTCGTGCATGAACCCGTAGACGGACAGTAGTAATAGGTTGCCGATAGAGGGTATTGGGCTGCGCGCGGAAAGCCGCGGACCATGGATCTGATGCCAAGCACCCCGTTGGCGCCGAGATCAGCCGCCGCGCCGATATTCCCGAGGCCCTCTCGACGCGCAATCCGATGGGACGGCTTATGAGCCGTCGATGATGACCTGGATCGGCAGATTACCTGCCACTTTGCCGCCGATCGTCACGTCGGCACGCTTGATAGACCCCCATGTCTGGCCTGACACAAAGGGTGCGCATTTGGCTATAGGCGCGCCGCTCGTTGGGTCGTCGGTTGCACCGGTCTGCGCCGGCAAGCGGCCCGCGAGCGCTGGGCCCAACGCGCTTGCCAGGACACGCACGCCGGTTGATCCAGTGTCGATCAACATATGGTCGATCGTCGCGCATTGATTGGCGCCCTGCACACCAGGGATGCAGATGGTGACGGTCACGTACGGCTGGTTGGCAAAGTTTACCGCCCACCGCTCGATGCTGATCGGGACGGTATTTGCGTCGGCGACCGGCGACCGGCGTTGGAGTCGGAGTCGGAGCCGGCGTCGCCGGCTTTTCGTTGTCCTTGGTCGCATTCGAATTGCCGTCGTCGCCACCGCCACCACCACCGCATGCTGAAAGAGCCAGGCTAGCCGTTAGCGACGCGAAGCAAAGTTTCTTATTGAGGGTCGTCATGTTTCTTGTGTTCCGTGAAATCGATGTGCCGAGTTACTGCAGATCGTCAACACGAACATTCGCGGGAACGAGGTGCGGCAGAACGGCCTTGCCGAAGAAGTTTCCCGCCCGGCCCGCGGACTCGATCTGAAAGTCGCCGTTGCGTTCGATCAACGGATCGGTGCCGCGTGCGCGGCCAGCGCCCGCGGAGACTGCGTTCGGGAAGTAACTGCCAAGTAGCGCAACCATGTCGGGGCGCACTGGCCCTTGCCACGTGACGGCAAACACGACTTTGGTCGGCAGCACGTATTCGCGAATCCTGACGCCGTCGGTGTCATGCGACTCGCGCACGGTATAGGCCGCGGCGGATAGGGAAGAGGAAGCGGGCGCTGCCGATTGGAGCAAGGACTTCGGAGCCGAACCCGCACCGGGCGCCCCACCCAACGCCGCATACGACGCGAGCGGCAAAAGAGCCGACACGGCCAGGGCGATCTTTACAAATCTCATCACATTGCTCCAAAAAACAGGTCGGAGCATGGTGCCTGTGGGCAATTAATGAGAGATGCTGAAATGTCCTAAAGAGGAGTCGAAAACGACTTGGGGCAGACAGTCAATCGAAGGAGGAAAAGACTAGAAGAACCGGCTTACTGCGGCGCCGCCGCATTCGGCATAGCCTGCCGACCAAGCTTCCCGGCAGCACCTTTAGCCGCAACACCCGGATGCGGCACATTCGGCACCTGCGGAAGCGCAGTCAACGAACCATCATCGACCGGTGACAGCAGCGCGCTCAACTGCAACACGTCCTGATCAGTCAGATTGGCAGTGGAGGCCTTCAGCTTGAGACTATCAATCAGCGTGTCATAACGCACCTTCGCCAGATCGGCACCCGCCGACGGATCATAGCGACCATGCGATCAATAGGTGGGAACGGTCGGATCGACCTGACGCGACCACGCGTCGATCCCGCCTTGCAGATTGAAGACGTTGGTATGGCCGCGCGATTCGAGGAACATCGCGACCTGGGCGCTGCGCGCGCCGTGATGGCACACGCAGACGATTTGCACGTCGTCGTCGAGCTCTTCGCTGCGCGCGGGAATCTCACGCATCGGGATCGACACGGCGCCGGCGATCGACGCCGTCTGGATTTCCCACGGTTCGCGCACGTCGAGCAGCACGGGGGCAGGGCGCGATTGATCGGCGAGCCATTCAGCGAGCGCGGGAGCAGTCAGATTTTGCATCAGCAGGACATCCAGTTCAGAGGACGGCGGCGTGCCGGCCGTCCAGAAAAACGTGCGAATTAAAACTTGAAGCGCGGCGGCTGCACGGCGTTGATCAGCGGTTCGACATAGGTTTCGAACACATCGGCAATGCGGTACTGCTTCTCGTCGATACGCGTGATGATCTGCGCCTTCATGACCGGAGCAGTGCCGACGAACGCCGCCAGGCGGCCACCGACCTTCAGGTGTTCGAGGATTTCCTGCGGCAGTACCGGCAGGCCGCCCGATACGCAGATCACGTCGTACGGTGCGGCGTTGGCCCAGCCGCGCGAGGCGTCGCCCGTGACGACTTCGGCGTTCAGCACGCCGTTGGCGATGAGGTTGTTCTTCGCCAGTTCAGCCAGTTCCGGTTCGATGTCGACCGTCAGCACGTGCTGCGCGCGATGCGCGAGCAGGGCGGCCATGTAACCCGAGCCGGCGCCGATTTCGAGCACGCTTTCGTGTTTCTTCACCGCCAGTTCCTGCAGCACGCGCGCTTCGACGCGCGGCGCCAGCATGTGCTGGCCGGCCGGCAGCGGCACTTCGAAGTCGACGAAGGCCAGATCGCGGTAGGCGGTGGGGACGAAGTTTTCACGCTTGACGATCGAGAGCAGATTCAGCACGTCCTGGTCGAGCACTTCCCAGGGGCGGATCTGCTGTTCGATCATGTTGAAACGCGCTTGCTCGATGTTCATGGTGGATTCGGCAGTGTGGTTTGGCGAGTTTGCGATTCTTTGCCACTGGCCGGCGGCCTCGGGGGTACGACTCCGGGTGTAACGCCGGGGTACAGCCCGCGGGGTATAGCCTCGTATGGCAGGCCACGGCAGGGTAACTGCGGGATTGTACCAAATGGCGGCGCGAATCCACGCCGTCGCGGGCAGTGCGCCGCCGTGTCGCGCCTCGGACCGCTCTCGCCATGCCTGCTCGACCCCGTGTTAATCCCTAGCGATCCGTCCTTGCGATTCCTGCCTCCATCGCGCAAAAATGTAATCGATTACATTTTTGAGGCAGATTCCCTTGTCCAAGTCGGTGTCCAAAGCGGCCCGAGCGACTTCGTCGCCGTCGTCGAAAGCGCGCCCGCAGCCTGACGCTCAGCCGCAGCGTCCGGCTGAGGGCCTTTCGATTGCTCAGGTGGCGGAGCAGGCGGGGGTCTCGGTGGCGACGGTGTCGCGCGTGCTGAATGGTCACGAGAACGTGCGGCCGGCCACGCGCGACAAGGTATTGGCGGCCGTCGACGCCAGCGGCTATCGCGTCAACGAACTCGCGCGCAACCTGCGCACCGCCGAAAGCCGCCTGCTGCTGACGATGGTGCCCGACGTCGGCAACCCGTTCTATGCCGAGATCGTGCGCGGTATCGACAGCGTCGCGCGCCAGCACGGCTATTTCATGCTGCTCTGCGACACGGGCGCCGATCCGGGACGCGAGCGCAGCTACTTCGATCTTCTGCGCCGCCGCCGCGCGGACGGCGCGATCTGCCTCGATCCCGCCACCATCCAGCAGGCGCTCGGCGAGGCCTCCAGCGCGCTGCCGTGGGTCGCGTGCTGCGAGTTCGATCCGGAGATGGGCGTGCCGTATGTCGGCATCGACAACTACAAGGCAGCGGGCGACGCGGTGCGGCATCTGCTCGCGCGCGGCCACCAGCGCATCGGCCTCATCAATTCGGATGTCGACTATCTGTACGCGCGGCAACGTCAGCAAGGCTACCTGGACGCGTTGACCGAAGCGGGCATCACGCCGGACGAGCGTTGGCGCATGAACCTGAACAGTCTCGACTACGAGGCGGGCGCATCGGCCGCGGCCTTGCTGATGCAGCAGCCTCACGCGCCGAGCGCGATCTTCGCCGTCTCCGACACGCTGGCGATCGGTGTGATCCACGGCTTGCGCAGCGTCGGCAAGCGCGTGCCGGACGACGTCGCGGTGGTCGGCTTTGACGACATCTCGCTCGCCGCGCAAGTCGATCCGCCGCTGACCACCATCGCCCAACCGATGCGCGAACTCGGCGAAACCGCCGCGCGTCTCCTGCTGCAACGGCTCGCGAATCCGTTGGCGAACGTGCCGGGCGTGCTGCTGCCGCATCGGCTCGTAATTCGCAGGAGCGCGTAAGCCATGAGCCTCGCCATCCGCTTCGACGATATCCGCAAAGACTTCGGGCCAGTGCGCGTGCTGCACGGGGTGAGCTTTGACCTGGCGCCCGGGCGTATCTACGGTTTGCTCGGCGAGAACGGCGCAGGCAAGTCGACGCTAATGAAAATCCTCGCCGGCTACGAAACGGCGACCTCGGGCACCTTGCTGGTCGACGGCCACGCGCAGCAGTTCATCGGTTCGCGCGACGCGGAAGCGGCCGGCATCGTGCTGATTCACCAGGAGTTCAATCTCGCCGAGCATCTGACGATCGCGCAGAACATGTATCTCGGTCATGAGAAAAAGCGCGGCTGGTTCGTCGACGATGCTGCGATGCGCGCCGAGGCGGCACGTTTTCTGGCGCAGGTGGGTCTCGAGAAGGCGCCGGATACGAAGGTGCGCGAGTTGATCGTCGCGGAAAAGCAGATGGTGGAGATCGCAAAAGCGCTGTCGCGGCGCGCGCGTTTGCTCATCATGGACGAACCGACCGCCACGCTCACGCCGTCCGAGACCGAGCGTCTCTTCACGCTGATGGCGAAGCTGAAAACCGACGGCGTAACCATCGTCTACATCTCGCACAAGCTCGACGAAGTCGAGCGCATCACCGACGAAGTGATCGTGATGCGCGATGGCCGCTTCGTCGCACGCAGTGAAACGGCGGGACTTGCGCGGCAGCAGATGGCGAATCTGATGGTCGGGCGCGACGTGTCCGATATGTTCCCCGACAAGATCACCGTGCCTGCCGACGCGCCGATCGCGTTAAAGGTAGAAGGCCTTGCCGTACCGGACTGGGTCGAAGACCTGAGCTTCGACGTGCGCGCCGGCGAAGTACTGGGTTTCGCGGGCCTCGTCGGCGCAGGCCGTACCGAGGCCTTCGAAGCGCTCATCGGCCTGCGCAAACGCACGGCGGGCCGCGTCGAAATCGCCGGCCGCCGCGCCGATCTGAAGAGCCCGCGCGACGCCATGCGCCACGGCATTACGTATCTAAGCGAAGACCGCAAAGGCAAAGGCCTGCATGTGAATCTAAGCCTGCAGGACAACGTCACGCTGATGACGCTCGAGCGTTACGCGCATCCTTTGCTCGATATGAAAGCGGGGCGCGCGGCGTTGACCCAGGCCGTTCACGACTTCGGCATTCGCACAGGCGATTTGTCGAGCCGCGCGCGCATGCTCTCTGGCGGCAATCAGCAGAAGCTCGCGCTCGCCAAGTTCCTGCAACCTGATCCAAACGTGATCGTGCTCGACGAACCGACTCGCGGCGTCGACGTCGGCGCGAAACGCGACATCTATTTCCTGATTCATCGTCTCGCCGCGCAGGGCCGCGCGGTGATCGTCATTTCATCCGAACTGATCGAGCTGATTGGTTTGTGCCATCGCGTCGCCGTGATGCGCGCGGGACGCCTGCAAACCACGCTCACGCTCGAACACCTGACCGAAGAGGAGTTGATCGCCCATGCGACCGGCACCCACTGAAGCTGTCCAATCCGGCCGCGCGTTGCGCTTCGCGCATCGTCTGTATGCGCTCGGGCCGCTCGTTGGGCTGATCCTGCTGTGCATCGTCGGCACGCTGCTCAACCGCGATTTCGCGACGCTCGACAATATGATGAACGTGCTCACACGCACCTCGTTCATCGGCATCATCGCGGTCGGCATGACCTTCGTGATCATTTCGGGCGGCATCGATTTGTCGGTCGGGTCGATGGCGGCGTTGATCGCGGGCAGCATGATCTGGCTGATGAACGGACTCGCTGCCGGTGTGGGCGGCCATTCGTTCGCGCCCTTGCTGATTCTCACGCTCGGCATTGTGTTCGCGCTGGTGCTCGGCGGTTTGTTCGGCTGCGCGCACGGGCTGTTGATTACCAAAGGACGCATCGAGCCGTTCATCGTCACGTTGGGTACGTTGGGCATTTTTCGCGCGGTGCTGACGTGGCTCGCGGATGGCGGCGCGCTGACATTGGATAACTCGCTGTCCGATCTATACGGACCGGTTTATTACGCGAGCTTCTTTGGTGTACCTGTCCCGATCTGGGTGTTCCTCGTCGTTGCGGCGGGCGGCGCGTTGATCCTCAATCGCACGGCGTTTGGCCGCCACGTGCAGGCGATCGGTTCCAACGAACAGGTTGCGCGCTACGCGGCGATTCGCGTCGATACCGTGAAGATCGTGACGTATGTGCTGCTCGGTATCTGCGTCGGCGTCGCGACGGTGTTGTATGTGCCGCGGCTCGGTTCGGCTACGCCGACCACGGGTTTGCTGTGGGAACTCGAGGCGATTGCGTCAGTGGTGGTGGGCGGCACTGCGTTGAAGGGCGGCGAAGGGCGCGTAGTCGGCACGGTGATCGGCGCGATCCTGCTTTCGGTGATCGCCAATATTCTGAATCTGACCAGCATCATCAGCGTGTATCTGAACGCGGCGGTGCAGGGCGTCGTGATTATCTTCGTCGCGTTTGTGCAGCGCGGACGGCGGTAGGTGGTGGGCGTTGAGCTTCAAGGAATACAGCGGCAAGTTCGAGAATCGGGGCGCATGAACGCCTCACAATAGGAGACACAACCATGAAGCAGGTCATTCGAGTGGTCGGCGCCGGCATGCTGGCGTTGGGAATACTAGGCACGGCAGGCGTTGCGCGTGCCGATGAAAAGGTCACGCTGGGCGTCGCGATTCCGACTGCCGACCACGGCTTTACGGGCGGCATCGTCTGGTGGGCGAACAAGGCGAAAACCGATCTGGAGAAAGCACATCCTGATCTCAAGGTGATCGTGAAGACTGCAGCCGGCGCGCCCGAACAGGCGAACCAGCTGCAGGATCTGGTGACGGTGAACAAGATCAACGCATTGGTGATTTTCCCGTTCGAATCGGCCTCGCTCACGCAGCCGGTGGCTCAGGTGAAGAAGAAGGGCGTGTACGTGACAGTAGTGGATCGCGGCCTGACGGATACCACCGCACAGGATGCGTATGTTGCGGGTGACAACACCGCGTTCGGCAAGATTCCCGCCGAGTATCTGGCGAAAGCGCTCGACGGCAAGGGCGACATCGTCGCGCTGCGTGGCATTCCGACGACGCTCGACAATGAACGCTGGACCGCGTTTACGGGCGTATTGAAGGCGTATCCGAACATCAAGATTCTCGACGGTAAGTATGCGAACTGGAATCGCGACGACGCCTTCAAGGTGATGCAGGATTACCTCACGCGCTTCAAGCACATCGACGCAGTCTGGGCCGCGGACGACGACATGGCCGTTGGCGTCATTAAGGCGATCGAGCAGGCCAAGCGTACCGACATCAAGATTGTGTTCGGCGGCGCGGGTTCGAAGGGCATGGTGAAGAACGTGATGGACGGCGCGCCGATGATCAAGGCTGACGTGTCGTACTCGCCGAAATTCATCTACGACGCGATCAAGCTCACCGCAGAGGCGCGTCTGAAGGGCGAAAAACTGCCGCCGACCACGATCATTCCGTCGGTGCTGATCACGAAGGAAAACGCACAGCAGTTCTATTTTCCTGACTCGCCGTTCTGATCCTGGGCATCCCGCGCGCGCTTGCCATGTCTCTGTCGTAGAGGCGTGACAGGCGCGTCACAGTTCGAGGAACCGTACGATGAAAACCATCAAAGGGCCGGCGATCTTTCTCGCCCAATTCATGGGCGACGAGGTGCCGTTCGACAACTTCGCGCATCTGGCCGGCTGGGCCGCGAGTCTCGGCTTCAAGGGGATTCAGGTGCCGTGTGATATCCGTCTGATCGATCTCGAGCAGGCGGCAGCGAGCCAGACGTATTGCGACGAGTTGCACGAGGTCGCGGAAGATGCCGGCGTGACGATCACCGAACTGTCGACGCATCTGCAAGGGCAACTGGTAGCCGTGCATCCGGCCTATGACGTGTTGTTCGACGGCTTTGCCGCGCAGCATGTGCGCGGCGATCCTGCCGCGCGCACGCAGTGGGCAGTCGAGCAGATGAAGCTCGCAGCGAAGGCTTCGCAGCGTTTGGGTCTCGATACGCACGTGTCGTTTTCCGGCGCACTGGCGTGGCCGTATTTGTACCCATGGCCGCAGCGTCCCGCAGGTTTGATAGAGGCGGCGTTCGAGGAACTCGCACGTCGCTGGACGCCGATTCTCGATGCGTTCGACGAAGCGGGTGTGAACGTGTGCTACGAACTGCATCCGGGCGAGGACCTGCATGACGGCGTGACCTTCGAGCGCTTTCTGGACGCCGTGAAGCAACACTCGCGTGCGAACATCCTTTATGACCCGAGCCATTTCGTTTTGCAGCAACTCGACTACCTTGCGTTTATCGACATCTATCACGAGCGCATCAAGGCGTTCCATGTGAAGGACGCGGAGTTTCGTCCGAATGGCAAGCAAGGTGTGTATGGCGGCTATAGCGGTTGGGTCGAACGCGCAGGGCGTTTTCGATCGCTTGGCGACGGGCAGATCGATTTTGGCGCGATCTTCTCGAAGATGGCGCAATACGATTTTCCCGGCTGGGCGGTGCTGGAATGGGAGTGCGCGCTGAAACATCCCCAGGACGGCGCGCGTGAAGGTGCGGAGTTCATTCGCCGCCACATCATTCGCGTGGCTGATCATGCATTCGATGATTTCGCGGGCAGTGGCGTGGATGCAGCGCAGCTAAAACGCGTGCTAGGCATTTGACAACGAGTTGGCTGCGAGCTAACCGTGAAGTGGATGAAGCAGATCGCAAAGGAGCGAGTGCGATGGCACAAAGAAGACTCAGGCTCGGCATGGTCGGTGGCGGGCAAGGCGCATTTATCGGCGCAGTGCATCGAATCGCCGCGCGGCTCGACGACCGGTTCGAACTGGTAGCGGGCGCGTTGTCGTCCGATCCGCAGCGCGCACAGGCGAGCGCGGCTGAGGCCGGCATCGCGCGCAGCTATGCAGACTGGCGCGAGATGGCGCGCGCCGAAGCCGCGCGCGACGACGGTATCGACGCGGTCGCGATCGTCACGCCCAATCATCTGCATGCACCGGTGGCGACGGCTTTTCTCGAAGCGGGCATTCATGTGGTGTGCGACAAACCGCTGGCGATTTCGTTGGCGGAAGGCGAGGCGCTCGCGAAGCTCGCGCGCGAGAAGAACAAGTTGTTCGCGCTGACGCATACGTATTCCGGTTATCCGATGGTGCGCCATGCTCGCGAACTTGTTGAACAAGGTGAACTCGGTGAAATACGTGTGGTGCAAGTCGAATACGCGCAGGACTGGCTGGCTGAACCGATAGAAGTGAGCGGCACGAACAAGCAGGCAGGCTGGCGCACGGATCCTTCTTTAGCGGGACCTGCCGGTTGTCTCGGCGATATCGGCACGCATGCGTATCACCTCGCTGCCTTCATCACGGGGATGACGCCATCGTCGCTATCCGCCGAATTGCATACCTTCGTGCCAGGACGCCGTATCGACGATCACGTGCAGGCGATGCTGCGCTATTCGAACGGTGCGCGCGGCATGCTGTGGGCGAGTCAGGTGGCAAGCGGCGCGGAGAATGCGCTGCGTCTGCGGGTGTATGGGACGAAAGCGAATCTCGCCTTCGATCAGGAAAATCCGAACGAACTGTGGTTCACGCCGCTGGGTGGTTCGGCGGAGCGGCTGACGCGCGGACGGGTGACAAGTGCGATCGCGGCGCACGCGACGCGTGTGCCACAGGGGCATCCTGAGGGTTATCTGGAAGCGTTCGCGCAGTTGTACAAGGATGCGGCGTTACAGATCGAAGCATTGAATGCAGGTCAACCGTTGCCGGCTGAAAGCCTGTTGCTCACGACGGTGGATGACGGTGTGGCGGGCCTACGTTTTATCGACGCCGTGTTGGCAAGCAGCGCGGCGGACGGTCAGTGGCAAGAGATTGCGAACGGTTGAGCGTAGTAGCCGAGCTACCTCCGCCGCCGCTAAAAGCCCGGTGTTGGCGTCGCGCGCCTCACTTCCTCAACCGCCCTTGCTTTTCTTGATCTGCTCTTCAAAAGCAATATCGAGCTTGCTCGCTTTGCGCGGCTTCGGCGGTCCGAAACCATCGACGAATTTGACGAAGTCGTCGAGCGTCAGCGGATCGGAGACTTTCTTATCGGTACCGCTCGATTTGTCGACCAGATAAAACAGGCCGCCGGACAGGCTGATTGCCGCGAACTGCGGGTTGCCGCTGCGGGTTTTCAGCCGCTCGACGGCGTGGATGGCTCGGGTGGTGCGCATGATGTGGGACGGCTGGTCGGGGAAAGGCTTCCACTGTAGCAACTTCGCGCGGGGCGTGCGAAGTTGCATCATTGCGCGGTCTTATCCCTGATGGCGTGATCCTTCACGGTGTCCACTTTGCGTCCGAACTTGCGCCGCAACCCTCACTGGCTCAAATAAACGAACTTGCCGTTCTTGATGATGCCCATCACGCTCGCGCGCTGATCCAGCCCAACGTGATCCTTCGGGCTGGTGTTGACCACGCCGTTCGGCACGACCAGCTCATGCGCATGCTCCAGTTCGTCACGCAATGCCGTGCGGAAAGCCGGCGTGCCGGGCTGCGCCGTCTTCAACGCACGCGCAACGGCATCCTGCAAACGCGGGTACACGCCCGCCGCATCGCCCGCAAATTGGGTCACGCTGCCTAGGCCATACTTCGCTTCGTATTCGTTGGTGAAGGCGAGCGCCGCCTTTTTCGCCGGATGATCGGCCGGCAACGTGCGCGCCACCACGACCGGCTGCGTCGGGAACAGCGTGCCTTCCACGTCCTTGCCGCCCAGCTTGATGAACTCGGGCGTGGCGATGCCGTGCGTCTGATAGATCGGGCCTTTGAAGCCGCGTTCGATCAGCGTGCGCTGCGGCAGCACGGTCGGCGTGCCGGCGCCGGCGATCAGGATCGCGTCCGGCTTCGCAGCCATCAGCTTGAGAATCTGGCCGGTGACGCTGGCATCCGTCCGGTTATAGCGTTCCGTCGCCACCAGTTGAATATGCCGCAAGGCCGCGAACTTGCTGAACTCGTTGAGCCAGCTCTCGCCGTAGCCGTCCGCGAAACCGATGAAGCCCACCGTCTTCACGTTGTGGTTGGACATGTAGCGCGTCATCACGTCGGCCATCGCGCTGTCGGTCTGCGCCATCTTGTAGGCCCACACCTTCTTGCCTTCCTGGGGCTCGACCACGCTTGCCGAGCCGATCAGCGTAATCATCGGCGTCTGGCTTTCGGCGACCGGATCGAGGGCGGCCATTGCCGCCGGCGTGATATTCGGGCCGACGATCACGTCGACGTGGTCCTCATTGATCAGCTTGCGGATATTGCGCACCGCCGCGCCCGGGTCGGACGCGTCGTCGAGGAAGATGTAGTCGGCTTTCTGGCCGGCGATCGTGGCCGGCCACATTAGCATCGCGTTCTTGCTCGTGATGCCGATCACGGCCGCGGGGCCGGTGCTCGACAGATCGATGCCGACCTTGACGTCGGCCTGTGCTGCGGTAGCGAGCAAGAGCGCGCCGAGAGCGGCCAGGCCGCGAAGTTTGTTCTTATGCGACGTCATCAAGGGTCTCCGTAGCAGGAAGCGTAGTCAGTTCAAAGTTCGTAGGTTTCGTGTTCGCCTTTGAGCGCCTGTTCGATCAGCTTGCGGTTCATGCTCGGCGACAGTAGTTCGACGAGCGTATACACATAGCTGCGCAGATAGGCGCCCTGTTTCAGCGCGACTCGCGTCACATTGCTGCCGAACAGGTGGCCGACCGGCATGGCGCGCAAATGGCGGTCGCGTTCGGCGTTGAACGCGATATCCGCCATGATGCCGACGCCCAGACCCAGTTCCACGTAGGTCTTGATCACGTCGGCGTCGATCGCCTCCAGCACGATGTCCGGATGCAGCCCGCGCAGGCGGAACGCCTCGTTGATCTTGGTGCGGCCGGCGAACGCGTTGTCGTACGTAATCAGCGGATATTGGGTCAGATCATCCAGCGACAAAAGTTTGCGGTCGAGCAGCGGATGATCCGGTTGCATCACGGCGACGTGGTGCCACTGGAAGCAGGGCAGCGAAACCAGCTCCTTATAGTTAGCGATCGCTTCGGTGGCGATGCAGAGGTCGGCCTGGTCGTGGATGACCATTTCGGCCACTTGGGTCGGGCTGCCTTGCAGAATTGAAAGGTGAACTTTCGGGAAGCGCTTCTTGAATTCGGCGATGGCGGCCGGAAGTGAGTAGCGCGCCTGGGTGTGGGTGGCGGCGATCACCAGGTTGCCCTGATCCTGGGCCGCGTAATCTTTACCGACTCGCTTGAGGCTCTCCACTTCCTGCAGAATCTTCTCAACCGACTGAAGAATGATGCGCCCCGGCTCGGTCAGCGAGCGCACGCGCTTGCCGTGTCGTGTGAAGATTTCGACGCCCAGCTCGTCTTCCAGCTCGATGATCGCCTTGGAGACGCCCGGCTGGCTTGTAAACAGTGCTTTGGCCGCTTCGGTCAGGTTGAAATTCTGCCGCACAGCCTCGCGGACGAAGCGGAATTGATGCAGGTTCATATATAACCTCTCCGCATATCAAAAGAATTTTTTAGTCGTTTGAAATATAAGGCGAGTTTATTACGATCTGTCCATCTTTTTCAATATGGATATCTGTATTTGTCATAAGCAAATGAGAGATGGGTCTAAACCCTCATTCGCCTGACCTGACAAATAGAGGTATTCAAGCCGCGACGTAACCGGAACGTCGTGTGTCACGCAAAAATTGGGGTCCCCGAATGTACCAATACGATCAGTACGACCAGACCATCGTCGATGAGCGGGTCGCGCAATACGCCGATCAGGTTCGCCGCCGCTTGTCGGGCGAATTGAGCGAAGAGGAGTTCCGTCCGCTGCGCCTGCAGAACGGCCTGTACATGCAGCGCCATGCGTACATGCACCGCATCGCGATTCCGTACGGCAACCTGCGCAGCGACCAGATGCGCGTGCTGGCCCAGATCGCGCGCGAGCACGACCGCGGCTACGGTCACTTTTCGACGCGCTCGAACATCCAATACAACTGGATCCAGCTCGAAGAGACGCCGGAAATCCTGCGCAAGCTCGCGGCCGTGCAAATGCACGGCATCCAGACCTCGGGCAACTGTATCCGTAACATCACGGCTGACCAGTTCGCGGGTGTGGCGCCGGATGAAGTGGTCGATCCGCGCCCCTGGGCAGAAATCCTGCGCCAATGGTCGACGTTCCACCCGGAATTCGCGTGGCTGCCGCGTAAGTTCAAGATCGCCGTGTCGGGTTCGAAGGAAGACCGCGCCGCCGTGCAGATTCACGACATGGGCGTGTACCTGAAGACGAACGAGCAGGGCGAACTGGTGGCCGACATCCTGGCCGGCGGCGGCATGGGCCGTACGCCGATCATCGGCGCGATCATCCGCAAGGATCTGCCGTGGCAACACCTGCTGACGTACTGCGAAGCCGTGCTGCGTGTGTACAACCGCTACGGCCGCCGCGACAACATGTACAAGGCGCGCATCAAGATTCTCGTGAAGGCACTGAGCCCGGAGAAATTCTCGGCGCAGGTCGAAGAAGAATGGCAACACCTGAAAGACGGTCCTTCGACGCTGACGCAAGCCGAAGTCGACCGCGTGTCGCAATACTTCCAGCCGCCGGTGTACGAAAAGCTGCCCGATACGGATGCTTCGTTCGAGAACCATCTGCTGGAAAACCGTGCGTTTGCCCGTTGGGTCGAACGTAACGTGCGTCCCCACAAAGTGTCGGGCTATTCGTCCGTCACGTTGTCGCTGAAGCCGACCACGATCGCCCCGGGCGATGCTACCGACGCGCAGATGGAAGCGGTCGCCGATTGGGCCGACGAGTACTCGCTCGGCGAAATCCGCGTGTCGCACGAACAGAACCTGATTCTCGCGAACGTCAAGAAGCGCGACCTGTTCGCGCTGTGGGAAAAGGCCAAGGCGCAAGGTTTCGCGACGCCGAACATCGGCTTGCTGACCGACATCATCGCGTGCCCGGGCGGCGATTTCTGCTCGCTCGCGAATGCCAAGTCGATTCCGATTGCCCTGGCGATTCAGGAACGTTTCAACGATCTCGACTACGTGTACGACCTCGGCGACGTGTCGCTGAACATCTCGGGTTGTATCAATGCTTGCGGTCACCACCACGTCGGCAACATCGGCATTCTGGGCGTCGATAAGGACGGCTCGGAGTGGTATCAGGTGACGCTCGGCGGCGAGCAGGGCACGGGTGCAACTGGTGCGCATCTCGGCCGCGTGATCGGCCCGTCGTTCTCGGCGGAAGAAATGCCGGACGTGATGAGCAAAGTGATCGACACGTTCGTGGAGAATCGCCACGAAGGCGAACGCTTCATCGAAACGTACAACCGCATCGGCATGGCCCCGTTCAAGGAACGTGTGTACGCCTCGCGTCAACCGGCTCACGCGTAACCGCGAAAAGGATACTGAACAGATGGCTTCTATTATCAAGAATCGCGCGATCGTCAACGATGACTGGACGGTGGTGCGCGCCGCTGAAGACGGCACGCTGCCCGCAGTCGACGCATTGCCGGCCGGCAAGGTGCTGGTGCCGCTCGCGCTGTGGCAAGCTTCGCGCGACGCGCTGATCGCTTCGCGCAGCACCGCTGAAATCGGCGTGTGGCTCGCGCCGGATAGCGAACCGGCAGATATCGTCGGCGATTTCGACACAATCGCACTGATCGGCGTGGACTTCCCGGTGTTCCGCGATGGCCGCGGCTATAGCATCGGCCGCCTGTTGCGCGAGCGTTATGGCTACAAGGGCGAATTGCGCGCGATCGGCGACGTGCTGCGCGATCAGCTGGCGTTCATGTTCCGTTGCGGCTTCGACGCGTATGCGCTGCGTGAAGATAAAGACTTCGACGACGCGCTCAAGGCATTCGACGAATTCAGCTTCAACTATCAGGGCGCGGTGAACTCTTCGCCGCTGTTCCGTCGCCGCGAAGCGGGCGAACTGGCGAAGGCCTCGGCATGAGCGGCGCACAATTGCTCACGCCGGAACTCGCTGCGAAGGTCGAGCGCCTTGATGCGCTACTCGATTCGATCGCCGCGCGTCACGCGAACGTGAAGCTTGCCAGCAGCCTCGCAGCGGAAGACATGCTGCTCACGCACGCGATTCTGTCGCGTGGCGTGAAGATCGGCATTTTCTCGCTGAACACAGGCCGTCTGCACGCGGAAACGCTGGGCATGCTCGATCGCGTGAAAGAGCGATACGGCTACGACATAGAGCAGTTTCACCCGCAAGCCGCCGCAGTTGAAGAGTATGTCGGCTCGCATGGTCTGAACGCGTTTTATGAAAGCGTCGATCTGCGCAAGCGTTGCTGCGAAATCCGCAAGGTCGAGCCGTTGAACCGCGCGCTGTCGGATGTCAGCGCATGGGTGACGGGCCAGCGCCGCGAGCAGTCGGTGACGCGTGCCGAACTGCACGAGGAAGAACACGACGCCGCTCGCAATATCGCCAAGTTCAATCCGCTGACGGACTGGACCGAAGCCGAAGTGTGGGACTATCTGAAAGCATTGGACGTGCCGGTCAATCCGCTGCATGCGCGCGGTTATCCGAGCATCGGCTGCGAGCCTTGTACCCGCGCAATCCGTCCCGGTGAAGACAGCCGGGCAGGGCGCTGGTGGTGGGAGTCGCGCGATACGAAGGAATGCGGCCTGCACATCACGACGATTACGCCGATTACCGTCATCAGCAGCGAAAACGCTTCGGCATAGAGCATTCAGGCAGTTCAGGCCTTGGTTTCCGACCTGAACGCCTCACATACCGATTTGAATACTTCCGCGACGCGAGCAACCGCTGGCGACGCGAATCAACGAAGGACCCAAACATGAGCACCACGCTCGATTCCACTGTGAATGCACCGCTTACCAACACGGCGAACCGGATGGATCACCTCGATTGGCTCGAGGCCGAGTCGATCCACATCCTGCGCGAACTGGTCGCCGAATGCAGCAAGCCCGCATTGCTGTTTTCGGGTGGCAAGGATTCGGTCGTGGTGTTGCACCTCGCACTGAAAGCCTTCGGCATCGGCGCAAATCGCAAGACTGTGCTGCCGTTCCCGCTCGTGCATATCGACACCGGTCACAACTACGACGAAGTGATCGACTTCCGCGATCGCCGTGCGAAAGAGATCGGCGCTGAACTGGTGGTGGGTCACGTTGAAGATTCGATCAAGCGTGGCACCGTGCGTCTGCGCCGCGAACTGGATTCGCGCAATGCCGCGCAAGCCGTGACGCTGCTCGAAACGATCGCTGAACATGAGTACACCGCGCTGATCGGCGGCGCGCGCCGCGACGAAGAAAAGGCTCGGGCAAAAGAACGGATCTTCTCGTTCCGCGACGAATTCGGTCAATGGGATCCGAAGGCGCAGCGCCCGGAACTGTGGAGCCTGTATAACGCGCGTCTGCATAACGGCGAACACCTGCGCGTGTTCCCGATCTCGAACTGGACTGAACTCGACGTGTGGCAATACATCGCCCGCGAACAACTCGAGCTGCCGTCGATCTATTACGCGCATCAACGCGAAATCGTGCGCCGCAACGGCCTGCTCGTGCCGGTTACGCCGCTTACGCCGATGCGTGAAGGCGAGACCAGCGAAACCGCGCTGGTGCGTTTTCGCACCGTGGGCGATATCAGCTGCACGTGCCCGGTGGAAAGCGATGCGGATGATCTCGAGAAGATCATCGCCGAAACGGCCGTGACCGAAATCACGGAACGCGGCGCGACGCGGATGGACGACCAGGTCTCCGAAGCCGCGATGGAACAGCGTAAGAAGCAAGGTTATTTCTAAGCACACGAACCAAGGTAAAGCAATCATGAGCGGTATTCACCAACCAGAAGACCTCGGCGTGCTGCGTTTCATTACTGCGGGTAGCGTCGACGATGGCAAGAGCACGTTGATCGGCCGCCTGCTGTACGACAGCAAAGCGGTGTTGAGCGATCAGCTCTCGGCACTGTCGCGCGCAAAGAATAAGCGTACCGTTGGCGACGAAATCGATTTGTCGCTGCTGACGGACGGCCTCGAAGCCGAACGTGAGCAAGGCATCACGATCGACGTCGCCTACCGTTACTTTGCAACGGCTAAGCGCAAGTTCATCATCGCCGACACGCCGGGCCACGAGCAGTACACGCGCAACATGGTGACGGGCGCATCCACGGCACACGCAGCGATCATCCTGGTCGATGCAACGCGTGTGACGTTCATCGATGGCGTCGCGCAACTGCTGCCGCAAACCAAGCGCCACAGTGCACTGGTAAAGCTGCTCGGCTTGCAACACGCGATCGTCGCGATCAACAAGATGGACCTCGTCGACTACAGCGAAACGCGTTTCAACGAGATTCGCGATGCGTATGTCGATCTCGCGCGGCAACTCGGTCTGAACGATGTGCGCTTCGTGCCGGTGTCGGCGCTGAAGGGCGACAACATCGTGACCGCTAGCGAAAGCATGCCGTGGTACGCGGGCGAGCCGCTGCTCGATTTGCTCGAAGCCTTGCCGGTGGAAGTTCCGACGGGCCAGGCGCTGCGTTTCCCGGTGCAATGGGTGGCGCGCCAGGACGGCAGCCAGGCCGACGATTTCCGCGGCTACATGGGCCGTGTCGAAGCGGGCGAGGTGAAGGTTGGCGACACCATCGTCGTGCTGCCGGCGAACCGTGAAGCGACGGTTGCCGAGATTATCGCGCCGGTGACGGGCGGTACGGCAGCGGTGGACCGCGCGTTTGCCGGCCAAACCGTGACGATTCGCCTGGCGGAAGACGTCGACGTATCGCGCGGCGACACCTTCGTGCTGCGCGAAGCAGCGCCGGAACCGGCCAAGAAGCTGGAAGCCGATCTGTGCTGGTTCGATGACACGCCGCTGTCGACGCAACGCAAGTACCTGTTGAAGCAGACCACCAATACGGTGTTCGCTCGGATCGGCGCGATCAAGGAAGTGCTCGACGTGCATACGCTGTCGCAGGCAACCGATCGCAAGGACCTGACGATGAACGACATCGGCCGCGTGTCGCTGACGTTACAAAAGCCGCTGGTGTGCGACGTGTACGACTCGCATCAGGGCACGGGCGCATTCGTGCTGATCGACGAAGCGACGCATCACACGGTCGCGGCCGGGATGATCCGGGCGTTTTCGGCTTGAGTCACCGACTGGGCAACTAACGCGCGCTCTCGGTTTCGGGTTTCGCACGAACTGGACGAATGGGGTTAAGGCGAATGGGTAAGGTGTATCTGATCGGTGCAGGGCCAGGGGCCGCGGATCTCATCACGGTGCGCGGCGCGCGGCTGCTCGGCACGGCGGATGTGGTGTTGCACGACGCGCTTGTCGAGCCGGCGATGCTCGACTACGCACCTTCCCACGCGCGGCGGATTGCGGTTGGCAAGCGGTGCGGGCAGTTGTCGACGGCGCAGCAGTTCATCAACAAGCAGATCGTGGATGCGGCGCTTGAGCACGATGTGGTGGTGCGCCTGAAGGGCGGTGATCCGATGTTGTTTGGGCGTGCCGATGAGGAGATGCGGGCGCTTGAGGCGGCGGGCATCGAGTATGAGGTGGTGCCTGGGATTACGGCGGCACTTGCCAGTGCGGCAACGTTGAAGCGTTCGTTGACGCTTCGCGGCGTGTCTCGCAGTGTTGCGTTGGCTACGCATAGCCGGGCGGCTGATACTGCGGCGATTCGGGAGCAGGTGAATGCGGATTCGCTCGTGTTCTATATGGGGCGGGATAGCGGACCTGAGATCGCGCAGCAGTTGATCGACGCTGGGCGCGATGGCGCGACTCCTGTGGCGATTGTCGAGGCTTGTAGTACGCCTCGTGAGCGGATGCTGACTCTTACGCTTTCGGGCCTCGCTTGTGGCGAGGCTCAGCAGTGGCTTGATGCTTCGCAGCCTAGTCTTTTGATGATCGGGGATGCGTTTGCTGCTCGGCAGCAGGTGGGGCGCTCCGCGGATGGGATGTTGGTGGCTGCTTGAGGTTTTTGTTTTGCCTTTTGCGGCGGCATTGGCCGTGTTCTTAGGGCTTTGGCCTTTCCTTGTTCTGGCTTTGGTGCCTTTCCTTGAATTGTTAGTGGTCTATAGTGTTGCCCCTGTGCGGGGCGGCACTTACTTTCTTTGCCGCCGCAAAGAAAGATAAGCAAAGAAAGCGGCTAGAAGCCCCTGCTAAGTGGGCACTGTGGTCTGCTACGGGTAGTGGTGCATCTGGAATCTGTGCTCTCTCGCATTCGGCGTTAGTGACAAGGGCGTCATACTTCCCGTCTCACACTTCGTGCTCGCCGGAAGCGTTTGCCCCGTCGCGCTTCGCGCGACGTCGCGGTCGGTTACCTATCAATACTCAGTTTCATTGCTGAAATTTCTTCGGTGCTGTAGTTCTGTGTTCGGGCGCGCGTTTGGGAAATTTCGGAAATAGCGATTTCCCGCGCTCCTTAGCCCAGGCAGGCGATCACTCGCGAAACGATACGTTTTAAACTCAATTCGCCGTCAAAACAACGACGGTCAGGCTTGGCGGCCTGTTGCCAAACGCAGACCTGTCTCGGCAGGTCTGTGTCTATCTCTGCGCGTCTTATGGGCGGGCCGTGATGGGGAGGCCTTCGGGCCTGCCGGTTTTCGTTTGGCACCGGTCGCCAACCTTGTCATTGAGCCCGCTCACCACTTTGCAAACTACAGGCTAGTGCGTCGGGCGGTCCAGGTAAGTTTCAGGGAGATCGCGCCATGAGTAAATCCGCCAAGAATTCACGAACCACATCGCGCCCACCTGTTGACGCACTTCAATACGAAAAACTTGCCCTGTCTGCTTTCAGACTGGTTGACCGGCAACTAAGCCAACTGGACAAGTTGGTCACGCTTGCGGCCTCGATATTCAGGAGTCCGGCGGTGACGCGGGAAGAGAGGCATCGTCAGCGAAAACTGCTGGAAGTACTGATCGACACTGGCGAGGATTATCGGCGAGAAGTCGAGATTGATCGCGAGTTGTACCAGATCATCGCGCTTGATGCGAAGGGAGTACCCCAACGCTGCATTACCGCGCGTCGCGCAGCGAACCTTCTGGCGAAGGCCACGCAGAGGGCACCGGAGAACTGCAGAGGCATGCGCGCAATGGGAACCATGCGCAACAGGCAGGGACGCTTTAAAACGATCACGCGCCCTATTGCAACAGCACACTGACAAAAACCCGCGGTACTAGGCTACGAACATAGAAAGGCGCTAGCGCCTTTTTATGTTGTAAATAGATGGTTTTGCCGTGACTGGCTTAATCTGGAGATATGACTGCGTTGCTACCAAGGCGGAGTGTGCGAGAACACTGTTGGAACGACAACCGCAACCGCAACCAAGATTCAGCACAACCGGACATGTCATTTGAGGCGACGGGGGCACTGGAGGGCGCAGAGGCGTGTCGCCGAGGCGAAGCCGACGGCTCCCATAGATCTTGAACGAAGCCCTTGGTTTCCCATGCAAACCCGTCCGCGACGCACGTAGTGCGGAGTGGGAGCTGATGACTCCTTTGTCACTAGCGCGGAGTGTGCGAGAACACGGATTCCAGTCGCACCACTACCCGTAGCAGACCACGGTGCCCACTTAGCAGG